>NZ_JACAQY010000030.1:0-49066 GCF_013386835.1 Pseudomonas sp. IPO3774
CGTTTTGCTTACTTTTGCGCTCTTCAAAAGTGAGCCGCTGTAAGAGCGGAACCATAAGTGGCCGTTACCTAAATAACGGATATACACCCAACCCCTGCGGGCTACTTCAAATTCCCACTCAAAAACTGCTGCAACCGCTCGCTCTTCGGATTACCCAGCACATCCTCCGGCGCACCCTGTTCCTCCACCAACCCCTTGTGCAAAAACAGCACCTGGCTCGACACCTTGCGCGCAAAGCTCATCTCATGGGTCACCATGATCATCGTCCGGCCTTCCTCAGCCAAACCCTGGATCACCTTCAACACCTCACCCACCAACTCCGGGTCCAGCGCCGAAGTCGGCTCGTCAAACAGCATCACCTCTGGCTCCATCGCCAGCGCCCGGGCAATCGCCACCCGCTGTTGCTGGCCACCCGACAAAAACGCCGGATATTGACCGGCCACCCGCGCCGGCAACCCCACCTTGTCCAGATACCGGCGAGCGCGATCCTCGGCGTCCTTCTTGCTGCAACCCAGCACCCGGCGCGGCGCCATGGTGATGTTCTCCAGCACACTCATGTGGCTCCACAGATTGAAATGCTGAAACACCATCGCCAACCGCGTACGCAGGCGCTGCAACTCAGCATCATCCGCCACGCGCATCCCATGGCGGTCACTGACCATGCGAATCTGCTGCCCATCCAGCGTCATCGCGCCATCATTGGGCTGTTCAAGAAAATTGATACAACGCAAAAAGGTACTCTTGCCCGAGCCACTGGCGCCGATCAAGCTGATCACATCACCGGTCCTGGCCTTGAGCGAGACACCTTTGAGCACCTCATTGTCGCCATAGCTTTTATGCAGGCCTTCAACGGTCAATTTGTACATGGGGCGTGCATCCTCAAGGCGAAAGTAGGTAGCCGCTGCGATAGGCTTCAGTGCCTGCGACATGGGCAATGACCATCCCGGCAGTGGCCATGCGCCGCAGCGAACGAGCGTAAAGCAGCCCGGCATTGCGGCAATGCACTGGCGTTACGCGGTCGGAAATGGGGTCGATGATTTCGGCGATCAGTTGCCCGGCGTCCACGTATTCCCCAGGCAGCGCGCTGAATACCAGCAAACCGCCCACGGCTGTGGCCACCGGCTCGACGCCCGCCAGCGGTGTGGCGGGGTAGGGCAATTCCGGTAGCGGTGCCGGCTCGCCGCTGATTGCGCCGAAGTGAATCAGGTAATCGATGATCGCCTGGCAGTCGAGGCTGGCCAGGCCGTGGTTGACGTCGCCCTGGCCGCGCAACTCGACGGTCACCGAAAAGCTGCCCATCGGAATCGGGAAGCGCTCGCCAAACCGTTGTTGCAATTGCCACCACACCAGCGTGAAACACTCATCGAACGACTGCCCACCGGAATCGGTAGCCAACAGGCTGGCTTCCGAACCGATATAGCGCGCCAGCGGCTCCACCTGCGGCCACGCCTCGGGGGTGGTGTACAGGTGTGCAACGGCTTCGAAGTCGCAGTGCAGGTCCAGCACCATGTCGGCATCACACGCCAGTCGTTGCAGCACCAGGCGTTGGGATTCCAGTTGTGTGACGGGCGTTTGCGCCGCCAGGGCCATGGTCAGCGCATCGCGGATCAGTTCGACGTTGTGCGCAGGATCATCTCCCAGCAGGCCTTCGACTTGATTGCCAACCTCGTCGGACAGGTCGACAAACAGGCGGTTGAAGTTCTGCCCGCTTTCCAGCTCATAGCGGCCCAGGGGGATGTCCATCAACACCTGTTCCAGGCCGGTCGGGTTGGCGATCGGCACCAGCACGATCTCGCTGCGCAGGCGGCCGGCCGCAGCCAGCTCCGCCAGGCGCGCCTTCAAGTGCCAGGCCACCAGCATGCCCGGCAATTCGTCGGCGTGCAGTGACGACTGGATGTAGACCTTGCCTTCGGCCTGCTCCGGCTCGAAGTGGAAACTGTGGATTTGTCGCTCCGTGCCCGGCACCGGCGCCACAAGTGGATGAATCTGATGACGCATGAAGGCTCCTTAGTGGCTGGGGCCGAGAAAGGCCAGCCAGCGACGCTCCGCCAGACGAAACAGACCGACCAGGGCAAAGGTCACGGTCAGGTAGATCAGCGCAGCGATACCGAATGATTGAAAGGTCATGTAGGTGGCCGAGTTGGCGTCCCGGGCGACTTTCAGGATATCCGGGATGGTCGCGGTGAAGGCCACCGTCGTCGAGTGCAGCATCAGGATCACTTCATTACTGTAGTACGGCAGCGAGCGGCGCAGGGCCGACGGCATGATCACGTAGGCATACAGCTTCCAGCCGCTGAGGCCGTAGGCTTTCGCCGCTTCGACTTCGCCGTGGGCCATGCTGCGGATCGCGCCGGCAAAAATCTCCGTGGTGTAGGCGCAGGTGTTGAGGGCGAAGGCGAGAATCGTGCAGTTCATCGCATCACGAAAGAACGCGTCCAGCACCGGCTGCGCGCGAACCGCCGCGATGCTGTAGATCCCGGTGTAGCAAATCAGCAACTGGATATACAGCGGCGTGCCGCGAAACAGGTAGGTGTAGAACTGCACCGGCCAGCGCACCCAGCGATTGCGCGACACCCGCGCAATGGACAGCGGGATCGATACCAGGAAGCCGATGAAGATCGACGCGCTGAGCAGCCACATCGTCATGGCCAACCCGGTGATGTGCTGGCCGTCGCTATATAGGAAGGGGCGCCAGTATTGCTGGATAAGTTCGATCATCGCACTGCCTCCCGGGAGCCTGCGGAGTAGCGCCGTTCGAGGCGGCGCAGGACGAAGTTGGACGCGCTGGTGATCAACAGGTAGATAAACGCGGCGATCACCAGGAAATAGAACAGCTGATAAGTACTCTTGCCGGCATCCTGCGCGGCCTTGACCAGGTCGGCCAGGCCGATGATCGACACCAGGGCGGTGGCCTTGAGCATCACGCACCAGTTGTTGTTAATGCCCGGCAGGGCGAAGCGCATCATCTGCGGGAAGGTCACGAAGCGAAACCGCTGGCCACGCGTGAGCCCGTAGGCCGTGGCGGCCTCCAACTGGCCACGGGGCACGGCGAGGATCGCGCCGCGAAAGGTCTCGGTGAAATACGCACCGTAGATAAAGCCCAGGGTGATGACCCCGGCGCTGAATGGGTCGATCTCGATGTAGTCCCATTCCATAAAGTCGGTAAAGCTGGTCAGCCAGATTTGCAGGCTGTAGAAAATCAGCAGCATCAGCACCAGGTCGGGCACGCCGCGAATCAGGGTGGTGTAGATCTGCGCGGGAATCCGCAGGAACGGCAGGCTGGACAGTTTGGCGGTAGCCCCGAGCAGGCCCAGCAACACGCTGACGGCCAGGGAGAACACTGACAACTTGACGGTCATCCAGGTGCCTTGCAGCAACAGCGGGCCGAAACCCTTCAAGCTGAAGGCACTGAGCCCCAGGGTTTGCAAAAGATCTTCGAACATAAATCAGGACCTATGGCGATAAAAAAGCGCCCCTCCAGAGGAAAGGCGCCCCAGGCATTATTTGCCGCTGTACAGGTTCAGATCGCCAAAGTGTTTCTTCTGGATGGTGGCGTAGGTGCCATCATCGTGTAACGCTTTGATACCTTTATCCAACAAGGCCTTGAGGTCTTTGTTACCTTTTTTGATACCGACCGCAGTTTTGGACGGCAGCAGTGGATCGTCGATGGCCTTGCTGACTTCGTAGTCAGCACCGGCTGGCGACTTCAAAAAGCCCAGTTCGGCTTGCAGCATGTCCTGCACGGAAGCGTCCAGGCGGCCGGAAGTCAGGTCGGCGTACACCTGGTCCTGGTTGGCGTAGGCCTTGGTGGTGACACCGGCCTTGTCCAGTACGGCCTTGGCGTAGGCTTCCTGGATGGTGCCTTGCTCGTAGCCAACGCTTTTGCCCTTGAGGGACTCAGGCGTGGAGTAGTTCGCGCCCTTTTTGAACACCAGGGAAGTTGGGCCGGAGAACAGCTCGTTGGAGAAGTCGATCGCCTTTTCACGGGCTTCGGTCACGGTCATCGAGGAAATCACGCCGTCAAACTTGTTGGCGTTGAGGCCTGGAATCATGCCGTCGAAATCACTTTCGACCCACTTGCACTTGACCTTCAGCTCGGCACAGATGGCATTGCCCAGGTCGATATCGAAGCCCACCAGGCTGCCGTCAGCGGCTTTAGACTCAAACGGCGCGTAGGACGGATCGACACCAAAACGCAATTCCTTGTATTCCTTGGCCAGCGCGGAACCGGCGGCCATGCACAGAGCCAGTGCAGAAAGGGTCAGCAATGCTTTTTTCATTATGTAATCCCTGGAAACCAAGATAAGCGCTTGTGGCGCGGTTAGGACTGTTACTGAACGGTGTCAGACCGGACTCAAGTAGCAATTTCTGCACCATAGTTCCGAATGGTCGTTTTAAAAGGTGAGATTAAGGAGTTGTGCCAGTAGGAAATGCCCGAAAATGGGCATTGATCAATCTATGCATTATTTTGGGGCGTGTGAGGTTTTCAAATGTGGGAGCGGGCTTGCTCGCGAATGCGGTGGATCAGTCGGTACATGTATTGACTGACACACCGCATTCGCGAGCAAGCCCGCTCCCACATTGATCGGTGGCGTTCGTGAGAGGCGTGTCAGGCCAGTAAATCCTGCAGGGTCGCCAGGTTGTCGGCTTCCTCGACGGCCTTGTCCTGGCGCCAGCGCAACATCCTCGGGAAACGCACCGCAATCCCGCTCTTGTGCCGCTTGGACAGGGCAATCCCTTCAAAACCCAGTTCAAACACCATGCTCGGCGTGACGCTGCTCACCGGGCCGAATTTCTCCACGGTGGTCTTGCGCACGATGGCGTCGACCTTGCGCATTTCCTCATCGGTCAGCCCCGAATACGCCTTGGCGAACGGCACCAACGTACGCTCAGTACCGGGCGGGCCGTCCCACACCGCAAAGGTATAGTCGCTGTACAGGCTGGCGCGCCGGCCATGGCCGCGCTGGGCGTAGATCAACACCGCATCGACGCTGAACGGGTCGACTTTCCACTTCCACCACACGCCCATGTCCTTGGTCCGGCCCACGCCGTAGAGCCCGTCCCGGGCCTTGAGCATCATGCCTTCCACGCCCAGGCTGCGGGACGCCTCACGCTGCTCTGCCAAGTCTTGCCAGCTATCGCCGATCAGCACTGGCGACGTGCGCAACGTTGGCTGGTCGCAGTCGCTGACCACCAGCTCCAGTTGCGCCCGGCGTTCGGCCTGGGTGTGGTTGCGCCAGTCTTCGCCGTGGTGTTCCAGCAGGTCATAAGCCAGCACGGCGACCGGCGCGTCTTCGAGGATTTTCTTGCCCAGGGTCTTGCGGCCAATGCGCTGTTGCAGCAGGGCGAAGGGTTGCACCGAGTCCTTCCACACCACGATTTCGCCGTCGATCACCGTGCCATCGGGCAGGCTGTTTTCCAGGTCATGAAGCTCCGGAAAGCGCTCGGTGACCAGTTCTTCGCCCCGAGACCAGACCCACAAGCGGCCTTCGCGCTTGACCAGTTGTGCGCGGATACCGTCCCACTTCCATTCCACTTGCCAGTCAGCAGGGGAGCCGAGCAAGGCATCGAACTGCTCCACCGGCTGGGCCAGGCCATGGGCCAGGAAAAACGGATAAGGCTGCCCGCCACGCTGGGCGTGTTCGTCGGACGATTCGGCGGCAATCAGCTTCAAGTAGCCTTCGGCCGTCGGACGGTTCGACAGGTCGGTGTAGCCCACCAGCCGCTGGGCCACGCGTTTGCTGTCCAGCCCGGCCATGGCGGCCAGGGCGCGGGTGACCAGCAACTTCGACACACCGACCCGGAAGCTGCCGGTGATCAGCTTGATGCAGAGCATCAGGCTCGGCTGATCCAGCTGTGCCCACAACGCGGGCAGGCGTTCTGCCAGTTCTTCTGGCGGCAGGCCACGCAAGGGCAGGAGTTTTTCTTCCAGCCACGCGGCCAGACCATCGTCCGAGGTGTGGGGCGATTCCGGTAACAGCAGGGAAATGGTTTCCGCCAGGTCGCCTACCGACTGATAACTCTCTTCGAACAGCCACGGCTCAATGCTCGCGGCTTCGGTGGCCATGTCCCGCAGCAACCGGGTGGGCACCAGTTGTCGGGGCCGGCCTCCGGATAAAAAGTACACCGCCCACGCAGCATCTTCCGCGGGCGCCTGTAGGAAATAAGCCTGCAAGGCGGCGAGCTTGGCGTTGCTGGAGGTGGTGGCGTCGAGGTTGGCGTACAGCTCGGCGAACGCTTTCATGACGTGGCCTCCTCTTCGTCATCGCCGTATTCGGTGGTGAATCCCTGGGCATCCAGGCCCTTTTCCCGCAGGTGCCTGACCAATACGCCCACAGAACCGTGGGTGACCATTACCCGCTCGGCACCGGTTTGCTCAATGGCCCATAACAGTCCGGGCCAATCGGCGTGGTCCGAGAGCACAAAGCCGCGATCCACGCCGCGCCGCCGCCGGGTGCCGCGCAGGCGCATCCAGCCGCTGGCGAAGGCGTCGCTGTAGTCGCCGAAGCGGCGAATCCAGGTGCTGCCACCGGCGGAGGGCGGGGCGATGATCAGGGCCTGGCGCAATAAAGGGTCGGTCTTTTTGAAGTCGCCGGCGTAGAGGGTTTCAGGGATATAGATGCCAGCTTCGCGGTACACCCGGTTCAAGGGTTCGACCGCGCCATGGCTGAGGATCGGGCCGATGCTGGCGTCGATGCCGTGGAGAATCCGCTGGGCTTTGCCGAAGGAATAACAGAACAATACGCTGGCCTTGCCGGCGGCGATATTGGCCTGCCACCAGTCGTTGATCCCGGCAAAAATCTGCGCCTGGGGCTGCCAGCGGTAGATCGGCAGGCCGAAGGTCGATTCGGTGATAAACGTATGGCAGCGCACCGGTTCGAACGGCGCGCAGGTGCCGTCGGGCTCGACTTTATAGTCGCCGGAGGCGACCCAGACTTCACCCTGGTATTCCAGGCGCACCTGGGCGGAGCCGAGGACATGGCCGGCGGGGTGGAAACTCAAGGTGACGCCGTGGTGGCGCAGGCTTTCGCCGTAGGCCAGGGTTTGCAGGTTGATGTCCTGGCCGAGGCGCGAGCGCAGGATGCCTTCGCCGGGGGCTGCGGCCAGGTAGTGTTGGTTGCCGGTGCGGGCGTGGTCGCCGTGGGCGTGGGTGATGACCGAACGTTCCACCGGGCGCCAGGGGTCGATGTAGAAATCCCCGGCGGGGCAGTAGAGGCCTTCGGGCCGGGCGATAACAAGGTCCATGGGCGTGCCGTGGAGGTGGGCTTGTTAATTATGAGGCGGGGGCGGGTGGAGAAGTTCTATCGGAATGCATGCAATCAAATGTGGGAGCGGGCTTGCTCGCGAATGCGGTGTGTCAGTCAATAGCTCTGGTGACTGATCCGCCGCTTTCGCGAGCAAGCCCGCTCCCACATTTTGATCCGGTTGAGTCAGGGAAACCGGGTTACTTGCCCGGCACCAGCGTCAACCGCGTCTTCCCGTACACCCCGTCAAAGTTCTGTGGCTGCATCGGGAAGCTCAGGTATTGCGCCTTCAGCCACGGGTCGATGCCATTGGCATAGTTCGGGCTGGCCGGGTTGCCGGATTGGCCGATGCCGCTTTGGCCCATCATCGGTTCCGCCAGGCCGAAGTCGACAATCATCCGCAGCGCCGGCACCTGGGTCGTGTCGAAACTCTGGCCCCAGCTATACGGTGCGCTGTTCAGGGTGTTGTGATCGCCGCCCGCGGCCAGTGGGCCACGAATGGCCTGGCCGCTGGTGTTCTTCCAGGTGTAGCTGTGCAGTTTGCCCCACTGCCAGGCCTTGTGATCGGCGCCCAGCGCGCTGTCGCCTGCGGTGATCGCGGCGGCCAGGCTGCGGGCGAGTATCGCCGGCTTGTCGGTTTTCTGCCCGGTGCGGGCGTCATTCCAGAACGGGCTGTCTTCGCGCCCCAGCAAGTGGTCGGCCACCGCCGAGTACGACAGGTTGGCGTTACCGATAAAGGCTTTCCAGGTGGCGCTGTTTTCCGGACCGAGTTCGTCGAGGAAAATCTGCTTGGCGCTTTCCTGCAGGAACAACTCATAAATCGCCGCGTCGGCGGAGGTGGGTGCCAGCCGACCGTCGAAGGCCATCAGGCGGCTCAGTGCTTCCCGCGCCTTGGCCTGGTCTGCCACCGGCAATCCATCGATCGCCTGTTTCAGCGGCTGGGCCATGCCCGGCGCCTGGAACATGCTCTTGAGCTTGGCGGCAAACGTGGTGGTCTGGTCGTACTGCATGGCAATCATGCTGCGGCTGTCATGCTTGCTGCTGCCGGCCAGTTGCGCGATACGTTCGGCGCGTTCCGGCGCGGCCCACGAGTTGGACAGTTGCATGCCGTAGCCACGGGGAATGGTGCGCTGGTTGGCCGTGCCGATCCAACCCTGGGCCGGGTCCTGATCGTAGGGGTGCAGCATCGCGTCGGCGTAGCCATCCCAGTCGAAACGCCCGTCCCAGCCCGGCGATGGCACCAGGCCTTCGCCTTCACGGCGGTTGGGGAACCGCCCGGTCACTTGCCAGCCAATGCTGCTGGCGTCGGCGAAGACCATGTTCAAGGCAATTGCGCGAATTTCCCGGGTGGCGTCAGACGCTTTACCGGCGGTTTGCGCACGTGACAGGTCGAAGAACGCGTCCAGGCTCTTGTCGTCCTTGAAATCGGCGGTTTGCAACGCCAGGCCGTAGCCGCTGGTCAGCGACTGGGCACTGTTGAGCAGCGGCCCGTGGCGGGTTTCGTACACCGCTTCGCGAATCGGCCGCTGGCCCTTGGCGAAGTAGGTTTCATTGCGCACGATGGCGGGCAGCCATTTGCCGTTGTTTTCGTAGTACAGCGCGTTGCCCTGGCGCTTGACCTTCTCCAGGAATACGTCCTGGGTGTCACCCGAGACCTGGCTCATGCTCCAGGCCACCTTGCCGTTGAAGCCGGAAAGCAGGGTTGGCAAACCGGCGATGGACACACCGGCGGCCTGGTATTTCGGCGAGCGGATCTGCACGTAGTTCCACAGCGACGGGGCCTGCATCGAGGTCGACAGGTCATTGGCCAGCAGGCTCTTGTTACTGCGGCTGCGCTGCGGGCCGATCGCCCAGTTGCTGGAGCTGGACGTGCCCAGGGTGTTGAGGGTGTCGAGGTGCTCGCTGAGGCTGGTCAGCGCAGCGAGGCCCGGGATCTGGCCCAGGTTGATGCCCTTGAGCTTGTCGGACTCGGCCACTGGCAGCGGTTCATCCGGGTAGCTCGGGGTCAGCCAGGCGAGTTTGTCGGCACCGACTTTTTGCGCGAGCACCAATGACGACAGCTCTTCCTGCAAGTTGGTCGACTCGCTGAAATTCAGCAGGCAGAACAGCAGCGCCGAATCTTCCGGCTTCCAGTATTCAGGCTTGTAGCCAGTCTGGGCCAGGTCTGGCGGCAGCTTGTCGCGGTAGCGGAACAGGTAGGCGTTGACCCCGCGCGCATACACCTCAAAGAAGCGCTTGAGGCGCGGCGACGAGGCGTTATATAGCTCGCCGGCGCTTTTGCGCAGGTTGACCGCCCGCATGAAACGGTCGACATCCAGCACATCCGGCCCGGACATTTCCGCCAGGCGGCCCTGGGCCAGCAGGCGCAGGGTGACCATCTGGGTGATGCGGTCGCTGGCGTGCACGTAGCCCAGGGTGAACAGCGCATCGTGGAAGGTGCTGCTTTCAATCAGCGGGATGCCCTGGCTGTTACGGCGCACCGAAACGTTCTGCGCCAGGCCCTTGATCGGCTGTACGCCGGAAACCGGAGGCAGGGTGTCTTGGGTGCTCTGTAACTGGCAACCGGCCAGGCCCAAGGCACTGGCAATTGCCGCGGCAACGCCGAACCGGGGAAGAAAATGTGAGAGGGCTGGCGAGGCCATGGCAAAGCTCCTGCGGGGGGTAGCGTCAGTAAAGGCGCTACGTTAGTGAGCGCGGCGAAACGACGCAAGCGGGAGGCGATGCTTATTTCAGGATTTGCGTAAGGTTTCTAGTCGGGCACAAATCAGTGTGGGAGCGGGCTTGCTCGCGAATGCGGTGTATCAGCTAAAAGAGTTGTGGCTGATCCACCGCATTCGCGAGCAAGCCCGCTCCCACATTTTGATCCCGTTGACCTTCAGGATTTTGGCGGATTGACCTTCTGCACCAGCTCATAGGCACGCACCGTCGCCGGGCGTTGCTTGATGTGGTTGAACCAGCGTTCTACATGTGGGAAGTCTTCCAGCTTCTGGCTCTGCCACTTGTGGGAAACGATCCACGGGTAGATCGCCATGTCGGCAATGCTGTATTCCTCGCCGGCCACGAACGTGCGGTCGGCCAGGCGCCGGTCCAGCACGCCATACAGGCGGGCGGTCTCATCCACATAGCGTTTGATCGCGTAGGGAATCTTTTCCGGGGCGAACTGGCTGAAGTGGTGATTCTGGCCGGCCATCGGGCCCAGGCCACCCATTTGCCAGAACAGCCATTGCAGCGCTTCCTGACGACCACGCAGGTCCTGGGGAATGAACTTGCCGGTTTTTTCCGCGAGGTACAGCAGGATCGCACCGGATTCGAACAGGGAAATCGGCGCGCCGCCGTCGGTCGGGTTCTGATCGACGATGGCCGGGATGCGGTTATTGGGGGCGATCTTCAGGAAGTCGGGCTTGAACTGATCGCCCTGGCCGATGTTGATCGGGTGTACCTCGTAAGGCAGGCCGGCTTCTTCCAGGAACAACGACACTTTGTGACCGTTGGGGGTGGTCCAGTAATACAGGTCGATCATGAAGCTCTCCAAGGGTGGTGACGCTTGAGCGAATGCCTGTAGGTATAGGTGATGTTAGGGTGACGAAAATTCAATGAAACATTTGGGTCTATCGATATGGAAATTCGTGCGGGCGCAGCGTTGATTCTGATTGACCAGCAAAAAGGCATTCATCATCCCAGGCTGGGACGGCGCAATAATCCGCACGCCGAGGCGCGCATGCTGGCGTTGCTGGCGCATTGGCGGCGCGAAGGCTGGCCGGTGATTCATGTGCAGCATCTGTCCCATTCACCGGAATCGGTGTTCTGGCCGCAGCAGTCGGGGGTGGAGTTTCAGGATGCATTTATTCCGCAGGCGGGTGAGCAGTTGATCCAGAAACGGGTGCCGGACGCATTTTGTGGGACGGGGCTGGAAGCGAGGTTGCGTGAGGCCGGGCTTCGGCAAGTGGTGCTGGTGGGCGTGGCCACCCATAACTCGGTGGAGGCCACGGCCCGCAGTGCCGGCAACCTGGGGTTTGAGACGTGGGTTATCGAAGATGCCTGCTACACCTTCGACAAGGCGGACTTTTTCGGGCAGATGCATTCGGCGCAGGCGGTACATGCCATGTCGTTGGGCAACCTGCACGGCGAGTACGCCACCGTCATCTCTTCAGAAACCCTCCTCCCGTAGGGAGGTCAGGTTACGGCGCCGTCCACCAACACCTGCAACGTTTGTTGTGAGCATCGCTCGATGCGTACCCGCACACCATAGACTTCGGCAAACAGCGCCGTATCCAGCACGTCATCCGCCGCGCCACTGGCGTACAGCCGGCCCTGGCGCAGCACCGCGATATGGTCGGCATAGCGCGCCGCGAGGTTGATGTCGTGCAGCACCACCACGGCGATCAGGTTGTGTTCCCGCACCAGGTCGCGCACGCAATCCATGACCTTCAACTGGTAGTTCAAGTCCAGCGCACTGGTGGGTTCATCCAGCAGCATCACCTGTGGCCGACGCGCAATCAGTTGCGCCAGGCTGACCAGTTGCCGCTGGCCGCCGGATAACGTGCTCAATAGCTGATCCGCCAGATGAGCGATGCCAATCCTTTGCAACGCATCAAAGGCCTCGCGCATGCACGCGTCGCTTGAAAGCGCAATGCCCTCGACGTTCGCCACCCGCAGCGCCGCGATCACGCTTTCCATCACACTCAGGCTCAAGCCCGGCGGAAGGTTTTGCGGCATATAGGTCACACGCCGGGCGCGTTCACCGACGGACATTTTCGTCAGGTCCAGGTCACCCAATCTGACAACGCCCTGCATCTTTTCCAGCCCCGCCACCGCCCTCAGCAACGTCGACTTGCCCGCACCGTTCGGCCCGATCAACGCGGTCAGGCTGCCGTGGGCCAAGGTTGGCAAACTCAGGTCATGCACAATCTGGCGCCGGCCATAGCTGACCTGGGCGTTCTGAATCGACAGCCCGCTGCTCATAACTGCCTCCCGCGCTTGAACACCAGCAACACGAAAATCGGCACGCCCACCAGCGCGGTGACGATACCCACGGGTACGATCACCCCGGGCATGATCAGCTTGCTGGCGATGGATGACAGCGACAACAGTAACGCGCCGACAAGCGCGCTGGCCGGCAGCAGGAAGCGCTGGTCTTCACCCACCAGAATCCGCGCGATGTGCGGACCCACCAGGCCGATAAATCCGATGGTTCCCACAAACGCCACGGCGGTGGCCGACAGCAGGCTGATGCGCAACAACGAGAAAAACCGCAGGCGCTTCACATCGACACCGAAGCTTTGCGCGCGGTCTTCGCCCATGCGCAACAGGGTCAGGCGTGGCGCGGCCGCGAAGGAAAAGGGCATGACCACGGCGACCACCAACGCGAGGATGCCGAGCTTGTCCCAGTTGGCCCGGGTCACGCTGCCCAGGGTCCAGAACACCAGTTGTTGCAGCACATCTTCGGTGGCGACCAGTTGCAACAGGGCGACCACCGCGTTGCAACTGAACACCAGGGCAATCCCGAACAGCACCAGGCTTTCCACCCCGGCTCCGCGCAGGCGCGACATGGCCTGCAGCAAAAAGACCGAGGCGGCGGCAAACACAAAGGCTGAAATGGAAATCGCCGTATTGACCGACACCCACAGCGTCGTCACCGGAAACACAATCACCAGGGACGCGCCCAACGCCGCCGCCGAGGAAACCCCCAGGGTGAATGGACTGGCGAGCGGGTTGTTAAGGATCGCCTGCATCTCGGCGCCCGCCAGCGACAGCGCACAACCGACCAACACCGCCATCAAGGCGTAGGGCAGGCGCACGTTCCAGATGATCACCTGGTCGGTGGCGCTCAGGTGGGCCGGGTGCAGCAAGCCATCGAGCAGGGCGCCAAGGCCCATGCCCGACGGGCCGCTGGCCAGGTCCACGAGGATCGCGCACATCAGCGCGCCACCCAGCAGGGCCAGCAGCCAGCAACGACGCGCGAGCAGGCGGCGATAGCCTTGGCTGGCGGTGGCGAGGTCGAGGGTTTGAGTGGTCATTGGATTACACAATCTCGAAAACGATGGAGATCAAAATGTGGGAGCGGCGGTGCGACGATTCGACTTGCTCGCGAATGCGGTGCACCCGTCAGCGAATATGTCGACTGATACACCGCATTCGCGAGCAAGCCCGCTCCCACACTTACCGTGTTCCTACAGAAGAATTACTTGGGTTTGCCATCAATCCAGTAAGCACCCTGCAGCGGCATGCCGAGGAACTGTTGGTTCATCGCTTCCATGGTCGCCTTGGGATCCAGCTTGGCGAACAATTCCGGATGCACCCACTTGGCCAGCGCTTCAATCGCCAGCAGGTTGTACGGCGAGTTGTAGAAGTCATGCCACAGACCGTGGGAATTGCCCTCACGAATCGCCCGAAGGTTCACAAACTCAGGGCGGGCCAGCACGGCGTCAAACGCGGCACGCGCGTCTTCGTTGCTCACGCCAGCACCCAGAATCAACCCGGGCTTGTGATTGCCGGTGGCCACATACACATCCGGGTCAGCTTTCAGCGCGTACTCGACACTGATATCTCCCAGCGCCCCCGGCACCACGTCGGCGGCGATGTTACGCCCGCCCACCAGCTTGATCACTTCACCCATGCCGCTCTTGCCAGTGGTGTGCCCCGGTGCCTGCCAGGCGCCGGCGAGCAATTCCAGGAACACGCTCGGGCGCGGCCCGGCCGGCAAGGTGGCGACGGCGTCGGTGATCACCTTGATGTGCTGGTCATAAAAGTCGAGGAACGCCTTGGCCTGGGTTTCCCGGCCCAGGGCCTGACCCAGGGCGGTCATGCTGGCGTGGGTGCCTTGCACCGGGTTGATGCGGAAGTCGACGAACAACACTGCAATGCCCGCCTTGGCCAACACGTCCGCCACCGGGCTGTGTTCAGTCGGGCCATGGCCGGAAATGCTGAACACCGCCAGGTCCGGTTTCAGCGAAAGAATTTCCTCGGCGCTGACGCTTTGCTCCGACGCCTGGCCAATCAGCGGAATGTCTTTTACCGTCGGAAATTTCGCCACGTAGGCGTTATAGGTGTGGGCGTCCAACAGTTTCAAATCATTCTGCCAGCCGACAATCCGTTGGAATGGCGCGTCCTTGTCCAGCAAGGCAAAGGCCGAAATCAGCCGGCCTTCGCCGAGCACCACGCGCTGCACGTGGTCTGGCACCTCGACCTTGCGGCCCAGCACGTCGGTGACTTCATGGGCGGCGGCGGTTTCGGCGTGGCCGAGGATCAGCACGGCAAACAGCGCGCCCAGCTTGAGGAAGTTGCGGGGTTTCAGCATGGCGAGAACTCCAGGTGAAGGCGGCGCATCAGACATCGCTCCAGCGCCGCAAAAGGTTGTGATAGGCGCCGCTCAGTTGCAGCAACGCGTGGTCGTCGGCGTGTTGCGCGGTGAGGCGTTGAATAGCCACGTCCATGTCCAGCAGCAGTTGGCGCTGGCTGTCTTCGCGCACCAGGCTTTCGACCCAGAAGAAACTGGCGATGCGCTCGCCGCGGGTGACCGGGTTGATCTTGTGCAAACTGCTGCCGGGATAAATCAGCAGGTGCCCGGCGGGCAGCTTCACCGCGTGCTCGCCGAAGGTGTCGCGGATCACCAGTTCGCCGCCGTCGTAGCTGGCCGGATCAGCCAGGAACAAGGTGGCGGAGATGTCGGTGCGCACCCGTTCGCGCACGCCCTTGAGGCCGCGAATCGCATTGTCGATATGCCAGTCGAAGGCCTCGCCGCCGCTGTAGCGGTTGAACAGCGGCGGGTAGATTTTCTTCGGCAGGGCGGCGGACATGAACAGCGCGTTGTCCGACAGCCGAGACAGAATCTGCTCACCCAGGCGAATCGCTACCGGCGCATCTTCCGACAGCTGCCGGTTGTTTTTCGCCCTGGCCGAGCGTTGCCCGGCGGTGACCTTGCCGTCGACCCACGGTTGATCGAGCAGGGTGGCGACGGCCACCTCGACTTCTTCGGCACTCAACAGGCCGGGGATTTCGATCAGCACGGCTTAAAACTCATAGTCGACACTGGCGGTGAGCGTGCGCCCGGCGCCCGGAATGCCGTAGAGCTGGAAGCCGTCCAGGGACGCGCCGATCTGGCTGTAGTAGAACTTGTTAAACACGTTGTTCAGGTTGAGGTTGACCGTGGTTTGCCTGGTCACTTTGTATTGCGCAGCCACGTTGTTGAGCCAGTAGCCGGGGGCCTTTTCGTGGTCACGGGTGTAGATCGCGTACACGCCGGACGGGCCGGTGGCGTAGCTGCTGTTGTTGTTCAGGCCGCCGACGTATTTGTTGTCGCTGTAGCGGCGGCGTCCTACGTATTGCGCGCCGTAACTCAGGCTCAGGTCGTCGGTGACGGCGTAGGTGGTCCACAGGTTGGCGGTCAGGTCGGGAACATTCTTGGCTTCCTCGCCTTTGTTGGCCCCTTTGGTCTGGGTGCTTTTCAGCGCGGAGAACCCGCTGTACACCGTCCAGCGCGGGCTGATATTGCCTTGCAGGCCCAGTTCCACACCGTCTACGCGCTTGGCGGGGAGGGCGCGTACCGGAGCGCTTTCGCCGTCCTGGTATTCCCAGGAGTTGTCCAGTTCGGTGCGGAAGATCGCGGCGGTGACGTTCAGCAGGTCGTGGGCAATGTCCCACTTGGTGCCGATCTCGTAGGTCTTCGACTTGGCCGGGGTGTAGTTGCTGGTGCTCGCGGCGCCGTAGATCTGGTTGTTGGTCGACGCGCCCAGGGCTGACGGTTGTGCCGCTTCGCTGTAGGACACGTAGATGCTGCCGTTAGGCAACGGCTTGTACACCGCGCCGACCCGGCCGCTCACGGCACCGTCGGTGCTGTCGATGGACGCTTGGCCACGCTGGGTGGTTTTGGCCTGCCAGTTGTCGTAGCGCAGGGAGCCGAGCACTTGCCACTGTTCATTCAGGGTGATGGTATCGCCCAGGTAGATGCCGGCGTTGTCGATCACTGAGCGTGGCTGGCCTTCACCCTTGGTCACTTCGGTGCTGGCGAAGCTGTGGTTCGGGTCGTTCATGTCGAAGAACAGATCGCCGGCCGGCACTTCGGCGTTGCGTTTCAGGCCGCCGTAGGTCTCGTGATAGAACTCGAGCCCGCTGACCAGCGCGTGTTCCAGCCCGCCGGTATTGAGCTTGAAGGCGAAGTCGGTCTGGTTGTCGAGGATGGTGTAGCGCGTCGACTGACCGAAGTCGCTCCCTCGCAAAATACCGTAGGCGGTGTTACCGCTGTTGGCGTATCCCGGGTAGGCATTTACCGTGCTGCCGGGCACTTGGCTGATCGGTCCTACGCCGGTGTAGCCCAAGGTCGCACAGCGCGTGCCGGTGCAGGTTTTTTGGCCATTGCCGTTGGCGGCGAAGAAGCGCGCGGGCGAGAGCACCGCGAAGTTGTCGGTACGCTCCCACTTGGTCTGGTTCTTCAGGGTCGCTTCGTTCCAGTCGAAATCATGCTCGAAGCGGGTGGTCAGCGAAGTGGTTTTGGTCTGCTGGGTGTACAGGTGCGAGTCGCCATACCAGTTGGAGCGCTTGACTCCCGGCATGCGGTCGCCGTCGGTGCCGCGCTGGATCGGCACACCGCCGTCCGGCGTGTTGTCGTCCTTCTGGTAGAAGGTGTCGATAAACAGGCGGGTGTCGGTGCCCAGGCCGAAGCCGAGGGAGGTCGCGATGCCCCAGCGGTCGTAGTCCACGTCGTCACGCTCGGCCACCTGGTTGTAGTGCTTCATCAGGTTGATGCGCAGGGCGGTGGTGTCATTCAGTTGTTGGTTGAAATCGCCGGTGAGGCGGCGGTAGCTGTCGGTGCCGATGCCGGCCGAGAGTTTGTTGGCATCCCCCAGGTGCGCCTCTTTACTCACCAGGTTGACGCTGCCGCCTACCGCGGAAACGCCGGATTCGATCGAGCCGGTGCCCTTGAACACTTCTGCCTGTTGCAGGTTGAAAGTGTCGGTGCGGGTCGATTGGCCGGCATCGCGCACACCGTCGACGGTCAGGCTCTGCTCCGAGGAAAACCCGCGAATCGAAAACAGGTCGCCCCAGCCCAGGTTGCCTTCGCCGGACATGAAGGTGATGCCCGGCACGTTGCGCAACACTTCCTGCAAGGTCTGCGCGTTTTGCTCCTTGAGCACTTGCTGCGGGACGATGGTTACGCTTTGCGGGGCATCAAGCAGCGGCTGGCTGATTTTTGCCGAGGTCACCCGGTCGACTTTAAAGGCGGAAGTGGCTTCACCGTCGATCTTGATTTCCGGCAGGCTCAGCACTGAATCATTCGACGCCGCCACCGGCGCATCGGCCCAGGCGGTGGGAGAAACGCTGCCGGCGGCAAGCAGGCCGAACATCGGCGCAAGGGTAGATTGCAGCGACAGGGCGCGAGGGGTAGGCAATGGCATTCGGAGTGACCTAGGCTAAATTACAATTAATCTCATTTAGATTCGGTAGTCTAAAGACCGATACCGGCCGCCATGCCGTGGCTTTGTAATGTGGATGCGTGATTACCGCTTCCCACAACATTCCATTACATTTGCGCGTACTCCTGGCTGAAGTTTCGGCTATCTCCTGCCTTTTGAGTTTCGGACGAATTGCCCCATGGCCAAGCAAGACCACCTGCTGATCGTTGATGACGACCCGCAAATCCGCCAATTGCTGTGCGACTACCTGAGTGACGCCGGCTTCCAGGTGTCCACCGCCGGCGACGGCAAGGAAATGCGCCGCCGCCTGGCGCTGAATGTCATCGACCTGATCGTCCTCGACCTGATGTTGCCCGGCGAAGACGGCCTGAGTTTGTGCCGCGAATTGCGCGTCAGCTCCAACACGCCGGTGATCATGCTCACCGCCAAGGGCACGCTGATCGACCGGATCGTCGGCCTGGAAATCGGCGCCGACGATTACCTGCCCAAGCCGTTCGACCCGCGGGAGTTGCTGGTGCGGATCAAGGTGGTGCTGCGCCGGGTGCAGAGTTTTCCGGACCGGGCGCGGCTCGATGAAGCACCGAGCATCAGCTTTGCCGGCTGGCAGCTGGACACCCGGGCCCGCCAATTGCTTTCGCCGGAAGGCGTGGTGGTCAGCCTCGGCAACTCCGATTACCGGGTGTTGCGCCTGTTGTTGCAGCATCCCAACCGGCCGCTGAGCCGCGACTTTTTGCTCAACCACGTGTTCGACAAAGACAGCACGCCGTTCGACCGCTCGATTGATGTGTGCGTCAGCCGACTGCGCTCGCAGTTGCCGGCCGGGTTGATCAAGACCGTGCGCAACGAGGGTTACATGCTCACCGCCGACGACGTGGCGCTGCAATCGTGAAACTGCTGCCGCGTTCGCTGTTCGGCCGGCTGGTGCTGATCCTGGTCAGCGGCATGCTCGCGGCCCAGGCCCTGACCAGCAGCATCTGGTACGACATGCGCCACGGCCAGGTGCTGGAAATCCCCAGCCGGCTGATCGCCACGCGGCTGGCGGACGTGGTGCGGCTGGTACACAGCGATCCGGCGCAGGCGGATGTGCTGATCAAGCTGCTCGATACGCCGCGCTTTCGCCTGACCCTGAGTGACCAGGCCAGTGATGTGACAAGCAGCATCAGCGACAGCGACCAGGCCACCGAGCGCTTGCTGAATAAAGTGCTCTCGGAGAAAACCGGCTACACCCAGAACCTGCATCTGTTGAGCCTCAAGTTGCTGGATGCCGAGGGCCAGCATGCCGGGCTGTCGACTCTGCTCAGCTCCAGGCCTGTGGTGGGGCAATTCCTGATTGACCTGCGTTTGCCGGACGGGCGCTGGCTGCAAGTGCAGGCCACCGAGGAACAAGGCTGGACCAGTACTTCGCCGATGGACTTGCTGTTCGATTACGTGATGCGCATTTATCTGCTGCGGGTATTGGTGCTGGTGATCATTGCCCTGGTGGCGGTGCGCCTGGCCATTCGCCCGCTCAACGCCCTGGCCAAGGCTGCCGAAGCCTTGGGCCGGGACATCCAGCGGCCACCGCTGGCCCTCGATGGGCCCACCGAAGTGCGCCGCGCCGCCCAGGCGTTCAATGCCATGCAGCAGCGGCTGATCGCCAATATCGCCGAGCGCACGCGCTTCCTGGCGGCGATTTCCCACGACCTGCGCTCGCCCATTACGCGCCTGCGGTTACGTACAGAAATGCTCGACGACAACCGCACCAAGGAACGTTTTCGCAGCGACCTGGAAGAAATGGAGCACATGGTTTCCAGCACCCTGGACTTCGTCAGCAGCGGCGAAATCAACGAGAAGCGCCAGAACATCGACATCAACGCCTTGCTGCAAAGCTTGCAGGCGGACCTGCAGGACGTGGGCGAGACGGTGACGATAGAAGGGCGGGCCAAACAGCCATTGCCGGGGTATGCCCGCAGTCTCAAGCGTTGCGTGCAGAACCTGCTGGAGAACGCGGTGCGTTATGGCTCCGAGGTGGTGGTGCGGGTAGAGGACAAGGCGGACAGCTTGAAGATTGTCATCAGCGACCGTGGGCCGGGGATTCCCCAGGAACAACTGGAACAGGTGATGGAGCCGTTTTACCGGGTGGAAGGCTCACGCAATGTGGAAACCGGTGGTTACGGGCTGGGGCTGAGTATCGCGCATACGATCGCCAGTGCCCATGACGGGCGGTTGGGCTTGAGCAATCGGGAGGGTGGGGGATTGGAGGTGGTGTTGGAGTTTCAGCGCAAATCCTGGCCTTGAAATGCAGGCTAAATGTGGGAGCGGGCTTGCTCGCGAAAGCGGTGTATCAGTAACAGAGAGGTTGACTGACACTGCGCTTTCGCGAGCAAGCCCGCTCCCACATTTGGATGTGCAGTGTTTCGAGAATCGGGTTTCTTAACTCAAGCCCCGTGGCACTTCTTGAATTTCTTCTCGCTGCCGCACGGGCAAGGATCGTTACGACCCACGTCCTTCAACGTATTGCGCACCGGCTCCTGGTGAGCGTGGCCGCAGTTCGGGCCGTGGACATGGCCGTGGTCGTGATCATGATGATCGTGATCGTGGTTGCAGTCGGGACCATGGACATGGGGTTGCTGAGTCATCGATGTCGCTCCGGAATATAATCGCCGGGGATTATCTCGCCATTGCGCAACACCTGCACGTCGTTCCCGATAAATAAACCGGTTTTCAACTCGCCTTCAAGACGATAGGGCACGGGATCGCGCGGATTTTTCAGCATGTCGACCACATCGCGGATCTGCGGCCACAGGTTGGTGCGCACCGATACCCGGAAAAAAGCGTGGCTGTGGGGTGGCACGGTCAGCCATTCGTTGGACTCGCCTTCGGTCAGCACCATCGTGCCGAGGCTGACCTTGTAAACCAGGCCGCGTACGGTCAGGTCGTTGTCGTCACGGTTATCCACGCGGAAATACAGCTTGAACTTCTGCTCCAGCAACTTGACCCGCACGGGGTCGACCTTGACCAGACGCACCTCGGGGGCGGGCGTATCGTCGGCGAACCACGACGCGCAGCCGGAGAGCCCCAGCATCAATGCCAGCAGAAGGCTGTAAGTCCTGAATACCCGCGCCTGAGAAACCATGCCGTTACTCCGTGTGAAGAGTCAGCATAGCAAGCGAGAGCCTGTCGGGTATCAATGAATGTCAGAGGTAGCCGGAACAGCACTTCTTGAATTTCTGCCCGCTGCCACACACGCAGGCGTCATTACGCCCGGCCTTCACGTCCACTGTCGGGTCGATAAAGTACCAGTGCTCATTGTTCTGTACGAAAGATGAGCGCTCGCGGTGGCTGTGTTCGCCGGTGCTGTCATGCCAGCGAGCGGTAAAGGTCACGAAGGCGTGTTCCGGCTGGCCGCCGAACACCTCGGAGCTTTCCACTGAAAGGCCCAGCCAGGTGCTTTGGGCGCTCCAGGCGCCGATGGCGGCCGTGTCCAGCCCGGCTTGCTGCGCAGGCAGGGTGGTTGCCACCAGGTAGTCCACCAGGCCCAGCACATAGGCGCTGTAGCGCGAACGCATCAACGCTTCGGCGCAGGGGGCCGGGTGGCCGGCGTGATAATGACCGCAGCAGGCATCCAGCAGGTTGCCGCTGCCGCAGGGGCAAATGGATGTACTCATCGGGTTACCACCAATACTTTCCGAAATTTTGCGGGTTGGCCCAGAAGCGGGCGTTCAGCCAATCCGGCACCTGTTTATAGTCAAGCAGATCATAGGTAAACAGCGTCAAAACCTGATCGTCGCGCTGGAAACGCTCGCTGGCTTGCAGGGCCAGGGAGAAGAAATCGGTGTCTTTCCAGTGGCAGGCCTCCAGGTCCACCAGCACCGCAATGCGACTGGCATTGAGGTTGCGGATGCCCCCCAGCAGGGTCAGGCCCGCAGGTTTTGACAGGTGTTCCAGGCAACCGACCGCCAGTGCCAGGTCAAAACGCTGGGCCGCGAGGTCGGTGGGCAAGGGACCGGGCTCGGCGAAGGACACCACGGTATCCGGGTGTGCTTCCTTAAAGGCATCCAGCGCCGGGAACTGGCTGGCGCCCAATAACAACAGGCGTTTGGGCGCGTGAAGATCAAGCAGCGCAGCGAGCGCTTGCTGGGGTGTACGGGAAGAAATACCGGCAGTCATCGAAGATCCTCACATCAGGACCGTAGAGACTAGCCTGCCTGAGCGTGCGGGCCTAGAGCGGGCGGCGAGAATAAACCGCTCGGCCCAATGAATACTGGGGTGTGACACGCTGGCGCAGATGAAAAGAGCCGTCTTTACTCCACTCGTCGGCCCCCGCCGATCCCCTCAGGAGAAAGTCAGATGAGCATCATGCGGACAGCTCTACCCTTGGTTCTGCTAACCGGAGTATTGACAGGTTGCGCAGGCTTGCAAAAAACCGACTGGCCCACCTGTGCCGCCGTCGGCGGTGTGACCGGTGCTGCCATTGGTGCGACCCAAAGCTCGTCCTATGCAGGCTACGGCGCACTGCTGATTGGCGGCATGGCTGGCGCCTATTGCTGGGTGCATGGCGACGGTGACGAGGACGGCGATGGCGTACCGGACAGCCGCGACAAGTGCCCTGGCACGCCAAAAGGCGTGCAGGTCGACGCCAATGGCTGCCCTCCGGTGCCGGTAGCGGTGGTTCAAGAGGAAGTGGTGGTGGTCAAGGAAGAAACCATCGTGATTCGTGACGTGCACTTCGAGTTCGACTCCGCGACGCTCACGGCTGCCGACAAAACCAAGCTCGACGTGATTGCCACCCGCCTGAAAAAAGAGGCCCCGAGTGCGCAGCTGCGCGTCAGCGGGCATACCGACAGCGTCGGTAAAGATGCCTACAACCAGAAACTCTCTGAACGACGCGCTCATTCGGTGACCGACTACCTGGTCAGTTCCGGCATCCCGCGCAGCAGTTTTGTCTCCGTGACCGGCGCCGGCGAAAGCCACCCCGTAGCCGATAACAAAACCGCTGATGGCCGCGCGCTGAACCGCCGCGTGGAAATTCAGATCAACCGCTGACCCCGCCTCAAGGCCCCTGTGGAATCCCCAGGGGCCCCTTCATCAATTTTTTAATCCTTCACTGGCACAACGCCTGTAGAAGTCGTTACTGTGCGCCCAAAGAATAATGTGCAAGGGGAGCGTGCGGGATGAAGGTGTTTTGGGGGCTGGGTAAATTCTTGACGTTGCTGTTCTGGGTCGTGGTGGTGGTCAACCTGATCACACCGCTGATCAACCCGTTCCACCTGTTGGTCAACCTGGCCGGCAGCCTGTTGTTGCTGACCCATGTTCTGGAACTGCTGTTGTTCAACGGCAGTGTGAAAACCCGTGCCCATCCCTGGCGTGACCGCTTACAGATCCTGCTGGTGGGTATGTTCCATGTGCAGAGCTTTTCGACGCCGACACCGACTAATGATGTAAACAAGGAGGCCAATCATGCGTAAGGTTTTTCTGTTGGCCCTGCTGGTCAGCCCCATTGCCCTGGCCCAGAGCGTCAGCGTCGAGACCAACTCCTTGATGCGCCTGCCCAACAGCAGTGGTGTGTTGCAACTGGAGCGACTGGACGTGGCGGATTACGGCACCTTGCTGATTCCCGCCAATATCACCCAGGTGACCGTGGATGAACTGCACCTGGGCCGCGACGCGCGAATCGCCATCGTGCCCGGTAGCACCACGTTGCAACTGCAGGTGCGTCAGGCGCAGCTGGAGCAGGGCAGCCAGATCACCTCACGCGGCGCTCCCGGTACCCATGAGCGCCCGGCCAAGGCGGGGCGTGACCTGGTGTTGCGGATTAACTCGCTGACGGCCGATGAGCTGTCGGTGGATGCCCGCGGTGGCGCGGGTGCCCAGGGTTATGCCGGGCTGGATGGTGCCAACGGCGAAGACCCGGGCTGCACCTGGGGTTCGGCCGGGCGCGGTGCCAATGGCGACAACGGCGGCGACGGGCTGCCGGGCGCGGCGGGCGCGCAGGTTCGTGTGGAATTGCCGCAGGACTTCCCGGGCGAGAAAATCAAGGTCTGGGTGGACGGCGGAGCCGGTGGTTTGGCGGGCACGGCGGGCAAGCCGGGTAAAGGCGGGCAGTCCAAGGGGTGCCTGGTGTACCGCGCGGATGGCGGCGAAAAGGGCCGGGCCGGGTTGGAAGGGCAGCCGGGGCCAGCGGGGCCTGCGGGTGCTGTGACCATTCAGAGGCTCTGAGGCGACTGGCCTGACGCTTTCGCGAGCAAGCCCGCTCCCACATTTGAAACGCATTCCAAATGTGGGAGCGGGCTTGCTCGCGAAAGCGGTCTACTAGGCGCTTTAGAACATCGGCCGTGCCGAAGCAATCGCCACCAGCACCAACCCCACTATCAAGTTAATCCCCACCAATTTACGAATCTGCCCCAAGGCCGCAGCCCCGGCCGGCCAATCCTCAGCCGCCACCGCCACGCGCAGCTCCGGCAACTTCAGCGCCTGAATCCGGATAAACAGCGCCGTCATCACCACATACAACCCCATCATGACCTGTACATAACGCGGCGCGGTCTCAAACCCGCTGAAGCGCAGTTGCAGCAGGCCGACACCGCTGATCGGCAACACCAGCACCGCCACCCAGACCCACACGAAAAAACGTTGAAACACATTTACCCAGAGTTTCAGCCGGGCCGGCCCGTCCAGCGCGGCCATGGCGGCGGGGCGCAGGATCATCCAAGCGAAAAACATACCGCCGACCCAGATCAGGGCGGCCAGTACATGCAGGGTGTAAGCGAAGCTAAAGACGGTCATTGGGGTACTCCGTTCTGCGCGGGATTAATTAGCGGGGTATGATAGCGGCCGATCCGAACCACTGAAAATTTATCCAGCGTTTTTTGCGCCCGACTATCCATGATCAGCACTGAACTCAAAACCACGATCCAGGGCGCCTACTCGCGTTTTCTCGAAGCCAAGAGCTTGAAACCGCGGTACGGCCAGCGCCTGATGATCGCCGAAGTCGCCAAGGTCCTCGGGGATATCGACACCGACGACGAAGGTCGGCGCAGTGGCGACCCCGCCGTGGTGGCCGTCGAGGCCGGCACCGGTACCGGTAAAACCGTGGCCTACAGCCTGGCGGCGATCCCCACCGCCAAGGCCGCCGGCAAGCGCCTGGTGATTGCCACCGCCACCGTCGCCCTGCAAGAGCAGATTGTCTACAAAGACCTGCCCGACCTGATGCGCAACAGCGGCCTGAATTTCACCTTCGCCCTGGCCAAGGGCCGTGGGCGCTATATGTGCCTGTCCAAGCTCGACGTGCTGTTGCAGGAAGGCCACGCGCAAACCGCCACTGCCTCGCTGTTCGAAGAAGAAGGCTTCAAGATCGAAGTCGATGAGGTCAGTCAGAAGCTGTTTACCAGCATGATCGAGAAACTGGCGGGCAATAAATGGGACGGCGACCGCGACAGCTGGCCCAATGCCCTGGAAGACGCCGACTGGGCACGGCTGACCACCGATCACAGCCAGTGCACCAACCGTCATTGCCCCAACTTCGGCCAGTGCGCCTTCTACAAGGCCCGGGAGGGCATGGGCAAGGTCGACGTTATTGTCACCAACCATGACATGGTCCTCGCCGACCTGGCCCTGGGGGGCGGCGCCGTGTTGCCCGACCCGCGCGACACACTCTACGTGTTCGACGAAGGCCATCACCTGCCCGACAAGGCCATCGGCCACTTTGCTCACTATACGCGGCTGCGCTCCACCGCCGACTGGCTGGAAACCACGGCCAAGAACCTCACCAAGTTGCTCGCCCAGCACCCGCTGCCGGGCGACCTGGGCAAGTTGATCGAGCAGGTGCCGGAGCTAGCGCGGGAGATCAAGACCCAGCAGCAATTCATGTTCAGCGCCTGCGAGCAGGTGGCAGACTTCAAGCCCGGCGAAGATGTGGAAGGTCGCGAACGGCCGCGCCATCGTTTCGTTGGCGGGCTGATCCCCGAGCACATGCGCGAAATGGGCGTCGAGCTGAAAAAGGGCTTTTCGCGCCTGACCGACTTGTTCACCCGTCTCACCGATTTGCTCAAGGAAGGCATGGATGGCGAGGTCAATATCGGCATCGCCAGCAATCAGGCTGAAGAATGGTACCCGCTGTTTGGCAGCCTGCTGTCCCGGTCCCAGGGCAACTGGGAGTTGTGGACCGCCTTTACCGTCGAAGACCCGGAAGACAACCCGCCCATGGCCCGTTGGCTGACCCTGTCGGAAAGCGGTGCGCTGTTCGATATCGAGGTCAACGCCAGCCCGATCCTGGCGGCGGAAATGCTCCGACGCAATCTGTGGAACGTGGCCTACGGTGCCTTGGTCACCTCGGCTACGCTGACGGCCCTGGGCACCTTCGACCGCTTCCGCATGCGCGCCGGGCTGCCGAAGAAGGCCGTCACCGCCGTGGTGCCCAGCCCGTTCCATCACGCCGACGCCGGTGTGCTGCGGGTACCGGACCTCAAGGCCGACCCACGGGATGCGCCGGCCCATACGGCGGCGATCATTCGTGACCTGCCATCATTGGTGGAGGGCTCACGGGGCACGCTGGTGTTGTTCTCGTCCCGCAAACAGATGCAGGACGTGTTCGACGGCCTCGACCGTGACTGGCGCAAGCAGGTGTTTATCCAGGGCAACCTGTCGAAACAGGAAACCCTGAACAAGCACAAGGCGCGGGTGGATGGCGGCGATTCCAGCGTGCTGTTCGGCCTCGCGAGTTTCGCCGAGGGTGTGGATTTGCCCGGTGCCTACTGCGAACACGTGGTGATCGCCAAGATCCCGTTCTCGGTGCCGGATGATCCGGTGGAAGCCGCGTTGGCCGAATGGATCGAAGCCCGGGGCGGCAATCCGTTCATGGAGATCTCGGTGCCGGACGCTTCCTTGAAACTGGTCCAGGCCTGCGGCCGCCTGCTGCGTACCGAAGAAGATCGCGGCACCATCACCTTGCTTGACCGGCGTCTGGTTACCCAGCGCTATGGGAAAGCTATCCTGAATGCTTTACCGCCGTTTCGGCGGGAAATTTCTTAAGGCTCAGTGGGCGAATTCGCCCACTTTGTGGTCTATCTCACCATCGCTTCACGTCATCAGGCCAGTCACCGGCCGTTTGGGAGAACCTTGTTCACATGATTCGCACGCTGCCCGCTGTTTTTGCCCTGTTGTTTGCCGCGCCATTGCTGGCTGCGCCTGCCGGGCAACAAACCTTGTTCAACTTTGTACGGCCCGCCGATGTGGTCAAGGTGGCGACCCAGGACGCCAGCCTGCCGCAATACAACGCCGAACAAACCGCTGAAGGCGAAGTGCTGCGCCGTATCACCTTCAACCCGGCGGCCGAACCGAGCCTGGTGCTCAGCCCGCAGACCGGCGCCTGGGACTGGTCGCAATCCGGTGCCATGAGCCTGCGTATTCAAAGTGCGATGGACTGGGCGCTGACCCTGTACGTCAAGGTGCAGAGCAATGACGGCCGAACGCTGTTCAGCCGTATCGACCTGCCAGCCGGTCCCGCGCAAACGCTGTTGATTCCGCTGCAAGCCAACTCGCCGCTGAGCCAGGGGATGAAGGCCGGCCCGCCGATGCCGATCACCGTCGATGGCCAGCGCGTGCTGCTGGCCAGCAGCGAAGGGGAGATCGACCGCAGCCAGATCGTGTCGGTGACCCTGTCGATGATCAAGCCGAACGTCGCCCAAAGCATCTTGCTCGAACGCTTTGGCGTGCAGGACATCGCGCCGGTACTCAAGGCTACCTACAGCGATCTGGTGGACGCCTATGGGCAGTCCACCCGCGCCCGGTGGCCGGAGAAAGTCAGCAGCGACGAGCAGTTGAGGGCCGCAGCGGTCAAGGAACAGCAACAGCTCAAGGGCTGGCTGGCCGAGCGCGACAAGGCCTCCCTGGACAAATTCGGCGGCTGGAACAAGGGCCCGGCCTTTGACGCCAGCGGCTTCTTCCGCACCGAGAAGCGCGACGGGCGCTGGTACCTGGTGACACCGGAAGGCCATCCGTTCTACTCCCTGGGCGTCAACACCGTCGCCCCGGACAACAGCCAGACCTACGTAGCGGGCCGCGAATGGATGTTTGCCGCGCTGCCCAAGGCCGGCGAGCCTTTCGACAAATACTACGGCAGCGGTGACAGCCGCAGCGGCAATGGTGCCGATCAGGGGCGCAGCTTTAATGTCGGCCGCTGGTACGACTTCTATGGCGCCAACCTGCAGCGTACCTATGGCCAGCCGTGCGTGCCGCCGGCACCTTGTGCTCCGGAAGGTTTCGACCAGAAACGCTGGGTCAGCCACACCCTCGACCGCCTGCGGGCCTGGGGTTTCAATACTGTCGGCAACTGGAGTGCGCCGCAGCTGGCGACCGCCGACCGCGTGCCTTACACCTTGCCACTGTCGATCGTCGGTGATTACGCGAGCATCAGCACCGGCACCGATTGGTGGGGCGGCATGCCCGACCCGTTCGACCCGCGCTTCGCCATGGCCACCGAGCGTGCGGTGGCAATTGCCGCCCGTGACCATCGCGACGACCCGTGGCTGATCGGCTTCTTTGCCGACAACGAACTGGCCTGGGCCGGTCCCGGTGATGATGCGAAATCCCGCTACGCCCTGGCCTACGGCACCCTGCGCATGACCACCGACGTGCCGGCCAAGCGCGCGTTTCTCAAGCAATTGCGCGACAAGTACCGCAACCAGGAGGGGCTTTCCAGGGCCTGGGGCATCGAGCTGCCCGCCTGGGAACTGATGGAAGACCCGGGCTTTGTGCCGCCAATGCCAAGCCCGGAGCACCCGGAAATCGAAGCGGACTTCAAGTACTTCCAGAAGACCTTTGCCGACGCCTACTTCAAGACCATCTCCGATGCATTGAAATGGCATGCGCCCAACCAGCTGTTGCTGGGTGGCCGATACGCGGTCAGCACGCCGGAAGCGGTGGCGTCCTGCGCGCAATATTGCGATGTGCTGAGCTTCAATATGTACACCCTCAAGCCTCAGGACGGCTACGACTTTGCGGCCCTGCGGACGTTGGACAAGCCGGTGCTGATCACCGAATTCAACTTCGGCTCGGCGGACCGCGGCCCGTTCTGGGGCGGCGTGACGCAGTTGGCCCGGGAAGAGGATCGTGGGGTTGCCTACGCCAACTTCCTGAAGCAGGCCATGGCCGAGCCGTCGATCGTCGGCGTGCATTGGTTCCAGTACCTGGACCAGCCGGTTACCGGCCGTTTGCTTGACGGCGAAAACGGCCACTTCGGCCTGGTCGGCATCACCGATGTGCCGTTCCAGGGGTTTGTCGACAGTGTGCGCAAAAGTAACCTGGCTGCCGTCGATCAGCTGGGCAAGGAGGCCGAAAAGGCCAAGGCTGCCGCAGCGGTCCACGCCGGTGAGGGCGGCAAGCCCGGGCGTGAAGGCAATGCAGCAGCGCCGGGTGCAGAGCATTCCGGCGGGCATTCCGGCAAAGGTCATTGATGGGGGCTGATCGACGAGAGCGGGTTCACAAATCGCTCAATGGCTGGAACAATGTCGGCCACTTTCTGTAGTACTTTTCCAAGGGGGCTTAGGTGCAGATTCAGGGTCATTACGAGCTTCAATTCGAAGCGGTGCGTGAAGCCTTCGCCGCGCTGTTCGACGACCCTCAGGAACGTGGTGCCGCGCTGTGCATCCAGATTGGCGGCGAAACCGTCGTCGACTTGTGGGCCGGTACCGCCGACAAGGACGGTGCCGAGGCCTGGCACAGCGACACCATTGCCAATCTGTTCTCCTGCACCAAGACCTTTACGGCCGTCACGGCGCTGCAACTGGTGGCCGAAGGCAAGTTGCAGCTGGATGCGCCGGTCGCCAAGTACTGGCCGGAGTTTGCTGCCGCGGGCAAGGAAGCCATCACCCTGCGCCATCTGCTCTGCCACCAGGCCGGGTTGCCGGCCCTGCGTGAAACGCTGCCCGCCGAAGCCCTGTACGACTGGCAGATGATGGTCGACGCCCTCGCCGCCGAAGCGCCATGGTGGAAGCTCGGGGAAGGGCACGGTTATGCGGCGATTACCTATGGTTGGCTGGTGGGCGAGTTGCTGCGCCGCGCCGACGGTCGTGGGCCGGGCGAGTCCATCGTGGCCCGGGTTGCACGGCCACTGGGCCTGGATTTTCATGTGGGGTTGGCGGATGAAGAGTTTTATCGAGTTGCCCATATAGCCCGAGGCAAGGGCAATGTTGGCGATGAGGCGGCACAACGTTTACTTCAAGTAACGATGCGCGAGCCGACGGCGATGACTACCCGTGCATTTACCAATCCACCGTCTATTCTGACCAGCACTAATAAACCCGAATGGCGGCGTATGCAGCAGCCAGCGGCAAATGGTCACGGTAATGCGCGAAGTCTGGCGGGTTTTTATAGTGGGCTGCTCGACGGTAGTTTGCTGGAAGCCGATATGCTCGAAGAGTTGACCCGCGAACACAGTATCGGCCCGGATAAAACCTTATTGACACAAACCCGGTTCGGGCTGGGTTGCATGTTGGATCAACCGCACGTGCCAAACGCCACGTTCGGCCTTGGCCCACGGGCCTTTGGGCATCCCGGGGCCGGTGGTTCGGTGGGGTTTGCCGATCCGGAACATGATGTAGCCTTTGGTTTCGTGACCAATACATTGGGCCCTTATGTACTTATGGACCCGCGGGCGCAAAAGTTGGTAAGAATATTGGCCGGTTGTCTGTAAATAGCTTGCTGTCTTGCGTTTTTTTGTTACAAAGGCACATACAAAAAGACGCTAGGCAAAATGTTGTAACTTTAATGTTCCAAAAGCGTCTGTTTAACGGGTCATTCAGGCCCCTGGTTTTTTCTCATTTTGTGGATATCTCATGTTATCGAACAAGTCCTTGGCACTGGCGCTATGCCTCACTATTACTGGCTGTGCACAAACCCCACAAAATGATGCCGAGGGCGGGCATTGGTGGTCATTTGGCTCCGATAAGGCTGCTACCAAGGACGCAGTGAGCCAGGCCGACACCAAACCGGATGCCAAGCCGGCGGTCGCGGCCAAGGCGCCAGCGCCGGTAGCACCGGCTGCTGCACCTGCACCTGCACCGGTTGCGAAGGCGGATACCGGCTCGAGCTGGTGGCCGTTCTCGTCGAAAGCCGACGACGCCAAGGCAGACCTGAAGGCCGACCTCAAGGCGGCAACGCCTGCCTCCGGCGCCCCGGCTGATGCACCGGCCGCTGCACCTGCCGTTGCCAAGACGGATACCGATACCAAATGGTGGTGGCCGTTCGAAAGCAAGCCAAAGCCATTGGCCAAGGTCGACGTCGCCAACATCCCGATGCCTGATCCAAAAATCACCCAGGCCTGGCTGGACGACTACGAGCCACGCCTGCGTCTCGCGATCAAGGACAGCAACCTGCAACTGGAACGCCGTGACAACGTATTGGTGGTGATTGCCCCGGTTGATGGCTCCTACAACCCGAAACGCCCGGCGATGTTGCTGCCCGTGACCCTGGGTCCGTTCACCCGTGTTGCCAAGGCCGTTGAAGGCGATCCGAAGACCGCCGTACTGGTCCTGGGCCATGTAGATACCTCGGGTGCCGAGCCGGTGAGCCAGGCCCTGACCAAGGAACGTGCACAGTCCATCGCTTCGATCTTCAGCCTCAGCGGCCTGAAGCAGGACCGCCTGATGCTGCGTGGCATGGGTGACCTGATGCCGCGTGCCGCCAACGACAGCAACCAGGGCCGCGCCCTGAACCGTCGCATGGAAATCATGTTCACCCAGCGCACCACCATGCTGGCCTTGTTGAGCAAGTACAACTCGGCCAATCCGCCGAAGGCTGAAATGGTCGCTGTGCAGGACGTTCCTGCTCCAGCCGCTGCTCCGGTCAAAAAAGCTGCCGCTCCGGCGAAAAAAACCGTCGCCAAGAAAGCTGCCGCCAAGCCGGCTGCCAAAAAGGCCCCGGCCAAGCCTGCTGCTAAAAAGCCAGCACCTGCCAAGGCCGCCGCTCCAGCTGCTACCAACGACCAGGCGAAGAACTGATTATTTGAGCAAGAAGGATAAAGCCGCATGACCCAGGCACTGGCCGATATGCGCCGTGACTACACACGGGACGGTTTGAGCGAGGCCCAGGCCCCGGATGAACCGTTTGCCTTGTTCCACCAGTGGTTCGCCGACGCGGTGAAAACCGAACAGCCACCGGTGGAGGCCAATGCCATGACCCTGGCTACGGTGGACCAGGACGGTCGCCCGCACTGCCGGATTCTGCTGCTCAAGGGCCTGGATACACAGGGCTTTACCTTCTTCACCAATTATCAGAGCGCCAAGGGCGAACAACTCGCGGCGCGACCGTTTGCCGCCATGACCTTCTTCTGGCCGACCCTGGAGCGCCAGGTGCGCATCGAAGGTCGGGTGGTCAAGGTCTCGCCCGAGGAGTCGGATGCTTACTTCCAGGTCCGTCCCCTGGGTAGCCGCCTGGGTGCCTGGGCTTCACCGCAAAGCCGGGTAATCAGGGACCGCGAAGAGTTGCAGGCGCTGCTCAAGGCCACCGAACAACGCTTCAGCGATACCCAGCCTGATTGCCCCGAACACTGGGGTGGTTACCGCCTGCTGCCGGAGCGCATCGAGTTCTGGCAAGGCCGCGCGAGTCGTTTGCACGACCGCTTGAACTTCCGCTTGCAGGGGGCCGACTGGACCCGTGAGCGCCTGGCGCCCTGAGCCCACCTTTCGTCACCTCGCCTGAATGTAGCGCTGCACGCCGAAGTCTCTAGTCAGAGGCCTTGGATGGGTAGCGCTGCGCTGCGTTATGCGGCCGTTAGCTACAATGATGACAGCGTCCATCGAGATCCTGAGGGAGGTGGGATTGCTACCGTTCGTCGAGTTTTTCGGTACAGGTTCTCTGTACTAAGGCTGAATGAAAACAATTTTCTGCCCGGCATGCCGTGACAGGCGGCAAGCCACAGCGGTTTAATGGATACCTGTCCTTTGGAGTTGATGCTATGCGTAAGTCCGTTTTACTAGTTGCCTGCTTTACCACCCTGTCGCTGCTGCTGGGTGGCTGCGCCTCGAGTCTGACCGGCGACTCGTACTCCCGTGACGAAGCTCGTCGTGTACAGACTGTTCGCATGGGCACCATCGAATCCCTGCGTCCGGTGAAAATCGAAGGCACCAAGACCCCAATCGGCGGCGCTGCGGGCGCAGTCATCGGTGGCGTTGGCGGCAGCGCCATCGGCGGTGGCCGTGGCAGCATCGTGACCGCCGTTATCGGCGCAGTCGCCGGCGGCCTGCTGGGCTCGGCCACCGAGGAAGGCCTGACCCGCACCCAGGGTGTTGAAATCACCGTCCGCGAAGATGATGGCAGCATGCGCGCCTACGTCCAGGCGGTTCAAGAGAACGAAATCTTCCGCATCGGCGACCGCGTCCGCATCATGACGGTGGACGGAACCAGCCGCGTTACTCGCTAAGGGTAAGGTTGCAGGAAAAGAAAAACCCCAACCGGGTGGCCGGTTGGGGTTTTTTGTTGGGGGAGCGATTGTTCTTAACGGTCAGGCTTGTACGAGCGCCTGCTTGCGACTGGCCATCGCCGTCACTGCATACCCGATCAGCGCCGCCAGTATCGACCCGGTCAGGATGCCCATCCGGTCCATACCCGCGTATTCACTGCTGCCCGGCACAAACGCCAGGGAGCCGACAAACAGGCTCATGGTGAAGCCGATGCCGCACAGGACCGCCACGCCCAGCACCTGGCCCCAGTTGGCGCCGGCGGGCAGTGCGGCAAGGCCGGTTTTTACCATGACCCAGGTGAAACCCAGTACGCCAACGGTCTTACCCAGCAGCAGGCCGGCGGCGATGCCCATTGGCACGTGGTGGGTGAAGCTTTCCAGGTTGACGCCCACCAGCGAGACGCCGGCATTGGCAAAGGCAAACAGCGGCAGGATCGCGTAGGCCACCCAGGGATGCAGGGCGTGTTCCAGGGTCAGCAGCGGCGATGGCTCGGCGTTTTTGGTGCGCAGCGGGATGCAGAACGCCAATGTCACGCCCGCCAGGGTGGCGTGTACGCCGCTCTTGAGCACGCAGACCCACAGGATCAGCCCGACAATCATGTAGGGCCCCAGCTTGACGACACCCAGCCGGTTCATGGCTATCAAGGCGATCAGGCATGCCGCTGCGCCGGCCAATGACGCCCCGGACAGGTCGGTGGAGTAGAAGATGGCGATCACGATGATTGCGCCAAGGTCGTCGATGATGGCCAGGGTCATCAGGAACAACTTCAGCGAAACCGGCACGCGCTTGCCCAGCAGGGCCAATACGCCCAGGGCGAAGGCAATGTCGGTGGCCATGGGGATTGCCCAGCCACCCAGGGCGGCCGGGTTGTCCTTGTTCAGCGCCCAATAGATCAGCGCCGGCACGACCATGCCGCCGATGGCTGCCGCTCCCGGCAGTACTACTTGCGAAGGCTTGGACAGTTGGCCGTCGAGCAACTCGCGTTTGACCTCAAGGCCGATCAGCAGGAAGAACAGGGCCATCAGGCCGTCGTTGATCCACAGCAGCGCCGGCTTGGCGATTTTCAGGGCGCCGATTTGTGCGACCACCGGCACGTCGAGAAAACTCGCGTAGAGGTGCGACAGCGGTGAGTTGTTGATGATCAGCGCCAAAGCGGCAGCAGCGATCAGGAGCAGACCGCTGGCGGCTTCCAGCTGGAAGAAACGGGTGAAAGTGCTACGCAGAGGCAAGGGATGCTCTCCAATCAAAGTTCAATAGGTGGGTACCCTAACCCGTACCGTTAGTTGTTAAAACAAAAGTTATATTCTTATTTGTTATAAGGGATCGGTCTGATCACTTGCGCGCCAGACCCCGGAAATTGTGTGTCCAATTGAGTCATGACTGTATCTGTGTGGAGTGTAGGAAACATCCTAAGATCAGGACTGAAATCCTTAGAGAAACCGATCATGAGCGACAACCGCCAATGGGCCCGCGAAGCCATTCGCATTATTGAAGCGGACTTCCAGCGCAGCGCCGACACCCACCTGATCCCCTTGCCAATGCAGGGTTTGCCAGGTATCGAGTTGTATTTCAAGGATGAGTCCAGCCATCCCACCGGCAGCCTGAAACATCGGTTGGCGCGTTCGTTGTTCCTCTATGCGTTGTGCAACGGCTGGCTCAAGCCCGGTGCACCGGTGATCGAAGCCTCCAGCGGTTCCACGGCGATTTCCGAGGCGTACTTCGCCAGGCTGCTGGGCTTGCCGTTTATTGCGGTGATGCCGGCCACCACTTCCCAGGAAAAGATTGCGCAGATCGCGTTCTACGGGGGCAAGAGCCATCTGGTGCAGGATCCGACGCAGATCTACGCCGAATCCGAGCGCCTGGCGCAGGAAAGCGGTGGTCATTTCATGGACCAGTTCACCTATGCCGAACGTGCCACTGACTGGCGCGCGAACAACAACATCGCTGAATCGATCTTCCAGCAACTGCGCTTTGAGCGTTATCCGGAGCCGAGTTGGCTGATTTCCAGCCCCGGCACGGGTGGCACCACGGCGACGTTGGGGCGTTATGTGCGTTATCGCCAGCACTGCACCCGAGTGTTGTGCGCGGACGCGGAGCGTTCGGTGTTTTTCGACTACTACCTGAGCGGCGACGCCAGCCTGCGCCTGGACTGTGGCTCGCGCATCGAAGGTATTGGCCGGCCACGGGTTGAGGCGTCGTTCCTGCCGAAAGTGATTGATGCGATGGTCAAGGTGCCGGATGCGCTGTCCCTGGCGGCCATGCATTACCTGGCGCAGCGCTTGGGGCGACGAGTAGGCGGCTCAAGTGGCACCAACCTGATCGGTGCGTTGATCGCGGCGCAGCAGATGAAGGCGGCAGGGGAGTCGGGCTCGATCGTGGCGATCTTGTGCGACGGCGGTGAGCGCTATGCCACGACCTATTACGATCAGGCCTGGCTGGCAGGGCAGGGGTATGAGTTGGAGGGTTTGATTGCGGCCGTTGCGGCGAGTGTCGAGCGGGGGCAACCGTTGCCGGAAAGCATCCTGCGCGCCAATATCTAAAACACCGCATTATCAATGTGGGAGCGGGCTTGCTCGCGAATGCGGAGTGTCAGCCAATACATGATTCGGCTGATCCACCGCATTCGCGAGCAAGCCCGCTCCCACATTTGATCTGCTGCGTTTTCAGCGCAGTGGTTAAGCCTCGATACCCAACATATCCCGCGCCAGCGCCTCGGCAATCCGAATCCCGTCGACACCCGCCGACAAAATCCCACCGGCATAACCGGCACCTTCGCCCGCCGGGAACAGGCCTTTCACGTTCAGGCTCTGCATCGACTCGTTACGGGTAATCCGCAGCGGCGAAGAAGTGCGGGTCTCGATCCCGGTAAGGACCGCGTCGTGCAGCGAGTAGCCCTTGATCTGCTTCTCGAACGCCGGCAACGCTTCGCGGATGGCTTCGATGGCAAACTCCGGCAACGCCAGCGCCAGGTCACTCAGGGCTACGCCGGGCTTGTAGGATGGCTCCACGGTACCGATGGCGGTGGACGGCTTGCCGGCGATGAAATCACCCACCAGCTGCGCCGGTGCTTCGTAGTTGCTGCCGCCGAGGATGAACGCGTGGGATTCCAGGCGTTCCTGCAACTCGATCCCGGCCAGCGGGCCGCCCGGGTAATCCACTTCCGGGGTGATGCCCACCACGATCCCGGAGTTGGCGTTGCGTTCGTTACGCGAGTACTGGCTCATGCCGTTCGTTACTACGCGGTTCGGCTCTGATGTCGCCGCGACCACGGTGCCGCCCGGGCACATGCAGAAGCTGTACACCGAACGGCCGTTCTTGGCGTGGTGCACCAGTTTGTAATCGGCGGCCCCGAGTTTCGGGTGGCCGGCGTACTTGCCCAGGCGTGCAGCGTCGATCAGCGACTGCGGGTGTTCGATACGGAAACCCACCGAGAACGGCTTGGCTTCCATGTACACGCCACGGCCATGCAGCATGCGGAAGGTATCGCGGGCGCTGTGGCCGAGGGCCAGGATTACGTGCTTGGACAGGATCTGCTCGCCGCCATCCACCACCACGCCATTCAACTGGCCGTCTTCGATCAGCACGTCGGTGACCCGCTGCTCGAAGCGCACTTCACCGCCCAGGGCGATGATCTGCTGGCGCATGTTTTCCACGACGCCGGTCAGGCGAAACGTACCGATGTGCGGCTTGCTGACGTAGAGGATTTCGTCTGGCGCACCGGCCTTGACGAACTCGTGCAGCACCTTGCGACCGTGGAATTTCGGGTCCTTGATCTGGCTGTAGAGCTTGCCGTCGGAGAAGGTCCCGGCGCCGCCTTCACCGAACTGCACGTTGGATTCCGGGTTCAGCACATTCTTGCGCCAAAGGCCCCAGGTGTCCTTGGTGCGCTGGCGCACTTCGCGGCCGCGCTCGAGGATGATCGGCTTGAAACCCATCTGTGCCAGCAACAGCCCGGCGAAGATCCCGCACGGGCCAAAACCGACGACGATCGGCCGCTCGGTCAGGCCTTCCGGCGCATGGCCCACGACCTTGTAGCTGATGTCCGGCGCCGGGTTGACGTTGCGGTCGTCGGCGAACTTGAGCAGCAGGGCCGCCTCGCCTTTGACTTCCAGGTCGATGGTGTAGATGAAGCACAGCTCCGACGATTTCTTGCGGGCGTCGTAGCTGCGTTTGAACAGGGTGAAATCGAGCAGGTCATCACTGGCGATGCCCAGGCGTTGCACAATGGCAGGCCGCAGGTCTTCTTCGGGATGGTCGATGGGCAGCTTGAGTTCGGTGATTCGTAACATGACAGGAATCCGGTAGGCGGCGGGCAAAGAGGCCGGCTGTTTTGCAAACCGGCGATTATAAGCCCCAACAGCGGTTTCCCGTCATGCTAAAACAGCGCAGGGCGCAATCAGTCGTCTCGCGAACCGCCGAACGACGCGCAACCGCGTTGCACCTGGCCGTTGACCCGAAGCTCAGCGGACATGTGCTGCAGGCTGCCGCTGGCGCTGTCGACACAGCGTTGCGGGGCCACCCAGAGTTCGATGTGCTGGTTATTCGCTTCGGTCATCAGGTTGAACCGTCCGTCGCCCGATTGCTCTTCCACATACGGCACGGCCAATGGTGGCTGGCCTTCACGCTCCAGCACCATGCCCTTGGCGGTGACGTTCATCGCCCAGGCCGGTTTGTGGCCGTTGGCCCGCAGGATCATGCGCTTGAAGTCCGGGTCATCACAGGCCGAGGTCGAGCGCTCGACACGGTACACCTGTTGCAGGTCCACCGTGCCCTGGGTGCCGCTGGCGACGCCGGAGAACTTGCCACGCAGGTCGGCAAACAGTGCGCCTTGCTGGCCGGCCAGGGAGGCGGCCTCCTGCAGGATGCTGGTGCCACCGGTGTCGTTGACCACGTAGTTGCGTTTGTCGTTGCAGGGCTGGAACAGCAGTTTGTCACCCTGGGCCGTCAACTCGCCCTGCATGCGGGTCATCCCGGCGAGAGAGGGCTTGGCCGGCTCGTTATCGAACATCTGGCAGGCGGCGAACAGGGGCAGCAGGGCAAACAAGGCTAGGGTACGGGCGGCACGCATCATCGGGTCTCCTGATAAGTGCCGCCACGTTACGCAGGCTGGCGGTGCATCACAAGCCCGGGACACAGGTTGAATAAGGTGTGCCGGGGGCGATCATCCCTGCTGGGACTTTTCCTATAGAGGGATGTGAACGGTCATGGGAACGTCTTTCTCTTTTATTCGGAAAGCCGCGATGACTATTCGATGGAATCTGTGGGGGCTGTTACTGGTGACGGGTTCTGCACTGGGCAGTGAACCGGCGCGGCTGGAGTACTCCTCTGCCACTGACTTTACCGAGATCTCGATCACCGTGAAGAGGACGCCTGACAGTAGCCCGGACTTTATTTCGGTCAATGTCACGCTGAGCCCGGAGGCCAGGGCCCGCACGGCTGCAATTACTTTACTGGCTTACAACAAGCAGGTTTCGACATACGTAGACGGCTACAACGTGAGTGATGGCGCCACTGTCATGGGTGTGCTGAACACACGAGAAATACAGTTTTCCGTCCCCCAGGACATGCTCCGTAAATGGATGCCCTGGGTTCAACGGTGACGGCTTTTCAGGCTGGTCAACCAACGATAAACGTCTGCCCGGTCTGCAAGCCTTCCACGCTTTTCGCGTAGGCCAACGCCACTTCTGCACCCGGAGCCGGTTTGTACCCACGGAAGTACGGCGCGTAGCTGCCCATGGCTTCCAGCAGGACGGTAGGGCTGACCGAGTTGATGCGCAGGCCGCGGGGCAGTTCGATCGCAGCGGCTTTCACGAATGCATCCAGCGCGCCGTTGACCAGGGCAGCCGAAGCACCGGTGCGAATCGGATCGCGGTTGAGAATGCCGCTGGTGAAGGTGAACGACGCGCCGTCATTGGCGAACTCGCGGCCAATCAGCAGCAGGTTGACCTGGCCCATCAGCTTGTCTTGCAGGCCCAGGTCAAAATCGGTTTCGCTCATGTCGCCCAGGGGCACGAAGTTGACGCTGCCGGCGGCGCAGATCAGTGCGTCGAATTTGCCGGTCTGTTCGAACAGTTTGCGGATCGAGGCGCTGTCGCTGATATCGACCTGGAAGTCGCCACTTTTGCGACCGATGCTGATCACTTCATGCCGTTGGGACAGTTCTGCCTTCACCGCCGAACCCACGGTACCGCTTGCGCCAATCAACAGGATTTTCATCGTGCCTTCCTCCAGATGTGTAGGTGAGGTTTCAGTCTAGAGTGATTTTTTGCGCGGATAAGTGCACTAATAGGCAACCTTTGGTTTTCAATTGGAAACAATCCATGAGCGAAATGGATGACCTCGCCGCGTTTGCCGTGTTGATCGAAGCCGGCAGCTTTACCTTGGCGGCCCAGCAACTGGGCTGCAGCAAAGGGCAACTGTCCAAGCGCATCAGCCAGTTGGAAGCGCAGTTTTCGGTGGTGTTGTTGCATCGCACCACCCGCCGCCTGAGCCTGACGGCGGCGGGTGCGGCGCTGTTGCCGCAAGCCCAGGCGTTGGTGGTCCAGGTGGAGCGGGCACGTCAGGCGTTGGCCAGGCTCAAGGATGATCTCGTCGGCCCGGTGCGTATGACGGTTCCGGTGTCCCTGGGCGAAACCTTCTTCGACGGTCTGTTGCTGGAGTTTTCCCGGGAGTACCCACAGGTGCAGATCGAGTTGGAACTCAACAACCAGTACCGGGACCTGGCGCGGGATGGCTTCGACCTGGCGGTACGTTCGGAGGTCGCCAACGACGAGCGTCTGGTCGCCAAGCCGTTGCTCGCCTGGCACGAGATGACCTGCGCCAGCCCGGCTTACCTGGAACAGCACGGCGAGCCGCTGACGCCGGCGGAACTGGTGGGCCACAACTGCTTGCTGAACAGCCACTACAGTGGTCGTGAAGAGTGGCTGTATCACCAACAGCATGAGCTGCTGCGGGTTCGGGTATCCGGGACCTTTGCCTCCAACCATTACAACTTGTTGAAGAAGGCTGCATTGGTGGGGGCGGGCATCGCGCGCTTGCCGTCCTACGTGCTGCACGCGGAATTGGCTGACGGTCGCCTGCGCTGGCTCCTGCGGGATTATCAGACCCGCAGCATGCCGATGTACCTGGTCCATCCGTATCAGGGCGGCCTGCCGCGCCGCACCCAGGTACTCGCAGATTATCTGGTGGGCTGGTTCAAGCGCAGCGGCGAAGCCCTCGATCGCCTTTAGCGGTAGCGCCGGGCGATCAGATGATCAATCGAGAAGCTGCCCGGCCCCTTGGCCATCAACAGCAGCAGCAATGCGATCCAGGTGCCGTGGGTCGGGTAGGCGTCCGGGTAGACGAAAAGCTGGATGGTCAGGGTCATGCCCAGCAGCGCCAGCGCCGAGAATCGCGTGGCAAACCCCACGAGGATCAGCACCGGGAAGAAATGCTCGGCGAACGCAGCCATGTGCGCCGCCACTTCCGCAGACAGCAGCGGCACGTGGTATTCGCTGCGAAACAGCGGCAGGGTGGACGGCGCCAAGTGCGGCCAGCCCAGTTGGAAGGTCCCGCCGATCAGGTCCACGGCAAGGCCTTCCACTTTGGTCTGGCCGGATTTCCAGAACACCGCTGCGATAGAGAAGCGTGCGACAAAGGCGATCAGGCTGTAGGGGATTTTCTCGAAGCACTGGATGATCCGTTGGATCAGCCCGGGAGCGGTGGTGTTCATGGCGATACCTTGGGTTCTGTGTGCAAGTGGGTGATGGCGCCGTGACCGATCAGCAGGGCCAGGCATTGGTGCAGGTCAAATTCGGCGGCCGCATCGAGGGCGTAGGCCACGGCCATTTCCAATGGCCAACCGTTGTTCAGGCTGTTGATAAACGTCGCTGAGCCGCTGTCGATGTGAAATACCTGCACGTGCAGGCCATTGCGTAGTACCAGCGCGCTTTGGGCATGGAAGGGGTCGAGGGTGGCGAGGGATTCGCCGGTCTGATGCGCCGCCCATAAAGCCACCACGGCGTAGGCCGAGTTCAGGGTGGCCAGGGATGGATGCAGTTGCAGGCGCAGTTCGCCCAGGTCCGACTGTTGTTGCAGGGTGGCGATGACCTCCTGTTGATCCAGTGGCTGTGCGTCCGCCGCGTGGTAGGCCCTCACCCGCAATCGCTCCAGGCGCGCCACGTCAGCCAGGTAAGGCACGCTGGCGGCGGGGGCGAAGCCCTGGATAAAGTCCGCCAGGTCGCTGCCGTATTCATTGATCAGAGGGCTTGTCGGCGGGAAACCCTGGACATACACACCGGCCATCGCCCGAAAAAACTCATCGCCCACCAGTTGCAGGGTGACCGGGTAGCCGGCGGCCAGCGCGTTGATCAGCGAGCTATGGACATTGTTGCGATACACCGCAAAACGACCGGCCGGATCGGCGCCGTTGCGGCTGAACAAGCCTTGCGGGCAGTTTTCCTCGGGGGACAGCAGGGCGCGGCTAAAGACGTCCTGGCGGCTCATGCACGCACCTCCAGCAGAAACCGGTCGGCCTCGCGTGCTTCAGCGTGCAGCACGCTGAACGCCGGCACCTGGTTGTCGCGCTCGATCAGCGTGGCGACCGGCCCGGTGCGGCTGAGCACGTGCTGGTAGAGCTGCCATACCGCGTTGTCGATGGGGGCGCCGTGATCGTCAATCAGCAAACGGTCGCCGAGGCTGTCGGTGTCTTCGGCAAACCCTGCCAGGTGAATCTCGCCCACGGCGTGCAACGGCAAGGCCTCGATGTACTTCAGCGGGTCTTGCTGATGGTTGATGCACGACACATACACATTGTTCACGTCCAGCAGCAGCCCGCAGCCGGTGCGGCGAATCGCTTCGCTGATGAAGTCGGTCTCTTCCAGGGTGGAGCACTGGAATTGCAGATAGGTCGACGGGTTCTCCAGCAGCATGGTCCGCTGTAGGCGGGTTTGTACCTGGTCGATGTGTTCGCACACTCGCTTCAGGGTTTCATCGTCATACGCCAGCGGCAGCAAATCATTGAGAAACACCGGGCCGTGGCTGGACCAGGCCAGGTGTTCGGAAAAGGAGTGGGGTTGATAGCGTTCGATCAGCATGGCCAAGCGCGCCAGGTGCTCGTCGTTCAGCGGACCTTCACCGCCAATGGACAGGCCTACACCGTGCAGCGACAGCGGGTACTGTTCGCGGATCAAGCCCAGGTAGTGATGGAAAGGCCCGCCGGCCACCATGTAGTTTTCGGCGTGGACTTCAAAAAAACCGATATCGGGGGACGTCTCGAGCACTTCACTGAAGTGCTCGTTCTTGAGCCCCAGCCCGGCCCGACGGGGGAGGCCGGGCGCCTGAGCCTGGGAGATGGAGTGGGTGAATGAGAGCGTCATCGTCAGTACTCAGGCTGTGCAGGGTTTCAGGACTTGGCGGTGAAGGCTGCTTCCTGGCCGAAGCCGGTTGGCGAGGTGGTGCTTGGGGTTTTCAGGCAGGTACCGGCCGGGACCAGTTTCCAGGCGTTGGCCTGATCCTTGACCTTCGAGGTGCCCGCGCAGGAAGTGCCCGCGCCTGCGGCGCAATCGTTCTTGCCGGCTTCGGCTACACCGAAGCATTTCTGCATGTCATCGGCGGCGTGGGCGGTGGTGGTCAGGGCGGACAGGCTCAGGGCCGAACCCAGGGCCAGGACGAGGGTGGCGGCGGACAGCGAGCGGGTTTTGGTAGTCATGGTGTATCTCCAGCAGTGGGTTGAGTTGGCAAGCATGTTCGCCTGCTTACACCACTAGAGAAAGGGGGAAGGGATTCGTTACAAAGCCGGGGAAAATAATTTCAGGTTTCGCCAAAGTCTTTGGTTCACACCAAACAAATGTGGGAGCGGTCTTGCTCGCGAAGGCAGTGGGTCAGTCACCCAACAAGTTGGCTGATCCACCGCCTTCGCGAGCAAGCCCGCTCCCACAAAAGCCCGCTCATACATTGACCAGATGGGCATCAACCGCCCAAATAAGCCTCACGTACTTTCGGATCGGTCAGCAGTTGTTCGCCGCTGCCCTGCATCACCACGCGGCCGTTTTCCAGCACGTAGGCGCGGTCGGCAATCTTCAGCGCTTGGTTGGCGTTCTGCTCCACCAGGAACACCGTCACACCGTCCTTGCGCAGCTGTTCGATGATGTCGAAGATCTGCTGGATGATGATCGGCGCCAACCCCAGAGACGGTTCGTCCAGCAACAACAGCTTGGGCTTGCTCATCAGCGCGCGGCCGATGGCGAGCATTTGCTGTTCGCCGCCGGACATGGTGCCGCCGCGCTGGCTGAAGCGTTCCTTGAGCCGCGGGAACAGGTGCAGCACCTTGTCCATCTGCTCCTGGTAATCGCCCTTGTCGGTGAAGAACCCGCCCATGGCGAGGTTCTCTTCCACGGTCAGGCGGGCAAATACCCGGCGGCCTTCCGGAACCACGGCAATGCTCTTGCGCATGATCTCGGAGGAGGCCTGGCCCACCAGCTCCTCACCCATGTAGCGGATGCTGCCGCTGTGAGCCTGGGGCGAACCGCACAGGGTCATCAGCAGCGTGGATTTACCGGCACCGTTGGCGCCGATCAGGGTAACGATTTCGCCCTGGCGCACCTCCACGTTGACGCTGTGCAGCGCCTGGATCTTGCCGTAGAAAGTGGAAACGTTTTCGAATTGCAGCATTTTACGCTTCCCCCAAATAGGCTTTGATCACTTCCGGGTTGTCGCGGATCTGCTCCGGCGTACCGTCGGCCAGTGGCGTGCCCTGGTTGATCACCACGATATGGTCGGAAATGCTCATGACCAGTTTCATGTCGTGTTCGATCAGCAGCACGGTGGCGTTGTTTTCTTCACGCAGCACACTGATCAGCGCCTTGAGGTCTTCTGTTTCCTTCGGGTTCAAGCCGGCGGCCGGTTCGTCGAGCATGAGGATCCGCGGGCGGGTCATCATGCAGCGGGCGATTTCCAGGCGCCGTTGCTGACCGTAGGCCAGGGTGCCGGCAGGACGGTTGGCAAACTCGGTGAGGTTGACCTTGTCCAGCCAGTATGCTGCATATTCCATGGCCTCGCGCTCGCTCTTGCGGAACGACGGCGTCTTGAACAGGCCGGCAAAGAAGTTGGTGTTCAGGTGGCGATGCTGGGCGATCAACAGGTTCTCGACCGCCGTCATGTCCTTGAACAACCGCACGTTCTGGAAGGTGCGCACCACGCCCTTGCGGGCGATCTCGTGGCCGGCCAGGCCCTGGATCGGCTGGCCGTCCAGCAGGATGGTGCCGCCAGCCGGCTTGTAGAAGCCGGTCAGGCAGTTGAACACCGTGGTCTTGCCGGCGCCGTTGGGGCCGATCAGGGCCACGACTTGTTTCTCTTGCACGGTCAGGGCCACGCCGTTGACCGCCAGCAAACCGCCGAAGCGCATGCTCAAGTTTTCGACTTTCAGGATCTCGCGGCTCATTTGCGCAGCTCCATGTGGGGACGTTGCATGGGCAGCAGGCCTTGAGGTCGCCAGATCATCATCAGCACCATCATGGCGCCGAACATCAACATGCGGTATTCGCTGAATTCACGCATCATTTCCGGCAGCAGGATCATCACGATCGCCGCGAGGATCACGCCGAGCTGCGAGCCCATGCCGCCCAGTACCACGATGGCGAGGATGATTGCCGACTCGATGAAGGTGAACGACTCCGGGGTCACCAGGCCTTGGCGCGCGGCGAAGAAGCTGCCGGCAAAACCGGCGAAGGTGGCCCCGAGGGTGAATGCCGAAAGCTTGATGACGGTCGGGTTCATGCCTAGTGCACGGCAGGCGATTTCATCTTCGCGCAACGCTTCCCACGCGCGACCGATCGGCATGCGCAGCAGGCGGTTGATCACGAACAGCGCCGCCAGTGCCAGCAGCAGGGCCACCAGGTACAGGAACACCACTTTGCTCACCGGGTTGTAGTCGATCCCGAAGTACTCATGGAACGTCTGCATGCCTTCGGCCGCGGTGCGGTCGAACGTCAGCCCGAAGAACGTTGGCTTGGGAATGCTGCTGATGCCATTGGGCCCGCCGGTGATATCGGTGAGGTTACGCAGGAACAGACGGATGATTTCACCGAAGCCCAGGGTCACGATCGCCAGGTAGTCACCGCGCAAGCGCAGTACCGGGAAGCCCAGCAGGAAGCCAAATGTGGCCGCCGCCATGCCGGCCAGTGGCAGGCAGATCCAGAAGCCCCAGCCCAGGTAATGCGAGAGCAGCGCGTAGGTGTAGGCACCCACCGCGTAGAAGCCCACATAGCCCAGGTCGAGCAGGCCGGCGAGACCCACCACGATGTTCAGGCCCAGGCCCAGCAACACGTAGATCAGGATCAGCGTCGCGATATCCACCGCACCACGGGAGCCGAAGAAAGGCCAGATCAACGCGGCCACGATCAGGCCGATGATGATGTAGCGCTGGGTGCGCGGCAGGGTCAGGAACTGGCTGACCTTGGGCGATACCAACGGGCCACGGTTGGACTTGAGGAGTGCCCCGACCTGTTGGGTGAACAGCACGCGCAGGAACATCAGCACCGAGCACAGGGCAATGATGGTCAACGTCACAGGACCGGTGCCATGCACTTCGAGGTTGATCCCGACAATGCTCAACTTGAGCCCGAGTACCGGGAAGGCCACGGCCCAGACCAGCAAGGCGCTGAAAAACGCCGATTTAAGATATCTGCTCATACTTTCTCAACCTCCGGACGGCCCAGAATGCCGGTCGGCCGGAACAACAGCACCAGAACCAATAGACCGAATGCCACCACGTCCTTGTACTGGTCACCGAATACGTCGGCGCCAAAGGCTTCAGCCACCCCCAGCACCAGCCCGCCGAGCATCGCGCCCGGAATGCTGCCGATGCCGCCCAATACCGCCGCGGTGAAGGCCTTGAGGCCCACCAGGAAACCGGCGTTGGGGTTGATCACGCCGTACTGCATGCTCAGCAACACGGCAGCGATAGCCGCCAGTGCGGCACCGATGACGAAGGTCAGGGCGATGATGTTGTTGGTGTTGATGCCCAACAGGTTGGCCATCTTGATGTCTTCGGCGCAGGCCCGGCAGGCGCGCCCCAGACGGGAGCGGGAGATGAACAGGGTCAGGCCGAGCATCGCCACCAGGGTGACGACGAAGACCAGGATCTGCATATAGGAAATCAGCACTTCCTGTGCGCCGCCTGGGCCGAAGGAGATGCTCCCCGGGATCAGGTTGGGAATGGATTTGTCCTTGGAGTCCTGGGACAGCAATACGGTGTTCTGCAGGAAAATCGACATGCCGATCGCGGAGATCAGCGGGATCAAGCGGTTGCTGCCACGCAAGGGGCGGTACGCAACGCGTTCGATACTGTAGCCATAGGCACTGGTTACGACGATGGACGCCAGGAATGCGGCGGTCATCAACAGCGGCAGGGAATGGATACCCAGCATGGCCAGCCCGGCAAGGGCGATGAAGGCCACGTAGGAACCAATCATGTACACCTCGCCATGGGCGAAGTTAATCATTCCAATGATGCCGTAAACCATTGTGTAGCCAATGGCTATCAAGGCATAGGTGCTGCCAACGGTCATGCCGTTAACCAGCGTTTGGAAAAAATGATAGATCTCAGGCATTACAGCGCTCCTAAAAACCCGATACGCATTTCACTGGTGGAGTCAATTTCCGGCTCGGTGCCCTGTTCTGTGATCAGGTTGCACAAAGCGTTTGCCAGCGAACCGCTGGTGACGGTTTTAAGATTTTCAGGTGAGCCAGCGCCCGGATCGCGGGTGACAGGCCCATAAACCTCGTAAAACAAAGCCCACTGCTTGCACAGTGGGCTTGTTGACCAGTAACGCCTGGCTTACTGAGGGGAAACTTCGGTTTTTGGTTTGCCGAAGTGCCATTCGTAGACCACGAACTTGAAGTCCTTCAGGTCGCCCTTGGCGTCGAAGCTCAGGTCGCCGGTCGGGGTCTTGAAGGTACCGGCGTGGATGGCCGCTGCCACCTTGGCGGTGTCTTCGCTCTTCGCGGCAGCGATACCGCCGGCGATCACTTCAACTGCCGAGTAGGCCGGGAACACGAACGGACCGGTTGGGTCCTGCTTGTTCTTGGTGAACTCTTCAACGATTGCCTTGTTGGCAGGATCGGTGTCGAAGGATTTCGGCAGGGTAACCAGCAGGCCTTCGGACGCGTTCTGGGCGATTTGCGAGATGGAGTCGTTGCCGACGCCTTCAGGGCCCATGAACTTGGCGTTCACGCCTTTTTCCTTGGCTTGGCGCAGGATCAGGCCCAGCTCAGGGTGGTAGCCGCCGTAGTAGACGAAGTCGACGTTGGCTTGCTTGAGCTTCTGAATCAGCGAACCGAAGTCTTTGTCGCCAGCGTTGATGCCTTCGAAGAGGGCAACTTTCACGCCTTTCTTCTCGAGGGTTTGTTTAACGGCAGTGGCGATGCCTTCACCGTATTGCTGTTTGTCGTGGATAACGGCTACGACTTTCGGCTTCACGTGGTCGGCGATGTAGTTACCGGCGGCAGGGCCCTGGGCGCTGTCCAGGCCGATGGTACGGAAGACCAGCTTGTAGCCACGGGACGTGATTTCCGGGCTGGTGGCAGCCGGGGTGATCATGATCACGCCTTCGTCTTCGTAGATGTCGGATGCTGGCTGAGTGGAGCTGGAGCAAAGGTGACCGACCACGAACTTGACGCCGTCGTTGACCACTTTGTTGGCTACGGCCACGGCTTGTTTTGGATCGCAAGCGTCGTCGTATTCCTTGGCTTCGAGCATTTTGCCATCTACGCCGCCCTTGGCGTTGATGTCGGCGATGGCCTGCTTGGCACCCATGAACTGCATGTCGCCGTACTGGGTCACAGGGCCGGTTTTAGGGCCGGCAATACCGATCTTGATGGTGTCAGCTGCGAACGAATGGCTGGCAACCCCGGCCAGGACCATAGCGGCAAACAGTTTGGAAATCTGCTTAGTAGCCTTATTCATAGTGCTCCACTCTTACTGTTGTATTTTTTATAGTTCTAGCGGCCTTGTGAGCTGCAGAACCGGATCAGATATCTCGGATATCCCCCGGCAGCGGCCTGGCAACTGTACCGGTACAGTGTAGAGCGCCGGTTGATCGCTTGAAAAGCTGGCTGCTGGGGGCAAAACCCGGGTATGTCGCTTAAATGAAAGAAAAAGACAGAATTGCGGCGGGGTGATGCCAGAGTTTCGGGCAATCCTTGGCTTTCCTGACACTTTCGTTCGGTGCCTCATTTGCAACTGGGTTTTTCTGCCTGGGGCTCGACGGTATGATTGCGCCGATTTTTTCTTCAGGTGAACTCCCATGACGCAAGAACCTAGCACCCTCTATGCCAAGCTGCTTGGTGAAACTGCCGAAATTTCCTGGAAGGAGCTTGAGCCGTTCTTTGCCAAGGGTGCCCTATTGTGGGTCGATGCCGGGCTGGATTTGATCGAGGCCGCCGAGGGCATGGCTGAGGACAACCGTGAGAAAGTCGCTGCCTGGCTGGCTGCGGGGAGTCTTGGCGAGGTGTCTGCGACGCGGGCATTGGACCTGGTTGAGCGGGATCCGAGTTTGTGGGCGGTGGTGGTTTCGCCGTGGATTCTGATCCAGGAAAGGGCAGTGTAGGAAATGCATGCGCGAAAAAGGTGCGTGATTTTTCCGAGTTTAAGTGTGTAGGCGGGTAACTGCATTTGCGGTGATGGCACCTTGCCGTAGAGAAAGGTCACAGGCGAGGGTTACGTGCGCGTCATGGGAACAGTTTTGGTAGCGGCGGAGTGCGGGGGGAATTGTTTCTGGGTGTGAGTTTTTTTGAGTAAATATCCGTTATTTAGGTAACGGCTACTTATGGTTCCGCTCTTACAGCGGGTCACTTTTGGCAAACGCCCCAAAAGTAACCAAAAGGTCTTTGCCCCACCACTCGGTGCCTCGCCTAGGCTCGGCATGCCCGCACTCCGGCACGGTTCCGCGGGCCGCCGCGACGGGCCATCCATGGCCCGGCGCGGCTAAATCGGCAT
>NZ_JACAQY010000031.1:0-20786 GCF_013386835.1 Pseudomonas sp. IPO3774
GCGAGGCACCGAGTGGTGGGGCAAAGACCTTTTGGTTACTTTTGGGGCGTTTGCCAAAAGTGACCCGCTGTAAGAGCGGAACCATAAGCCGCCGTTACCGCAGCAACGGATATGTACCCGAGATCAACCCCGACTCAACACCACCCCCTCCCGAGCCTTGCGCCTGTTCTTGATCCCATAACAAACCCACATAAACACCACCCAAACCGGAATCGCATACACCGACACCTGAATCCCCGGAATCAGCAGCATCACCCCAAGAATAAACACCACAAACGCCAGGCAAACATAATTCCCATACGGATACCAAAGCGCCTTGAACAACGGCACCTGCCCCGTCCGATCCATATGCTGCCTAAACTTGAAATGCGAAAAACTGATCATCGCCCAGTTGATCACCAGGGTCGCCACCACCAGCGACATCAACAACTCCAGCGCATGCTGCGGAATCAGGTAGTTCATCAACACCGCCACCAGCGTAATCGCCGCCGACGCCAGGATCGACCGCACCGGCACCCCGCGCTTGTCGATCTTCGCCAATGCCCGCGGCGCGTCACCCTGCTCGGCCATCCCCAACAGCATCCGGCTATTGCAGTAAGTGCCGCTGTTGTAGACCGACAACGCCGCCGTCAGCACCACAAAGTTGAGAATATGCGCTGCCGTGTTACTGCCCAACATCGAAAACACCTGCACAAACGGACTGCCGCTATAGGCGTCCCCGGAGGCATTCAGGGTCTCCAGCAAGCTGTCCCAAGGCGTCAACGACAACAGCACCACCAACGCGCCGATGTAGAAAATCAGGATCCGGTAGATCACCTGGTTGATCGCCTTCGGAATCACCGTGCGTGGCTTGTCCGCCTCAGCCGCAGTAAACCCGAGCATCTCCAGGCCGCCAAACGAGAACATGATGATCGCCATGGCCATCACCAAACCACCCACGCCATGGGGAAAGAACCCGCCGTGCTCCCACAGGTTGGTCACCGAGGCTTGTGGCCCGCCGGTGCCGCTCACCAACAGGTAACTGCCCAGGGCGATCATGCCGACAATGGCGACCACCTTGATGATCGCAAACCAGAACTCGGCCTCGCCGAAGACTTTGACGTTGGAAAGATTGATCACATTGATCAACACAAAAAACGCCGCCGCCGACACCCAGGTCGGGATCTCGGGCCACCAGTAGTGCACATACTTGCCGACCGCCGTCAGCTCCGACATGCCCACCAGGATGTACAAAATCCAGCAGTTCCAGCCCGACAGGAAGCCGGCGAAACCGCCCCAATACTTGTGGGCAAAGTGGCTGAAGGAACCGGCCACCGGCTCTTCGACGATCATCTCGCCCAGCTGGCGCATGATCATGAAGGCGATAAAGCCGCAGATGGCATACCCGAGGATCATCGACGGCCCGGCGGATTTCAGCACGCCGGCCGACCCCAGGAACAACCCGGTGCCAATCGCGCCACCGAGGGCGATCAGTTGGATATGGCGATTTTTCAGGCCGCGCTTCAGTTCGCCTGAATGCGAGTTGGCTTCACTCATGGAAAGGGTCTCACGCAAGGTTTGAGGGTGCTCATGGAGGGGTGCTGCTTTGGTAACGGGCTACAGCAGCGCCGATCAAACCCCGGTCCAGCGTTTTTTCTTACGGTCATACGTCACCTGTTGTTTTTATCTGTGACGAAATCGAACCCGACGGGCTTGTGGCCAGGCGGAATGAACAAGGCGGATAGCCCTGAGAGAGTGGGATCACAGTAAAACGCGGCGCATTGTACACCGCCAAACCTGTCTGGGCTGACAGGATGCGGTGCGGCAGATAGGAGGGACATTAGGAAAATTCTTTCAGATAACGAGAAGTTGACGAAAGGACGATTCCTACAAAACGATGCAACCAACTCTCTGTTTCATCGACATAAACCAAATCGCCATCAAAACGGAATAAAAAATCCAAATGGAACCGTGTCAATAAAAATTTTGCAATCCCAAACACTCTCTTCTAGGTTCATCCACTTGCCCAGCGCAGCAAGCTGGCAAGCTCGTTCTCAAACAACGTCATCTAGGAGATTCACCATGCAAGCACTGGAAAATGACCTGGAAACCGAACTGCAACTCGACGATTGGTTTGAAGCGCCGACCCATGAGGCCGCCGTTGAAATGATGCAAGCCGATGCCGTCGTGCCGTTCGGCACCGCGATGTGGCCTTTCTAATCTGATCAGGCACCCCGGCAGGTGCGGGACGCCGCACCTGCCACTGCTCCTACCGAAGGCTTTGAAGGAAGGACGTCATGGACAAGGCCCGCGCCGTCGAACATTTTCTGTATTACCTCGCCCATCACCCGGCCCTCGCCGGCCTGCACCGCCCCACCATTTTGCTTGGCCATACCGAACGCTACGACGCCATCGCCCAATCGATCATCCAGGGCAGCGCCGCCCGCTTCGACTTCCAGGTACAACGCCTGGACCAGGCCCCCAGCGAAGCGCTGGCCAAGGCCATCGAAGGCTGTGACCTGTACATGTTTCTCTACGATTCCTCGACCCTGCCCAACCCACGCGCCGAAGGCCCGGACTTTATCCGTGCCCTGCAAGGCGTGATGGCCGAGCACTGGAAAAAATCCCTGCTGCTCAAGGACTACGGCGACTATTTCTACGACACCTTCAGCGTCGCCCCACAGCGAATTGCCGACCTCAACGCCACGTTGATCCGGCGCATGTCCCAGGCCAGCGTGCTGAGCTTCACCGACCAGCATGGCTCGCGCCTTGAAGCGCCCATGAGCAGCATCAAGAAGTGGACCAATATCAACGGCGTCGGCAACCACGACCTGGCGCCCGGCGAGATCGCGACCCACAGCGAGGCCATCAACGGCCAGGTGCGGTTTGTCGGCACCTTCCTCAGCACCATTCCCTTTGCGCGTAAATACGGCGTGCTGCAATCACCGCTGGAACTGTGGATCGAGAACTCGACCATCTGCACCGTGGCCAGCGAAGTGCCGGGGCTGGCGGATGACTTCAACAAATACCTGAATGCCAACCCGTCCAATCGCCGGGTGGAAGAACTGGGCATTGGCACCAATGAAGGCGTGAAGGATTTGTATGCGCGCAACGCCGGCTTTGAAGAGCGTCATTGCGGGCTGCACCTGGGATTGGGTGGCGGGCAGAAAGGCAGCCATCATCTGGACCTGATCTTCGCCAGCGGCGTGTTGGCCCTCGACGATAAACCCGTGTTCGATGGGGCTTTCATGTTCTGACACGCCCGCCAAAACAATGGAGATCAACTGTGGGAGCGGGTTTGCTCGCGAATGCGGTGGGTCAGTCACTGGATGTATCAACTGATACACCGCATTCGCGAGCAAGCCCGCTCCCACAATGGACCTGCTTTGCTCATAGAGCAGGTTCCAAATCCAGGCCAAAAAAAACGCCAACCCGAGGGTTGGCGTTTTTATGCAGCGCTTAACGAATCACTGCGGCTTCTTGCGACCAAAACCTGGACGCTGGCCGGAACCGGCCGGTGCACCACGACGCTTGCCCGATGGCGCGTCATCGACCAGCTTCAGGCCCGGGCGCTTTTTCGGCGATGGCTTGGCTGGGCGTTTGGTGCTGGCGCTGTCGTCGGCACGGCCCGCAGCCGGAGCACCACGACCAGACTCGCCACGGTTACCGCGACCGCCGGCAGGTGCATCACCACGACCGGCTGGACGCGGTGCGCGCGGCGCACGTTCGCCATCCTGACGGGCCGGTGCCGAAGGACGACGCTCGCCTTCGATGTGCGGCTCGCGGGAGATGCGGCCGCCCGTGGCCGGTGCATCCAGCGCAGGGCGCAGGGTGCGGGCAACACGGTCGGTACGCGCCACCGGACGCGACGATTTACGCTGCATACGCTCAAGCTTGTCTTTGCTCTTGGCGTTCATCTGCGGCATGGCCACCGGCGTCAGGCCGACTTCGGCACTGAGGATGTCGACTTCATACTGGCTCATTTCGCGCCAGCGGCCCATCGGCAGGTCGGAGTTGAGGAACACCGGGCCGAAACGCACGCGCTTCAGGCGGCTGACCACCAGGCCCTGGGATTCCCACAGGCGACGTACTTCACGGTTACGGCCTTCCATCACCACGCAGTGGTACCAATGGTTGAAGCCTTCGCCGCCCGGCGCCTGCTTGATGTCGGTGAACCTGGCCGGGCCGTCTTCCAGCACGACGCCGGCTTTCAAGCGCTCGATCATTTCGTCATCGACTTCACCACGCACACGTACCGCGTATTCACGGTCCATCTCGTAGGAAGGGTGCATCAGGCGGTTGGCCAGCTCACCGTCGGTGGTGAACATCAGCAAGCCGGTGGTGTTGATGTCGAGACGACCGATGTTGATCCAGCGGCCTTCTTTGGGGCGCGGCATCTTGTCGAATACGGTTGGACGGCCTTCCGGGTCGTCACGGGTGCAGATTTCGCCATCAGGCTTGTTGTACATGATGACGCGGCGCACCGATTCGGCGGCCTCTTCACGCTTGATGACCTTGCCATCAATGGTGATGGCATCGTGCAGGTCGACGCGCTGGCCAAGGGTGGCTTCAACGCCGTTGACCTTGATGCGCTTCTGGGTGATCCAGGCTTCTACGTCGCGGCGCGAGCCTACGCCGATACGGGCGAGGACTTTCTGCAGTTTTTCGCCTGCGGGGCCGATTTCCTGGGTGTCGTTCTGGTCTTGGTCACTCATCTTAAGCACCTCCCGGTGTGTCGATTCAGGCTTGGCCTGAAGATAGTAAAAGCTGGGCTTTTGGCGAACGCATCGCCAAAGGGTCGCGAATCATACGCTCATGGCGCGCGTTGCGCATCAGAGACTAGTCGATAAGTGCGGGCTCATTTGCCTTTCCGCCGACCGGTGGCACCCAGCGCCAGCAGGCGCAGCTCGGCTTCGGCGAGTACCGTGCGCTTGTCGACCTTGTCGAGTTTCTTCCAGGCACGGATCTCGCGCTTGCTGCGCCCGCAGCCCACGCAGATGTCATCGGTGAATTTGCAGACGCTGATGCAGGGGTCTTTGGTGGAGCTCATTTGAGTTCTCCTTGCTGGCGACAATCCAAATGTGGGAGCGGGCTTGCTCGCGAATGCAGTGTGTCAGTCGCCGGATGCTTGGCTGACCCACCGCATTCGCGAGCAAGCCCGCTCCCACATTTTGTTCTGCGTCAGTCTTCGAATTGGCGGCGCTCGTTTTCGATGGCTTCGGCCAGGGCGCGGGCTTCGTCTTCTTCGTCGCTCAGCGGCGGTTGTTCGAGCGCTGCGACGGCGGCCAGCAGTTTGGCACGCGCTTCGGCGACGCCGAGGATGTCCTCCTCGGGTTCAGGCTCGGGCTCATCTTCAACTTCGACTGGCAGCTCAACCTCAACGTTCAGTTGCAACGCAGGCTCCTGCTCACCGTCACTGACCGCACCATCACGCAGCAAGTCATCGAAGTCAGTCTTGATGCCCTGCTCCATGTCATCCAGTTCCAGCAACAATGTGTGGAAACTGGTTTCGTCCTTCGGCTCTTCCGGCTCGGCGCTGGCGTCGGCCAGCTCCTGCAACCCGGCGGGCACCGGTGCGTCGTCGAAATCCAGGACCGGGTCCGGCTCCATCTCCCGCAGCTCGGCCAGCGGCGGCAAGTCGTCGAGGTTTTTCAGGTTGAAGTGATCGAGGAACACCTTGGTAGTGGCAAACATCGCCGGCTTGCCGGGCACGTCGCGGTAGCCAACGATCCTGATCCACTCCCGCTCCAGCAACGTCTTGACGATATGGCTGTTGACCGCGACGCCGCGCACGTCTTCGATCTCGCCCCGGGTGATCGGCTGGCGATAGGCGATCAGCGCCATGGTTTCCAGCATCGCGCGGGAATAGCGCTGCGGGCGTTCTTCCCACAGGCGGCCGACCCACGGCGAGAACTTCTCGCGAATTTGCAGGCGATACCCGGAAGCCACTTCCCGCAGCTCGAAGGCACGGCCGTCGCAGGACTTGCGCAGAATTTCCAGGGCCTTCTTGAACACCGGCGGCTCAGGGCGCTCGGCTTCTTCAAACAGTTCGAACAGGCGTTCCAGGGATTGCGGCTTGCCCGAGGCCAGGAGAAAGGCTTCCAGCAGCGGGGCCAGTTCGCGGGGTTCAGTCAGATTCATCGATTCAGCTCTTTATTCGGCTCGCGCCCGCACGTGGATAGCCGCAAAAGGCTCATTCTGGACCAGCTCGACCAAGGATTCCTTGACCAGCTCAAGGATCGCCATAAAGGTCACGACTACCCCCAGGCGCCCTTCTTCCTTGGTAAACAGCTCGACAAACGGCACAAACCCGCCGCCCTTGAGGCGATCCAGCACATCACTCATGCGCTCGCGGGTGGACAGTGCCTCGCGGCTGACCTGGTGGCTTTCAAACATATCGCCACGGCGCAGTACTTCGGCCATGGACATCAGCAACTCTTCCAGGCTCACGTCCGGCAGCAGCTTGCGCGCCCGGGCTTCCGGGGCGTCGAGCTTGGGCACCACCACATCGCGGCCGACCCGGCTCAAACCGTCGATGCCTTCGGCCGCGGCCTTGAAGCGCTCGTACTCCTGCAGGCGGCGGATCAGTTCGGCGCGGGGGTCATCCTCTTCCGCCTCGATAGTCTCCGAGCGCGGCAGCAGCATGCGTGACTTGATTTCCGCGAGCATCGCGGCCATCACCAGGTATTCGGCGGCCAGTTCCAGGCGCACGGTCTGCATCAGTTCGACGTAGCCCATGTACTGGCGGGTGATTTCCGCCACCGGGATGTCGAGGATATTGATGTTCTGCTTGCGGATCAGGTACAGCAGCAAGTCCAGCGGACCTTCGAAGGCTTCGAGGAAGACTTCCAGCGCATCCGGCGGGATGTACAGGTCCAGCGGCATTTCCATCACGGCCTGGCCGTAGACCATGGCAAATGGCAGTTCCTGCTGGGCGCCCGCCTGGCTGTCGACGGCTTCCACGGCCGACATTCAGGCCTCGACCATGAACGGTGCCGGGTCGCCACACCCTACGCGCACCACTTCCGGCTCGCCGTCGGCCAGGTTGATCACGGTGGAGGCCTTGTTGCCGCCGTAGCCGCCGTCGATGATCAGGTCGACGTGTTTTTCCAGTAGCCGGCGCATTTCATAAGGGTCGTACAACGGCTCTTCTTCCCCCGGCAGGATCAGCGACACACTCATCAGCGGCTCACCGAGTTCGGCCAGCAGCGCCAGGGCGATCGGGTGTTCCGGCACCCGCAGGCCGATGGTGCGCTTTTTCGGGTGCAGCAGCAGGCGCGGCACTTCGCGGGTGGCGTTGAGGATGAAGGTGTAGGGCCCCGGCGTGTGCGCCTTGAGCAGGCGGAAGGTGCCAGTGTCGACCTTGGCGAACAGCCCCAGCTGGGACAGGTCGCTGCAAATCAGTGCGAAGTTGTGGTTCTTGTCCAGGTCACGCAGGCGTCTTACGCGCTCGACCGCATTCTTGTCGCCGATCTGGCAACCGATGGCGTAGGACGAATCCGTGGGGTAGATCACCACGCCACCGGCACGGATGATCTCCACGGCCTGTTTGATCAGGCGCGCCTGCGGGTTTTCCGGATGAATCTGGAAGAATTGACTCACGTGTTCTACCTGTTCAGACGGTGGCAATAATGGGGTCATGTTTGAAGCGACACCAAAGGGGCGGCAAATCTTCCGGGACGGCGCGGTACTCGCCAATCTCGGACCAGCCGCCGGGGCCATGAAAATCACTGCCGGCGCTGACCAGCAGACCAAATTCGCGGGCAAGAATCGCCAGGCTGCCTACCTGCTCGGCGGGTTGATGCCCGTTGACCACTTCGATTGCGTGGCCGCCCGCTCCAATATAGTCGCCAATCAGCTTGCGACGCTTGCTGCGGGTGAAATCGTAATGCCACGGATGCGCCAGGCTGACCCAGGCACCTGCTGCCCGCAGTGTGCCAACGGTGTCTTCCAGGGTTGGCCAGTGTTGCTTGACGTCCCCCAGCTTGCCGGCACCCAGCCATTTGCGGAACGCTTCGGCGCGATCCTTTACAAAACCTTCACGCACCATCCAGTCGGCAAAGTGCGGGCGGGCCGGGGCGTTGCCGCTGTCGCCCAGTTCCTGCTGGATGGCGCGGGCGCCTTCCAGGCCGTTGGGCATGCCCTTGAGGGCCAGCTTGCGGCTTATTTCTTCGGACCGCAGCCAGCGGCCATCGTGCAATTTGGCGATGGCCTCCACCAGCGGCGGCGCGTTGACGTCGAAACCGTAGCCCAATACGTGGATGGTTGCGCCGCCCCAGGTGCAGGACAATTCAACCCCGTTGACCAGTTGCATGCCCAACGCATGCGCCGCCTCGCGGGCCTCTGCCAGGCCTTCGAGGGTGTCGTGGTCGGTCAACGACAGGACTCGCACGCCTTTTTCAAACGCACGCGCAACCAGGACCGCGGGCGCCAGGGCGCCGTCGGAGGCTGTGCTATGGCAGTGCAAATCAACATTCACGGGAGTGTGTAACCTCAAGTCAGCTGGCGCTTTCGCTACCAAGGATGTTTGTTATTATGCCGCCACATCCAGCTTCTGGCTCTTACTGTGAAACAATTCATCGACTTCATCCCGCTGTTGCTGTTTTTCATCGTTTACAAAACCGACCCTCGCGTTATCGATCTTGCCGGCCACGAGCTGACCCTCGGCGGCATCTACAGCGCCACGGCGGTGCTGATCATCAGCTCCGTGGTGGTCTACGGCGCGCTCTTCATCTCCCAGCGCAAGCTGGAAAAAAGCCAGTGGCTGACCCTGATCGCCTGCCTTGTGTTCGGCAGCCTGACCCTGGCCTTCCACAGCGAAACCTTCCTTAAATGGAAAGCCCCGGTGGTCAACTGGCTGTTCGCCCTGGCCTTTATCGGCAGCCACTTCATCGGTGATCGCCTGCTGATCAAGCGGATCATGGGCCACGCGCTGACCTTGCCAGACCCGGTGTGGACCCGCCTGAACATCGCCTGGATCGTGTTTTTCCTGTTCTGCGGCGCCGCCAACCTGTTCGTCGCCTTTACCTTCCAGAGCTACTGGGTGGACTTCAAGGTGTTCGGCAGCCTGGGCATGACCGTGCTGTTCCTGGTCGGCCAGGGTATCTACCTGTCGCGCCACCTGCATGACACCGACCCTACCACGCCGAAAACCGAGGACTGACATGCTCTACGCCATCATTTCCACCGACGTCGCCAACTCCCTGGAAAAACGCCTGTCCGTACGCCCGGCCCACGTCGAGCGCCTGAAACAGCTGCAAGCCGAAGGCCGCCTGGTACTGGCCGGCCCGCATCCTGCGGTAGACAGCAACGACCCGGGAGACGCCGGTTTCATCGGTAGCCTGATCGTCGCCGAGTTCGCCTCCCTGGCGGCGGCACAAGCCTGGGCCGATGCTGATCCGTATGTAGCGGCCGGCGTGTACGCCCAGGTGCTGGTCAAACCGTTCAAGCAAGTCCTGCCTTGATTCGTTGCGCGCTGAACCAAATGGCTTCAGCGCACTCCTAAACGCTCATTATTCCCGGTAACCTGCCGACAACGTTCTGAATATTCGTGTGGAATCAGGAGTTCCGATGCGCTTACGTCAGTTGTGTCTGTTGGCAGTGTTAATGATCGGGGCTACGGCCCACGCTGAAGAAACCTCGAACACCGGCAGTTCCACGCCCCTGTCCTTGAGTGCCGGCAGCCAGATCACCGATTTGCAGCAACGTTTGAAAGAGAGCGAACGCCAGCGCGATGAGCTGAGCAAGCAATTGCAAAGTGCTGACGCCACGCGGGAAAGTACCCAACTGAGTAAACTGCGCCAGGAGAACCAACGCCTGGTCCAGCAACTCAAAGAAGCACAGGGCAGTGCCTTGCCACGCTGGCTTACCGAGCAACAACAATGGTTCGTGACCGGCGGGGCAGTCGCGCTGATCGCCCTGTTATGCGGGATCTTCGCCAGTGGCGGGCACCGGCGCCGTCGACAATGGCTAAATTGAGTGAGTCATGAGCGAGCTGTTACTGATAGATGATGACCAGGAGCTCTGTGAGCTGCTGACCAGTTGGTTGAGCCAGGAAGGTTTCCAGGTGCGCGCCTGCCATGACGGCTTGAGCGCCCGCAAGGCATTGGCCGAAGCCGCCCCGGCGGCCGTGGTGCTCGACGTGATGCTGCCCGACGGCAGCGGCCTGGAGCTGCTCAAGCAATTGCGCAGCGACCACCCGGAACTGCCGGTGCTGATGCTCTCGGCCAGGGGCGAACCCCTGGACCGGATCCTCGGCCTGGAACTGGGCGCCGACGACTACCTGGCCAAACCCTGCGATCCTCGTGAACTGACCGCGCGCCTGCGCGCCGTGCTGCGCCGCAGCCACCCGGCCGCCGTGTCCACTCAGCTGGAGCTGGGCGACCTGTGCTTCAGCCCGGTGCGTGGCGTGGTCACTATCGATGAACAGGAATTTGCCCTGACCGTGTCCGAAAGCCGCCTGCTGGAAGCCTTGCTGCGCCAGCCCGGCGAGCCGCTGGACAAGCAGGAACTGGCGCAAATCGCCCTGGGCCGCAAGCTGACCCTGTATGACCGCAGCCTGGACATGCACGTCAGCAACCTGCGCAAGAAGATCGGCCCGCACCCGGATGGCCGGCCACGGATCGTGGCGCTGCGTAGCCGCGGCTATTACTACAGCCTCTAGCCCGCGTAGCAGCTGTCGAGCCTCGGCGAGGCTGCGACAGCATCTCCTCGGTACAGGTGTCAGACCGCAGCGCCTGCCTCGCAGCCTCGCCAAGGCTCGACAGCCGCTACGGTCGCCAATAGTTTTGTCAGCCCCGCCCAAAATCCTCTTTACCCAAGCTTTACCGTCCCCTGACTGCCGCTGACCTTGATCTCCGTAATCTACTCACATCCGGACTCACCGGAATAGAGACAGGAGAATCACCATGCGCAAGACCCTTATCGCTTTGATGTTCGCTGCTGCCCTGCCAACCGTTGCCATGGCCGCTGCGCCAGAAGGCCCAGGCCCGATGGGCGGTCCTGAAGGCCACATGATGGGTGGCCCAGGTCACGGCGGTGAACACGGCATGCGGGGCAAAGGTGGCCCTTTCAGCCAGCTGGACCTGAGCCCTGAACAGCGCCAGCAGATCGGCAAGTTGATGGGCCAGCAATGGCACGCTCGCAAAGAGTTGGTGCGCAAGTACCTGGACAAACTGCCAGCCGCTGATCAGAAAGCCATGAAAGACGAAATGGCGGCCGCCAAGCAGAAAACCCAGACCGACATCCGTGCCGTGCTGAAACCCGATCAACAGAAGAAATTCGACGAGATCGTGAAGAAACAAGCCGAGCGCCGCGCCGAGTGGAAGGAATTCCAGGCCTGGAAAGCCCAGCAGCCGCAAAAAGCGCAATAATGATCTAGCTTCACTCCCAGCCCAGTGGCCACCGCCGCTGGGCTTTTCCTGTTTGAGGATTTCTTGTGCGTTCATTGTTCTGGCGCGTCCTTGCCAGCTTCTGGCTGGCCATCGCCCTGGTTGCCGGGTTGTCGATCCTGCTTGGGCATATGCTCAACCAGGACGCCTGGATTCTCAGCCGCCACCCCGGGCTCAATAACCTCGCGCAGGAATGGACGCAGCTTTACGAGGCCCAGGGCGAGGACGCCGCCCAGGAGCTGCTGCAGCAGCGCAAGCGTCAGTACCACATTGACGTGCAAGTGCTTAACGAAAGCGGCGAGCCTGTGGTGCGCGGCACTTTCCCGCGCCGCGCCGCCGCCCTCGAAGCCCGGCAAAACGACAGCCAGGACCGCCACCTGCCCTGGCGCCGGCTGACCGCCGAGTACACCAGCGAAAAAACCGGCGACACCTACCTGCTGATCTACCGCATTCCCCACCCGGAACTGGACGCCTGGCACCGCAGCAGCCTGCTCTGGCCGTTAAGTGCCCTGGCGATTGCGCTGGTGGTGCTGACCCTGTTCAGCCTGTTGGTGACGTTGTCCATCACCCGCCCCCTCAGCCGCCTGCGCGGCGCAGTGCACGACCTGGGCCAGACCACCTATCAGCAGAACAGCCTGGCGCGGCTGGCCAACCGTCGCGATGAATTCGGCGTACTGGCCACCGACTTCAACCGCATGGGCGCCCGCCTGCAAAGCCTGATCGGCAGCCAGCGCCAGTTGCTGCGGGATGTGTCCCACGAACTGCGCTCGCCCCTGGCCCGCCTGCGGATCGCCCTGGCCCTGGCAGAACGGGCCACGCCCGAAGCGCGGGAAAAACTCTGGCCGCGCCTGACCCGCGAATGCGACCGCCTGGAAGCGCTGATCAGCGAAATCCTGGTACTCGCCCGGGTGGACGCCGATAACGCCAGTGCCGAAGACATCGACCTCAACCCGTTACTCCGGACCCTGCAAAAAGACGCCTTGCTCGGCGCGCCGGACCAACCCGTGCAGCTGGATGCCGAGGCCGGGCTGCACCTCAAGGGCTGGCCGACCATGATCGAACGCGCGGTGGATAACCTGCTGCGCAACGCCCAACGCTTCAACCCGCCCGGCCAACCGATTGAAATGGAAGCCAGACGCCAGGGCGAACGCATTGTGATCAGTGTGCGCGACCACGGCCCCGGCGTGGATGCCGAACACCTGAGCCAACTCGGCGAGCCGTTTTACCGCGCCCCGGGGCAAACCGCCCAGGGCCATGGCCTGGGCCTGGCCATCGCGCGGCGCGCCGCAGAGCGCCATGGCGGCAGCCTGATCCTGGCCAATCATCAAGGCGGCGGCTTTATCGCCAGCGTGGACCTGCCGCTGGAGCCGGGGGTTGTCATTCAACCCTGATGATCTTCTATGATGGTCCTTCTCATTAGGAGGGCCTTTGATGACTGATCTGCTCACCCCCATCCAGGAAGCACTCGATTTACCCGTCACCCCACTGGCCGTAACCGAGGTCGGCGCCCTGCCCTCGACCTTTGCCGTCACCGAACTGGCCAGCGCCAGCATCGGTGCCGCAGGCCAGGCGGTCGCCCAGTTGCTGTTGCAGCAAACCGGGCGCCAGCCCTCGGTGACCGTGGACCGGCGCCTCGCCTCGTTCTGGTTCTCCTCCTCGCTGCGCCCCGACGGCTGGACCACCCCGCCGCTGTGGGACCCGATTGCCGGCGACTACGCCTGCACCGATGGCTGGATTCGCCTGCACACCAATGCACCGCATCACCGTGCCGCCGCCGAGCGCGTACTCGGGCAGGTCGCTGACCGTGAAGCAATGGCCGCGAAGGTTGCGCCATGGACCGCTGCCGAGCTGGAACAGGCGATCGTCGAAGCCAACGGCTGTGCGGCGCAGATGCGTTCGTGGCAAGACTGGCAAGTTCATCCACAAGGCTTGGCGGTCAATCAGGAACCGCTGGTCCATCGCCAGACCTTTGCAGCCCTCAGCGACAAACCCTGGCTGGGCTCGGTGGCAAGGCCGCTGGCGGGCATCAAGGTGCTGGACCTGACGCGCGTATTGGCCGGCCCCACCGCCAGCCGTTTTCTCGCAGGCCTCGGCGCCGATGTACTGCGCATCGACTCCCCTGACTGGAACGAACCCGGCGTGGTGCCGGAAATGACCCTGGGCAAACGTTGCGCCCGCCTGGACCTGAAAAACCCCGACGACCGCCTGATCTTCGAAAACCTGCTCAAGAACACCGACATTCTGCTGCACGGCTACCGCGCCGATGCACTGGAACAGTTGGGCTACGGTGAGGCTGCGCTGCAAGCCCTCGCGCCTGGCCTGATCGACGCCAGCCTCAACGCCTACGGCTGGAGCGGCCCGTGGCGCAATCGCCGGGGGTTCGACAGCCTGGTGCAGATGAGCACCGGGATTGCCGAGGCTGGCAGGCAGTGGAAAAACTCGGACAAACCGGTGCCGCTGCCGTTGCAGGCGCTGGACCACGCCACCGGGTATTTGATGGCGGCCAGTGCGATTCAGGCGTTGAGTGAACGATTGAAATCCGGCCGCGGCGGTTCGGCACGGTTGTCCCTCGCGCGCACGGCAAAGCTGTTGGTGGACGCAGGACAAGTCCCGGAACAACTACCGCTGCGGGCCGAAGAACCGGGTGATCAAGGCTTGGTGGTGGAGCAAACCGCCTGGGGCCCGGCCCACCGCTTGCTGCCCCCGGTGACCATCAGCGGGACACCGTTGCAGTGGGACTTGCCCGCAGGGGAATTGGGCTCACACCGCCCTCAGTGGTGACCGAAGATCCTGTGGCGAGGGAGCTTGCTCCCGCTGGACTGCGCAGCAGGCCCCAGCTTTTGGGTCGATGGGGCCGCTTCGCGCCCCAGCGGGAGCAAGCTCCCTCGCCACAGGTATGCAGAATCAATCCGCGCGGCTCAGTGATGTCCACAAATGCTGCGCCGCATAGGCTCTAAGCGGTCGCCAGGCCTCAGCCCGCGCCAGCAACTGGCGCGGGCTCACCGGCCCGCCTTCCAGCGCCACCAGCGCATTGATCAAACCGATATCCCCCGAGGCAAACGCATCCTGCTCGCGCATCTGGCGCATGGCGATGTACTGCGCCGTCCAGTCACCAATCCCGGGTAATGCGACCAACCGCGCCACGCCTTCCTTCAGGTTCGCCTTCGCCTGGAAAATCTGCGGGTCATCCAGCAACGCCTGGGCCACGCCCGACAAGGTACGCCCGCGACTTTTCGGCATGCCGAGGGTTGCCAAATCTGCGGCTGCCAGCACCTCGGCCGAAGGAAACACATGGGTCACACCGGCATGGGGCGTCACCAGCGGCGTGCCGTACTGCGCCACCAGCTTGCCCGCCAGCTTGATCGCCGCCACCACGGTAATCTGCTGGCCCAACACCGCGCGGATCGCCAACTCCAGCCCATCCCAGGTTCCCGGCACCCGCAAGCCAGGACGCGCCGCCACCAAGCTCGCCATCAAGGGATCATTCGCCAATTGCCGGTTGATCCGCTTCGGGTCAGCCGACAGGTCAAACATGTCCCGTAACCGCCGCTCAATTTCCGGCAACGCAGCCGGGTCGGGGAAGTCCACCGTTACTTCAAGCCAATCACCGGCCCCCGGTGACACACTGAGCCAACCCTGCTGACCGTCGACACTGATACTGCGCGAGTAAACGCCTGCGTCCACCGTCTCCATCCCGCTGATCGCCCGCGCCGACAAAAAGCCCAACATCGCCGCCCAGTCATACGGCGCCTGATACGCCAGCTGCATTCTCACAACGACAATACCCCGCTGTACAACCCATACGCCGCCAGGCTCGCCCCGGCGATCACGCAGGCGAAAATGCCTTTTTCCAGATGGCTAAACAAGGGCTGGCCCTGCTCGCGCTTGGCCAGGGCAAACAGGATCACGCCCGGTGCATACAGCAGCGCCGACAGCAGCAAGTACTTCAGGCCACCGGCGTAGAGCAGCCACACCGCATAGGCCAGGGCGATCAGGCTCACCAGCAGGTCCTTGGTGCGTTCGCCATGGGCGCCTTCGTAGGTTTCACCGCGGCCGCTCAACAGCACCGCATACGCCGCCGACCAAAGATAGGGCACCAGGATCATCGACGACGCCAGGTAGATCAGGGTGGTGTAGGTACTTTCCGAAAACAGCGTGATCACCAGGAACAGCTGGATCATCACATTGGTCAGCCACAGCGCATTGACCGGCACCTGGTTGACGTTTTCCTTTTTCAGGAACGCCGGCATGGTCTTGTCATGGGCGGTGGCGTAGAGGATTTCGGCGCAGAGCAAGGCCCACGACAGCAGCGCGCCCAACAGCGAAACCGCCAGGCCGATGCTGATCAACAGCGCGCCCCACGGGCCAACGATATGTTCCAGCACCCCGGCCAGGGACGGGTTTTGCAGGTTGGCCAGTTCCGGCTGGCTCATGATCCCGAGCGACAGCAGGTTGACCAATACCAGCAGCGCCAACACCCCCAGGAAACCGATGACCGTGGCCCGGCCCACGTCCGAGCGTTTCTCGGCCCGCGCCGAGTAGACACTGGCGCCCTCGATGCCGATAAACACAAACACCGTGACCAGCATCATGTTGCGCACCTGATCCACCACGCCGCCGAAATTCGGATTACTCAGGCCCCAAATATCCCGGGTAAAGATATCGCCCTTGAATGCCACGGCGGCGATCACGATAAACATCACCAGCGGTACGATCTTGGCCACGGTGGTGATCTGGTTGATGAACGCCGCCTCCTTGATCCCGCGCATCACCAGGAAATGCACCGCCCACAACAACACCGATGCGCAGCCAATCGCCACCGGGGTATTGCCCTGGCCGAACACCGGAAAAAAGTAGCCGAGGGTACTGAATAGCAACACGAAGTAACCGACGTTGCCCATCCAGGCACTGATCCAGTAGCCCCAGGCCGACGAGAAACCCATATAGTCGCCAAACCCGGCCTTGGCGTACGCGTATACGCCGGAATCCAGTTCCGGCTTGCGGTTGGCCAGGGTCTGGAACACAAAGGCCAGGGTCAGCATGCCCACGGCGGTAATGCCCCAGCCAATCAACACCGCGCCTACCTCGGCCCGCGCCGCCATGTTCTGCGGCAACGAGAAAATCCCGCCGCCGATCATCGAGCCCACCACCAGGGCGATCAAAGCATTGAGGCGCAGCTTTTCCGAGGATTGGGACATGAACACTCCTGAACAAAACAACCATTGAGCCAACAACTGTGCACTCAAATAATTTATTAAGCCGGCGCAGCGTTTATTAGATATAGCCAATAAAGGCGCCTGCTTCATAACTTAAAGGCATGACAATAAACAGCGTTAAGGCAAATTTATAATTTAAATAACGCTGCGCTGTAAAAGTTTGCATATCTGTAAATACGGGCTAGCTTCAAAGGTCCATGCTAATGAGAAAACCTGTTGTTTGAAACGCAGAACCGCTCTACGACGAGCCTCTGCGAGGCACTTGAGCGCCCGTACCTTTCATCATAAGTCATTAATTCACAATGGAATGTGCCAATGAAGTGATCTGAGTCAGCTGTTTGATTAGCGCACGGATTTATTCTGTGGTCTCTCTTCTCCTGCATTGGAGTCATGCGATGTCTGAATCTCCCGGAAAACTTCGACTCGGCGCACTGGTTGCACTTGTCGTGGGTTCAATGATTGGTGGCGGGATCTTCTCACTGCCGCAAAACATGGCGGCCAGCGCCGATGTCGGCGCGGTACTGATTGGTTGGGTGATCACCGCCGTGGGCATGTTGACCCTGGCGTTCGTGTTCCAGACCCTGGCCAATCGCAAGCCCGACCTCGACGGCGGGGTCTATGCCTACGCCAAGGCCGGGTTTGGCGACTACATGGGTTTCTCATCCGCCTGGGGTTACTGGATCAGTGCCTGGTTGGGCAACGTCGGCTATTTCGTGCTGCTGTTCAGCACCCTCGGTTACTTCTTCCCCATCTTCGGCGAAGGCAACACCCCGGCGGCGGTGATCGGCGCGTCGGTGCTGCTGTGGGCCGTGCACTTCCTGGTACTGCGCGGGATCAAGGAAGCCGCGTTCATCAACCTGGTGACCACCATCGCCAAGGTGGTGCCACTGGTGCTGTTTGTGTTGATCGCGCTCTTCGCGTTCAAGCTGGACATCTTCACCGCCGACATCTGGGGCGTGAAAAACCCGGACCTGGGCAGCGTGATGAACCAGGTGCGCAACATGATGCTGGTCACCGTCTGGGTGTTCATCGGCATTGAGGGTGCGAGCATCTTCTCGTCCCGCGCCGAAAAACGCTCCGACGTCGGCAAGGCCACGGTGATTGGTTTTATCACCGTGCTGCTGTTCCTGATGCTGGTGAACGTGCTGTCCCTGGGGATCATGACCCAACCGGAATTGGCCAAGCTGCAAAACCCGTCGATGGCCGCCGTGCTGGAGCATGTGGTGGGTCACTGGGGCGCGGTATTGATCAGCGTCGGCTTGATCATTTCCTTGCTGGGGGCGCTGCTGTCGTGGGTGCTGCTGTGTGCGGAGATCATGTTCGCCGCCGCCAAGGACCACACCATGCCGGAGTTCCTGCGTAAGGAAAACGCCAACCACGTGCCGGCCAACGCCCTGTGGCTGACCAACGCCATGGTGCAGATTTTCCTGGTGATCACGCTGTTCTCGGCCAGCACTTACCTGTCGCTGATCTACCTCGCCACCTCGATGATCCTGGTGCCTTACCTGTGGTCGGCGGCCTATGCACTGCTGCTGGCGGTGCGCGGTGAAACCTATGAAAGCGCCCCGGGCGAACGCAGGAAAGACCTGCTGATCGGCGCCATCGCGTTGATCTACGCGGTCTGGCTGCTGTACGCCGGTGGCACCAAGTACCTGTTGCTGTCCGCCTTGCTCTACGCCCCTGGCGTGATCCTGTTCGCCATGGCCAAGCATGAATTGGGCAAACCGATTTTCACCAACGTCGAGAAGCTGATTTTCGCCGCAGTCGTCATAGGTGCCCTCGTGGCGGGCTATGGCCTCTACTCCGGCTTCCTGACCCTGTAATCATTGTTCACTGGAGGATCTGTAATGACCACGGAAAAAGTGAAGTACGGCGTACATTCCGAAGCCGGCAAACTGCGCAAAGTCATGGTGTGCTCCCCAGGTTTGGCCCACCAGCGGCTGACCCCAAACAACTGCGATGAACTGCTGTTCGATGACGTGCTGTGGGTAGCCCAGGCCAAGCGCGACCACTTCGACTTCGTGACCAAGATGCGCGAGCGCGACATCGATGTGCTGGAAATGCACAACCTGCTGACCGACATCGTCGCCATCCCCGAAGCGCTGGACTGGATCCTGGAGCGCAAGATCACCGCCAACCAGGTGGGCCTGGGGCTGGTCAATGAGGTCAGCTCGTGGCTGCGCAGCCTGGAGCCGCGCAAGGTCGCCGAGTACCTGATCGGTGGCGTGTCGGCCGATGACCTGCCGAGCAGTTTCGGTGGCAAGACCATCGAGATGTTCCGCGATTTCCTCGGCCACTCAAGCTTCATCCTGCCGCCGCTGCCCAACACCCAGTTCACCCGCGACACCACCTGCTGGATCTACGGCGGCGTGACGCTGAACCCGATGTACTGGCCGGCGCGACGCCAGGAAACCCTGCTGGCCAGCGCCATCTACAAATTCCACCCCGAGTTCACCAACGCGGACTTCCAGGTGTGGTACGGCGACCCTGACCAGGAACACGGCAACGCCACCCTGGAAGGCGGCGACGTGATGCCGATTGGTAACGGCGTGGTGTTGATCGGCATGGGCGAGCGTTCCTCGCGCCAGGCCATCGGCCAACTCGCCCTGAACCTGTTCAAGCACAAGGCCGTGGAGCGTGTGATCGTCGCCGGCCTGCCAAAATCCCGCGCGGCGATGCACCTCGACACCGTGTTCAGCTTCTGCGACCGCGACCTGGTCACGATCTTCCCGGAAGTGGTCAACCAGATCGTCGCCTTCACCCTGCGCCCGGACGAGACCAAACCCGGCGGCATCGACATCCAGCGCGAAAAAACCAACTTCCTCGACACCGTCGCCGCCGCCCTGAACCTCAAGGCCCTGCGTGTGGTGGAAACCGGCGGCAACAGCTTCGCCGCCGAGCGCGAGCAGTGGGATGACGGCAACAACGTAGTGGCCGTGGAGCCTGGCGTGGTGATCGGCTACGACCGCAACACCTACACCAACACCTTGCTGCGCAAGGCCGGTGTGGAAGTCATCACCATCAGCGCCGGTGAACTCGGCCGTGGCCGTGGCGGCGGCCACTGCATGACCTGCCCGATCATTCGCGACCCAATCGACTACTGATATTCAAACCCTGGCCGCCGCTCATAAGGCGCCGGCCAGGGGGATAACCTAAACAGAAGGAGATCCACCATGGCTTTTAATATGCGCAACCGCAGCCTGCTGTCGCTGATGCACCACACCACTCGCGAGCTGCACTACCTGCTGGACCTGTCCCGCGACCTCAAGCGCGCCAAATACACCGGCACCGAGCGTCCACACCTGAAGGGCAAAAACATCGCGCTGATCTTCGAAAAAACCTCGACCCGCACCCGTTGCGCGTTCGAAGTGGCGGCCCATGACCAGGGTGCCCACGTCACCTACATCGACCCGGTGTCGTCGCAGATCGGCCACAAAGAAAGCATGAAAGACACCGCCCGCGTCCTCGGCCGGATGTTCGATGCCATCGAGTACCGTGGCTTTGAACAGGAAATCGTCGAAGAACTGGCCAAGTTCGCCGGTGTGCCGGTGTTCAACGGCCTGACCGCTGAATTCCACCCCACCCAGATGATCGCCGACACCCTGACCATGCGCGAGCACAGCGACAAGCCGCTGCATGACATCAGCTACGCCTACCTGGGCGACGCCCGCTACAACATGGGCAACTCGCTGCTGATGATTGGCGCCAAGCTGGGCATGGACGTGCGCATCGGCGCACCGAAAGCCCTGTGGCCCCATGCTGACTTCATCAAGCAGTGCCAGGCATTCGCCGAGGAAAGCGGCGCGCGCATCACCATCACCGAAGACCCGAAGGAAGCGGTGAAAGGCGTGGACTTCATCCACACCGATATCTGGGTGTCCATGGGCGAACCGGTGGAAGCGTGGGACGAGCGCATCGAGCAACTGCTGCCGTACCAGGTCAACGCCAAGATGATGAAAGCCTCGGGCAACCCACGGGTGAAATTCATGCACTGCCTGCCGGCGTTCCACAACAGCGAGACCAAGGTCGGCAAGGACATCGCCGCGCGTTATCCGAACCTGGCCAATGGCGTGGAAGTGACCGAAGAAGTGTTTGAGTCCCCGGCCAACATTGCCTTTGAGCAGGCGGAAAACCGCATGCACACCATCAAGGCGATCCTGGTGTCGGCGCTGGCGGATATCTAAACCCACACCGCTCCCAC
>NZ_JACAQY010000031.1:20834-31581 GCF_013386835.1 Pseudomonas sp. IPO3774
CCGCTCCCACATTTGGCCCGGTGTTCACAACGCTGGATTCTGGAAGGACAACCTTATATGCGTATCGTCGTTGCACTGGGCGGCAACGCCCTTCTGCGCCGTGGTGAACCCATGACCGCAGACAATCAACGGGCCAATATCCGCATCGCCACCGAACAGATCGCCAAGATCCACAAAGGCAACGAGCTGGTGATTGCCCACGGCAATGGCCCGCAAGTGGGCCTGCTGTCGCTGCAGGCTGCCGCCTACACCCAGGTTTCACCTTACCCGCTGGATGTGTTGGGAGCCGAAACCGAAGGCATGATCGGCTACATCATCGAACAGGAACTGGGCAACCTGCTGGACTTCGAAGTGCCGTTCGCCACACTGCTGACCCAGGTCGAAGTCGACGCCAAGGACCCGGCCTTCCAGAACCCGACCAAACCCATCGGCCCGGTGTACTCCAAAGCCGAAGCGGAAAAACTCGCCGCTGAAAAAGGCTGGGCGATTGCCCCCGATGGCGACAAGTATCGCCGCGTAGTGGCCAGCCCACGGCCAAAGCGGATCTTTGAAATCCGCCCGATCCAGTGGTTGCTGGAAAAAGGCAGCATCGTGATCTGCGCCGGCGGCGGCGGGATTCCGACGATGTATGGCGAAGACGACAAGCTCAAGGGCATTGAAGCCGTGATCGACAAAGACCTGTGCTCCTCGTTGCTGGCCGGGCAACTGGACGCCGATTTGCTGGTGATCGCCACCGACGTCAATGCGGCATTTATCGACTTCGGCAAGCCCACCCAGAAAGCCATCGGCCAGGCGCACCCGGACGAAATCGAAAAGCTCGGCTTCGCCGCCGGCTCCATGGGACCCAAGGTCCAGGCCGCCTGCGAGTTCGCCCGCCAGACTGGAAAAACCGCAGTGATCGGTTCACTCTCGGACATCGAAGCGATCGTCCAGGGCAGCGCCGGCACCCGCATCAGTACCGCAAAACCTGGCATCACCTACCTGTGAAGTAGAGGAGAAACGCCTATGGCTACCTTTGAACCTGGTCACCTGCACATCGAACGCCACGCGCTGAACAAGGATGACTACAGCTACAACCTGTGCATCGACTACGAAGTCAGCCAGGACCCAAAGGAAGGCAAGGGAATGCTCTTCAAGATGCACGGCACGGTGCAGGGCAAGGAGCTCAAGGAAGAGTTCTTCCTGCCCAAGGACCAGTCGTTTGACTTCGCCCGGCAGGCGATGAACATCGCGCAGAAGTACGGCATGCCGAAGATTGCCGTGCTCAATGGCCAGATGCACAAGCAGTACGATTTGATGTTTGAGGATGTGCGGCATCAGCTGGATGTGAAGCCTGGGGATCCGGTCAAACCCGAACACCTCGAATAACCTGATTTCCCAGGCACCAACTATCAAATGTGGGAGCGGCGGTGCGACGATTCGACTTGCTCGCGAATGCGGTGTATCAGTTGATACATCCGGTGACTGACACACCGCATTCGCGAGCAAGCCCGCTCCCACATTTTGATCTCCATCTTCTCCAAGGCATACTTGCCACCTCTCGCTCGCCAGAACCAAAAACAGCCCCATGCGTATCCACGTCAGCTTCATCGACCGCGTCGGCATCACCCAGGAAGTCCTGGCCTTGCTCGGTGGGCGCAATCTGAACCTGGATGCGGTGGAAATGGTTCCGCCCAACGTCTACATCGACGCGCCAACCTTGAGTGCCGAGGTACTGGAAGAGCTGCGTGATGCACTGTTCAGCGTGCGCGGAGTGCAAGCCGTGACCGTGGTCGACATCCTCCCCGGCCAGCGCCAGCACCTGCAACTCGACGCCCTCCTCGCCGCCATGACGGACCCGGTACTGGCCCTGGACAGCGCCGGCAAGATCCTGCTGGCCAACCCGGCGCTGATCGCCTTGTACGGTCGCGAACCCGCCGGAGAAAGCATCAACGAACTGTTCGACGACCCAACCCTGCTGGCCACTCTGCTGGAACACGGCTTTCGCCTGGCCCTGCGGGAAATCAGCGTCAACGGCCAGACCCTGCTGCTGGACGCCACGCCGATCACCGACGCCGGCGCCCTGCTGACCCTGTACCAACCCAATCGCATCGGCGAACAACTGTCGGCGCTGCACCATGACCACGCCGAAGGTTTCGACGCGTTGTTGGGCGAGTCTCCGGCGATCCGCACCCTCAAGGCGCGGGCGCAACGGGTGGCGGCGCTGGATGCACCGTTGTTGATCCAGGGCGAGACCGGCACCGGCAAGGAGCTGGTGGCCCGTGCCTGCCACGCCATCAGCGCGCGCCACAGCGCGCCGTTCCTGGCCCTGAACTGCGCGGCGCTGCCGGAGAACCTGGCCGAGAGCGAACTGTTCGGCTACGCCCCCGGCGCCTTCACCGGTGCCCAGCGTGGCGGTAAGCCGGGGCTGATGGAACTGGCCAACCAGGGCACGGTGTTCCTCGACGAGATCGGCGAGATGTCACCTTACTTGCAGGCCAAGCTGCTGCGGTTTCTCAACGACGGCAGCTTCCGCCGGGTGGGCGGCGACCGTGAGGTGAAGGTCAATGTGCGGATCCTCAGCGCCACCCACCGCGACCTGGAAAAGATGGTCAGCGAAGGCACCTTCCGCGAAGACCTGTTCTACCGCCTCAACGTGCTCAACGTCGAAGTGCCGCCCCTGCGCGAGCGCGGCCAGGACATCCTGCTGCTGGCCCGCTACTTCATGCAGCAGGCCTGCGCGCAGATCCAGCGCCCGGTCTGCCGCCTGGCGCCGGGCACCTACCCGGCGCTGCTGGGCAACCGCTGGCCGGGCAACGTGCGCCAGTTGCAGAACGTGATCTTCCGCGCCGCGGCCATTTGCGAAAGCAGCCTGGTGGACATCGGCGACCTGGACATCGCCGGCACCTCGGTGGCGCGGCAGAACGATGGTGAAGTCGACAGCCTGGAGCAGGCCGTGGAGGATTTCGAGCGCGGGTTGCTGGAGAAGCTCTATGTCAGCTATCCGTCCACGCGCCAGCTGGCCAGCCGCCTGCAAACCTCCCACACCGCCATTGCCCATCGCCTGCGCAAGTACGGTATTCCCAACAAGCCCTGACTGACTGCACGCGATCAAAATGTGGGAGCGGGCTTGCTCGCGAATGCGTTGGGTCAGTCAATACATTCGGCACTGACATACCGCATTCGCGAGCAAGCCCGCTCCCACATTTGATCTACGGCACCCTCAAAAGCGACCTCCGTCTGTACTGAAAGCGCTACAGTGGAACGATATCGATACACACCGTCGTAGGCGTCGCCATGCAAGGCTTTGATCCTCATAGTCTTTTTTTCAACGGTCCAGCTGTAGCGATATCGCTACAACCACCTTCCGAACATCACCCGCCATAATCAGTAACTAATTGTTTTATAACGATAAAAAAACATTGGCCGCAATTTTGCTAAGCAACTCCCCATTATTCCAATCCCGTCCACCAGACGAATCTGGCCCTGAGGAGTTTCCATGAGCGAGTTGCGCTTTACTGAAGATCACGAATGGCTGCGCGCCGAAGCCGACGGCAGCGTGACCGTGGGCATTACCGCTTTTGCGCAGAACGCGCTGGGTGATGTGGTTTTCGTGCAACTGCCTGAGCTGCAGTCCTACGACAAAGGGGCAGAAGCCTCCACCGTTGAATCGGTCAAGGCCGCCAGCGGCGTATACATGCCATTGGACGGCGAAGTCCTCGAAGTAAACGACAAGCTGGACGGCAGCCCCGAGCTGGTCAACGAAGACCCGATGGGCGAAGGCTGGTTCTTCCGCTTTAAACCGGCTGATGCCGACGCAGTAGCTAAGCTGTTGGATCAGGATGCGTATGACCGCCTGATCAAAGCCAACGCTGAAGCCTGAGGAGCGCGCCATGACTAATCTGACCACCGCCAACGAATTCATCGCCCGCCACATCGGCCCGCGCCAGGACGACGAGCAACACATGCTCGCCACCCTGGGCTTTGATTCCCTGGAAGCCTTGAGCGCCAGCGTGATCCCGGAAAGCATCAAGGGCACCGCTGTGCTGGGCCTGAGCGACGGCCTGAGCGAAGCCGACGCACTGGCTTCGATCAAGGCGATTGCCGCCAAGAACGAGCTGTTCAAGACCTACATCGGCCAGGGCTACTACAACTGCCACACACCGTCGCCGATCCTGCGCAACCTGCTGGAAAACCCGGCCTGGTACACCGCCTACACGCCGTATCAGCCGGAGATTTCCCAGGGCCGCCTGGAGTCGCTGCTGAACTTCCAGACGCTGATCAGCGACCTCACCGGCCTGCCGATCGCCAACGCCTCGCTGTTGGACGAAGCCACCGCCGCTGCCGAAGCCATGACCTTCTGCAAACGCCTGAGCAAGAACAAAGGCAGCAACGCGTTCTTCGCCTCCGTGCACAGCCACCCGCAAACCCTCGACGTACTGCGCACCCGTGCCGAGCCGCTGGGCATCGACGTGGTCGTGGGCGACGAGCGTGAACTGACCGACGTCAGCGCCTTCTTCGGCGCCCTGCTGCAATACCCGGCCAGCAACGGTGACGTGTTCGACTACCGCGAACTGACCGAGCGCTTCCACGCCGCCAATGCGCTGGTAGCCGTGGCCGCCGACCTGCTGGCCCTGACCCTGCTGACCCCGCCGGGTGAGTTCGGCGCCGACGTGGCCATCGGCAGCGCGCAACGCTTCGGCGTGCCGCTGGGCTTCGGTGGCCCGCATGCGGCGTACTTCTCCACCAAGGATGCGTTCAAGCGCGACATGCCGGGCCGCCTGGTCGGCGTCTCCGTGGACCGTTTCGGCAAGCCGGCCCTGCGCCTGGCCATGCAGACCCGCGAGCAACATATCCGCCGCGAGAAGGCCACCAGCAACATCTGCACCGCCCAAGTGCTGTTGGCCAACATTGCCAGCATGTACGCCGTGTACCACGGCCCGAAAGGCCTGACCCATATTGCCAACCGCATTCACCACCTGACCGCGATCTTCGCCAAAGGCTTGGGCGCATTGGACCTGGCGGTTGAACAAGCCCACTTCTTCGACACCCTGACCATCAAGACCGGCGCGCAAACTGCTGCCCTGCACGACAAGGCTCGCGCCCAGCGTATCAACCTGCGTGTGGTCGACGGCGAACGCGTTGGCCTGTCGGTGGACGAAACCACCTCCCAAGCCGACATCGAAACCCTGTGGAGCGTGTTCGCCGGCGGTAAAGCCCTGCCGGACTTCGCCGCATTGGCTGCCAGCGTTGAAAGCACCCTGCCGGCCGCCCTGCTGCGCCAGTCGCCGATTCTCAGCCACCCGGTGTTCAACCGTTACCACTCCGAAACCGAGCTGATGCGCTACCTGCGCAAACTGGCCGACAAGGACCTGGCCCTGGATCGCACCATGATCCCGCTGGGCTCGTGCACCATGAAGCTCAACGCCGCCAGCGAAATGATCCCGGTGACCTGGGCCGAGTTCGGTGCCCTGCACCCGTTCGCCCCGGCCTCGCAAAGCGCCGGCTACCAGCAACTGACGACCGAACTGGAAGCCATGCTCTGCGCGGCCACCGGTTACGACGCGATTTCCCTGCAACCGAACGCCGGTTCCCAGGGCGAATACGCCGGCCTGCTGGCCATCCGTGCCTATCACCAGAGCCGTGGCGAAGAACGCCGCGATATCTGCCTGATCCCGTCGTCGGCCCACGGCACCAACCCGGCCACCGCCAACATGGCCGGCATGCGCGTCGTGGTCACCGCCTGCGATGCACGCGGTAACGTCGACATCGAAGACCTGCGTGCCAAGGCCATCGAGCACCGCGAGCACCTCGCTGCGCTGATGATCACCTACCCGTCCACCCATGGCGTGTTCGAAGAAGGCATCCGCGAAATCTGCGGGATCATTCACGACAACGGCGGCCAGGTGTACATCGACGGCGCCAACATGAACGCGATGGTCGGCCTCTGCGCCCCGGGCAAGTTCGGCGGCGATGTGTCCCACTTGAACCTGCACAAGACCTTCTGCATTCCCCACGGCGGTGGCGGCCCGGGCGTCGGCCCGATTGGCGTCAAATCCCATCTGACGCCGTTCCTGCCCGGCCATGCTGCGATGGAACGCAAGGAAGGCGCGGTCTGCGCCGCACCGTTCGGCAGCGCGAGCATCCTGCCGATCACCTGGATGTACATCAGCATGATGGGCGGAGCGGGCCTCAAGCGCGCTTCGCAGCTGGCGATCCTCAACGCCAACTACATTTCCCGTCGCCTGGAAGAGCACTACCCGGTGCTGTACACCGGCAGCAACGGCCTGGTGGCCCACGAATGCATCCTCGACCTGCGCCCGTTGAAAGACAGCAGCGGCATCAGCGTGGATGACGTGGCCAAGCGCCTGATCGACTTTGGTTTCCATGCGCCGACCATGTCGTTCCCGGTGGCCGGCACCTTGATGATCGAGCCGACCGAAAGCGAATCCAGGGAAGAACTGGACCGCTTCTGCGACGCGATGATCGCCATCCGCGAAGAGATTCGCGCGGTGGAAAATGGCTCGCTGGACAAGGACGACAACCCGCTGAAGAACGCACCACACACTGCTGCGGAACTGGTTGGCGAATGGAGCCACCCATACAGCCGCGAGCAAGCGGTGTACCCGGTGGCGTCGTTGATCGAAGCCAAGTACTGGCCGCCGGTTGGCCGGGTCGACAACGTGTTTGGCGATCGCAACCTGGTGTGCGCGTGCCCGTCGATCGAGAGCTACGCGTAACCTGATGTGGGAGCGGGCTTGCTCGCGAATGCGGAGTGTCAGTTGATACATCTGGTGACTGACCCGCCGCTTTCGCGAGCAAGCCCGCTCCCACATTGGACCGAGTACATCCGATCAATAATAAGAAACCGGAGAACAACCATGTCTTTAAGCGTGTTCGACCTGTTCAAGATTGGCATCGGCCCCTCCAGCTCTCACACCGTCGGCCCGATGCGCGCTGCCGCTCGATTCGTCGAGGGACTGAAGCGCGACAACCTGCTGGGCGCCACCACCTGCGTCAAGGTGGAGCTCTACGGCTCACTCGGCGCCACCGGCAAAGGCCACGGCAGTGACAAGGCCGTATTGCTGGGCCTGGAGGGCGAACACCCGGACACCGTGAACACTGAAACCGTTGCCGCCCGCCTGTTGGAAATTCGCGGCAACGCACGCTTGAACCTGCTCGGCGAACACAGCATTGCGTTCAACGAGAAAGAACACCTGGCGATGATTCGCAAACCCCTGCCCTATCATCCCAACGGCATGATCTTCCGCGCCTTCGACGCCGCCGGCTTGCAGATTCGCAGCCGCGAGTACTACTCGGTGGGCGGCGGTTTTGTGGTGGATGAAGACGCCGCCGGCCACGACCGGATTGTCGAAGACGCCACGCCCCTGACGTTCCCGTTCAAAAGTGCCAAGGACTTGCTCGGCCATTGCGCCACCTATGAGCTGTCCATCAGCCAGGTGATGCTGACCAATGAAAGCGCCTGGCGCCCGGAAGCGGAAACCCGCGCCGGCCTGCTGAAGATCTGGCAGGTGATGCAGGACTGCGTGGACGCGGGCTGTCGCAACGAAGGGATTTTGCCGGGAGGGCTGAAGGTCAAGCGCCGCGCCGCCGCGTTGCATCGCCAACTGTGCAAGAACCCGGAATCGGCGCTGCGCGACCCGCTGTCGGTGCTGGACTGGGTCAACCTGTACGCGCTGGCGGTCAACGAAGAAAACGCCAATGGCGGGCGCGTGGTGACGGCGCCCACCAACGGTGCGGCCGGGATTGTGCCGGCGGTGTTGCACTACTACATGCGCTTTATCCCGGGGGCCAGCGAAGACGGGGTGGTGCGCTTCCTGCTCACCGCCGCGGCCATCGGTATTCTGTACAAGGAGAACGCCTCGATCTCCGGCGCCGAAGTCGGCTGCCAGGGGGAAGTCGGCGTGGCCTGCTCCATGGCTGCCGGCGCCCTGTGTGAAGTGTTGGGCGGTACGGTTTCCCAGGTGGAGAACGCCGCCGAGATCGGCATGGAACACAACCTCGGCCTGACCTGCGACCCCATCGGCGGGCTGGTGCAGGTGCCCTGCATCGAGCGCAACGCCATGGGTTCGGTCAAGGCCATCAATGCGGTGCGCATGGCCCTGCGCGGCGACGGGCAACACTTCGTGTCCCTCGACAAGGTCATCCGCACCATGCGCCAGACCGGCGCCGACATGAAAAGCAAATACAAGGAAACCGCCCGTGGCGGTTTGGCGGTCAACATTATCGAGTGCTGACGCCTATAAGCGCGTCCGCACGTTTTTCAGGAGCTGAATATGTCCACCGAAACCCTGTTGAAAACCCCGTTGCACGCCCTGCACATCGAACTGGGCGCACGCATGGTGCCCTTCGCCGGCTACGACATGCCGGTGCAATACCCGCTGGGCGTGATGAAAGAACACCTGCACACCCGTGAACAAGCCGGGTTGTTCGATGTGTCGCACATGGGCCAGATCCGCCTGACCGGCGCCGGTGCCGCCAAGGCCCTGGAAACCCTGGTGCCGGTGGACATCATCGACCTGCCGGTGGGCATGCAGCGTTATGCGATGTTCACCAACGAGCAAGGCGGCATCCTCGATGACCTGATGGTCGCCAACCTGGGTAACGACGAACTGTTCCTGGTGGTCAACGCCGCCTGCAAGGACCAGGACCTGGCCCACCTGCGCCAGCACATCGGTGACCAGTGCACCATCGAGCCACTGTTCGAGGAACGCGCCCTGCTGGCCCTGCAAGGCCCGGCTGCCGTCAGCGTGCTGGCGCGCCTGGCGCCGGAGGTCAAGCACATGACCTTCATGCAATTCGCACCGACCCGCCTGCTGGGCGTGGACTGCTACGTCAGCCGCTCGGGCTACACCGGCGAAGACGGCTTCGAAATCTCGGTACCGGCCGCGAACGCCGAGGCCCTGGCCCGCAGCCTGCTGGCCGAAACCGAAGTACAGGCCATCGGCCTGGGCGCCCGCGACTCCCTGCGCCTGGAAGCCGGCCTGTGCCTTTATGGCCATGACATGAACACCGAGACCACGCCGATTGAAGCCAGCCTGTTGTGGGCAATTTCCAAGGCCCGTCGTGCTGATGGCGCACGCGCCGGTGGCTTCCCGGGCGCCGATGCGATCTTCACCCTGCAACAAACCGGCGTCAGCCGCAAACGCGTAGGCCTGTTGCCACAGGAACGCACGCCGGTCCGTGAAGGCGCAGAAATCGTCGACGAACACGGCACCGTGATCGGCAGCGTCTGCAGCGGCGGTTTTGGCCCGAGCCTGGGCGGCCCGCTGGCCATGGGTTATCTGGACAGCGCTTTCATCGCACTGGATACCGAAGTATCTGCGTTGGTACGTGGGAAAAAGGTGCCACTACGTGTAAGTAAAATGCCATTCGTGCCACAACGTTACTACCGTGGTTGATTGACTGTTCCTATAAGTAACGCGGTTGCGTTAACGTGCACTAATCTGTAACGCAACCGCCACATTAAAGTGCATTGACGATAGTCAATGTTATGTTCAGTCACCTATAACAAGTGACGAATTCTATCGAATAAACGCGTTCCACATTGTGGACAGAAGTGTAACGAGGCCGAGCAAAACCTGGGGTTTTGCCGGGGCTTGTTTTTTCTGTATTAGTTGGCGTAGAGTTTGCCCACTGTGTTTGCATGGGTCGCTTTGAACCTGGACCTGGGCAGTAGCCAAAGTTTGCTACAACCCGTTCGACGTCTCTTACTTTCCTGCAACCCAGCCCAGTACTCTTTCATGTGAAAGGGGCTGTCATTAATTTTTTTGCGTCAAGGAAATAAGAAAATGGCTGATCGTCAGAGCGGTACCGTCAAGTGGTTTAACGACGAAAAAGGGTTTGGTTTTATCACTCCAGAAAGCGGTCCGGATCTGTTCGTCCACTTCCGCGCTATTCAGGGCAACGGCTTCAAAAGCCTGAAAGAAGGCCAGAAAGTGACCTTCATCGCGGTGCAAGGCCAGAAAGGCATGCAAGCCGACGAAGTACAAGCAGAAGGCTGATCCTTGCTGCGACAAAAAGCCCCTGATATGACATCAGGGGCTTTTTTATGGGCGTTCTTCCGTAAAATGGCTTTTTTCCTGCCGAGAGCCATGCCATGTCGAAACACCTGCTGAGCCCCCAAGGCGAGTTTCCCGCCGTAGGCCTGGGCCGTCGTCTGGCAGCGATGTTCTATGACTTCCTGTTGTGCACCGCCCTGCTGATCGTCACGGCCTTTATCTACAAGCTGGTGTGGATGGGGTTTGTCGGGGAGGCCAAGTTACGGGCGCTGTCTGAGTCTGGCGCGCTGGACGGTGATCCGCTGTTGTCGACGATTTTGTTTTTTGTGTTGTTTGGGTTTTTTGCCAAGTTCTGGACGCACTCGGGGCAGACCCTGGGGATGCAGGTTTGGGGGGTGCGGGTGCAGAACGCTGATGGGTCGCGGATTAGTCTGTGGCAGGCGTTGTTGCGGTTTGTGGTGTCGATTGCTTCGTGGTTGTGCCTGGGGCTTGGGTTTATCTGGTCGTTGTTCGACAAGCAGAAACGTGGCTGGCATGACATTTATTCGGATACGCGGTTGGTGCGGGTTCCGAAGAAAAAGAAGTAGGTTTTTAGATTGGGGGCATATCCGTTGCTGCGGTTATGGCCGCTATTGGTTCCGCTTTTACAGCGGCTCACTTTTGAAAAGCGCAAAAGTAAGCAAAACGCTCTTGCCCCACCACTCGGCTCCTCGCTTAGGCTCGGAGTGCCCTCACTCCGGCTTTGG
>NZ_JACAQY010000032.1:0-37143 GCF_013386835.1 Pseudomonas sp. IPO3774
GCATGGATGGCCCGTCGCGGCGGCCCGCGGAGTAATGCCGGAGTGAGGGAACGCCGAGCCTAGGCGAGGCGCCGACAGGCGGGGCAGAGCGCTTTGGTTACTTTGCCGCTTTTGCAAAGTGACTCGCTGTAAGAGCGAAACCATAAGCCGCCGTTACCTAAATAACGGATAAACACCCCGCCCTCCCTCACCCCCCCTTCAACTCTTCAATCATAATTTCCCGCATCCGAAACTTCTGGATCTTCCCCGTCACCGTCATCGGAAACTCATCCACAAATTTGAAATGCTTGGGCATCTTGAAGTGCGCAATCCGCCCCTTGCACCACGTCTGCAGCTCAAGCTCATTAGCCAAATGCCCCGGATGAAACTTGATCCACGCCACAATCGCCTCACCGTAACGCTCATCCGGAATCCCGATCACCTGCACATCCGCCACCGCCGGATGAGTAAAGAAAAACTCCTCCAACTCCCGCGGGTACACGTTCTCACCTCCGCGAATGATCATGTCCTTGTTACGCCCGGCGATGCACACATACCCATGTTCATCCATGGTCGCCAGGTCGCCGGTGTGCATCCAGCCCGCCTCGTCGATAGCCTCACGAGTGCTGTCAGGACTATTCCAGTAACCGAGCATCACGCTGTAGCCACGGGTACACAGCTCCCCTACCTGGCCCCGAGCAACCGTGTTACCGGCGTCATCGATAATCTTGCTTTCCAGCTGTGGCTGGGTCCGGCCAACCGTCGTAACACGCCGCTCAAGGTCATCATCCGGCCCGGTCTGCAACGACACCGGGCTGGTTTCCGTCATGCCATAGGCAATCTGCACCTCACTCATGTGCATCTCGCTGATAACCCGGCGCATCACCTCGATCGGACAAGTGGCGCCCGCCATGATCCCGGTGCGCAGGCGCGACAGGTCGAACTCGGCGCGGCGCGGGTGATCAAGCATGGCGATAAACATGGTAGGCACCCCGTATAGCCCGGTGGCCTGTTCTTCGGCGACGGCAGCCAGGGTCAGCAATGGGTCGAAACCGTCACTCGGGTAGATCATCGTGGTGCCATGGGTGATGCAGCCCAGGTTACCCATCACCATGCCAAAGCAGTGATACAGCGGCACCGGGATCACCAGGCGATCTTGCGCCGTCAGGCCCAGGCTTTCGCCAACCATGTAGCCGTTATTGAGGATGTTGTGGTGACTGAGGGTGGCGCCCTTGGGGAAGCCGGTGGTGCCGGAGGTGTACTGGATATTGACGGGTTGATCGAAGTGCAGGCCGGCCTGGCGGATCTGCAATTGCTCGGGCGGGACGCCTGCCCCGAGGGCCGCCAATTGCGACCAGGGCGTAAACCCCGGGGGCGGGCTGGGATCAAGGCTGATGATGCCGCGCAGGTCAGGTTGAAGCTCCTGCAACATGCCGTGGTAATCGGAGGTCTTGAACGACCCGGCGCACACCAACCACTGGCAACCGGATTGCTTGAGTACGTACTCCAATTCACTGCTGCGATACGCCGGGTTGATATTGACCAGAATCACGCCGATTTTGGCGCTGGCGACCTGGCTGATGCACCACTCGGCGCAGTTGGGGGCCCAGATGCCCAAGCGGTCGCCGGCCTGCATCCCCAAGGCCAGGAACGCACGTGCATGCAAGTCAACCGTCTCTGCCAGTTGCCGCCAGGTGTAGCGACGCTGTTGATGGCCCACGACCAAGGCTTCGCCGTCGGAGTAGCGCGAAACCGTTTGATCAAAGGCCTGGCCGATAGTCATGGCCAGCAAGGCCTTGTCCTGACAGCCGCGGCTGTAGCTCTGATTCGATTGATCCATAACGACCCCTGTTGTCTTTTTTGTAGGTTGACGTAAACGTAAACTACGATTGACAGGCCCGCAACGCAAGTTTACGTTAACGTAAAGGTGATCGCCCTCCCCGGCGTATTGGCCATACAAAAACAACGCTAGAAGGTGCCCGTCCATGAGTTACCCCTCCCTGAACTTCGCCCTCGGTGAAACCATCGACATGCTGCGCGACCAGGTGCAGTCCTTCGTGGCCAAGGAACTGGCGCCGCGCGCTGCGCAGATCGATATCGACAACCTGTTCCCCGCCGATATGTGGCGCAAGTTCGGCGATATGGGCCTGCTGGGCATCACCGTGCCGGAAGAATACGGCGGCGCCGGCCTGGGCTACCTGGCCCACGTGGTGGCCATGGAAGAAATCAGCCGGGGCTCGGCTTCGGTGGCGTTGTCCTACGGCGCGCACTCCAACCTCTGCGTCAACCAGATCAACCGCAACGGCACCCATGAGCAAAAACTCAAATACCTGCCCAAGCTGATCAGCGGCGAACACATCGGCGCACTCGCCATGAGCGAGCCGAACGCCGGCTCCGATGTGGTCTCCATGAAGTTGCGCGCCGATAAACGCGGCAGTGTGTATGTGCTCAACGGCAGCAAGACCTGGATCACCAACGGCCCTGATGCCAATACCTACGTGATCTACGCCAAGACCGACCTGGAAAAGGGTGCCCACGGCATCACCGCGTTTATCGTCGAGCGCGACTCGAAGGGCTTCAGCCGCAGCAACAAGTTCGACAAGCTCGGCATGCGCGGCTCCAACACCTGCGAGTTGTTTTTCGATGACGTCGAAGTGCCGGAAGAAAACATCCTCGGCGCACTCAATGGCGGCGTGAAAGTGCTGATGAGCGGCCTCGATTACGAACGCGTTGTGCTGTCCGGCGGCCCGACCGGGATCATGCAGGCCTGCATGGACCTGATCGTGCCCTACATCCATGACCGCAAGCAGTTCGGCCAGAGCATCGGCGAGTTCCAGCTGATCCAGGGCAAGGTCGCCGACATGTACACCCAGCTCAACGCCAGCCGCGCCTACCTGTACGCCGTGGCCCAGGCCTGCGAGCGCGGCGAAACCACGCGCAAGGACGCCGCCGGCGTGATCCTCTACAGCGCCGAACGCGCTACCCAGATGGCCCTCGACGCGATCCAGATTCTCGGCGGCAATGGCTATATCAATGAATTCCCGGCTGGTCGTCTATTGCGTGACGCCAAGCTGTATGAAATCGGTGCCGGCACCAGTGAGATCCGGCGCATGTTGATCGGTCGCGAACTGTTTAACGAAACCCGCTGAACGGAGCGCGCACCATGGCTACCCTGCACACCCAGCTCAACCCGCGCTCGGCGGAATTCGCCGCCAACAGCGCGGCGATGCTCCAACAGGCCGACGCCCTGCATACCCTGCTCGCCCAGGTGCAGCAAGGCGGCGGCGCCAAGGCCCAGGAGCGGCATACGTCGCGGGGCAAGCTGTTGCCCCGCGAGCGGATCAATCGCTTGCTCGACCCTGGCTCGCCGTTCCTTGAACTTAGCCAGCTGGCGGCTTATCAGGTGTACGGCGAAGACGTGCCCGCTGCCGGGGTGATTGCCGGGATTGGCCGGGTGGAAGGCGTCGAATGCATGATCGTCGCCAACGACGCCACGGTGAAAGGCGGCTCGTACTACCCGCTGACCGTCAAGAAACACCTGCGCGCCCAGACCATCGCCGAGCAGAACCGCCTGCCGTGCATCTACCTGGTGGACTCCGGCGGCGCCAACCTGCCGCGTCAGGATGAAGTGTTCCCGGACCGCGAGCACTTCGGACGAATCTTCTTCAACCAGGCGAACATGAGCGCCCAGGGCATCCCGCAGATCGCGGTGGTGATGGGCTCCTGCACTGCCGGTGGTGCCTATGTGCCGGCGATGGCGGACGAAGCAATCATGGTCCGCCAGCAAGCCACCATCTTCCTCGCCGGCCCGCCGCTGGTGAAGGCGGCGACCGGAGAAGTGGTCAGCGCCGAAGACCTGGGCGGTGCCGATGTGCACTGCAAGATTTCCGGGGTGGCCGACCACTATGCCGACAGCGACGAACATGCGCTGGCCCTGGCTCGGCGCAGTGTGGCCAACCTCAACTGGCGCAAGCTGGGGCAATTGCAACAACGCACGCCGCTGGCGCCGCTTTATAGCAGCGAAGAGCTGTACGGCGTGATTCCGGCCGACGCCAAGCAACCGTTCGATGTACGCGAGGTGATCGCGCGATTGGTGGACGGCTCGGTGTTCGATGAATTCAAGGCGTTGTTTGGCACCACTCTGGTGTGCGGCTTTGCGCACCTGCACGGCTATCCGATTGCGATCCTGGCCAACAACGGCATCCTCTTCGCCGAGGCCGCGCAAAAAGGCGCGCACTTTATCGAACTGGCCTGCCAGCGCGGGATTCCGCTGTTGTTCCTGCAAAACATCACCGGCTTCATGGTCGGCCAGAAATACGAAGCCGGCGGCATCGCCAAGCACGGCGCCAAACTGGTGACAGCGGTAGCCTGTGCCAAGGTGCCGAAGTTCACCGTGATCATCGGCGGCAGCTTCGGCGCCGGTAACTACGGCATGTGTGGACGCGCCTACGACCCGCGCTTCTTGTGGATGTGGCCCAACGCACGCATCGGCGTGATGGGCGCCGAACAGGCCGCCGGCGTGCTGGTGCAGGTCAAGCGTGAGCAGGCCGAGCGCGCCGGCCAGGGTTTCAGCAGCGATGAGGAAGCGGCAATCAAGCAGCCGATCCTCGACCAGTACGAAACCCAGGGCCACCCCTACTACTCCAGCGCACGGCTGTGGGATGACGGCGTCATCGACCCGTTGCAGACCCGCGACGTGCTCGCCCTGGCCCTGTCCGCCGCGCTGAACGCCCCCATCGAGCCGAGCCGCTTCGGCGTGTTCCGCATGTAAATGGAGCTGCACCCCATGAGCGATTTCAACACCCTCGAACTGATCACCGACCCCCGTGGCTTTGCCACGCTGTGGCTCAGTCGTGAAGCCAAGAACAACGCGTTCAATGCCGAAATGATCCGCGAACTGATCATTGCCCTGGATCGGGTGCAAGGCGATCCGGCCCTGCGCTTTCTGGTACTGCGCGGGCGCGGCAAACACTTCAGCGCCGGCGCCGACCTGGCCTGGATGCAGCAGTCGGCCGAACTGGATTACCACACCAACCTGGACGATGCCCGAGAACTGGCGGAGCTGATGTACAACCTCGCCAAGCTGAAGATCCCGACGCTGGCGGTAGTCCAGGGCGCGGCCTACGGCGGTGCCCTGGGATTGATCAGTTGCTGCGACATGGCGATTGGCGCCGACGATGCGCAGTTCTGCCTGTCGGAAGTGCGCATTGGCCTGGCGCCGGCGGTGATCAGCCCGTTCGTGGTGCAGGCTATCGGTGAGCGGGCTGCCCGACGCTATGCCCTCACGGCAGAGCGCTTCGGCGGCCAGCGGGCGCGGGAAATCGGGTTGTTGGCGGAGAGTTATCCCGCTGATGAGTTGGACGTACACGTCCAATTGTGGATTACCAATCTGCTGCTCAACAGCCCGGCGGCCATGCGCGCCAGCAAGGACCTGCTACGGGAAGTCGGCCACGGTGCCCTGACGCCAGCGTTGCGTCGCTACTGCGAAAACTCCATCGCCCGGATCCGCGTCAGCACCGAAGGCCAGGAAGGCCTGCGTGCCTTTCTGCAAAAACGCGCGCCCAACTGGCAGCCTCAGGAGCCGCGTTCATGAAGACGCTTACTACCGTATTGGTAGCCAACCGTGGCGAAATCGCCTGCCGGGTGATGCGTACCGCCAAGGCCATGGGCCTGACCACCGTGGCCGTGCACAGCGCCACCGACCGTGACGCGCGGCACGCCCGCGAGGCTGATATTCGTGTGGACCTGGGCGGCAGCAAGGCCGCCGACAGTTACCTGCAAATCGACAAACTGATCGCCGCGGCCCAGGCCAGCGGCGCCCAGGCGATTCACCCGGGTTATGGGTTTCTTTCGGAGAACGCAGGGTTTGCCCGCGCCATTGAAGCCGCCGGGTTGATCTTCCTCGGCCCGCCCGCCTCGGCCATTGATGCCATGGGCAGCAAATCGGCCGCCAAGGCGTTGATGGACACCGCCGGCGTGCCGCTGGTGCCCGGTTACCACGGCGACGCCCAGGATCTGGAGACCTTCCGCCAGGCAGCCGAGCGTATCGGTTACCCGGTGCTGCTCAAGGCAACGGCAGGCGGTGGCGGCAAGGGCATGAAGGTGGTCGAGGACGTCAGCCAACTGGCCGAAGCGTTGGCCTCGGCACAGCGTGAAGCACTGTCCTCCTTTGGCAATGCGCAGATGCTGGTGGAAAAGTATTTGCTCAAGCCGCGTCACGTGGAGATCCAGGTGTTCGCCGACCAGCACGGTCACTGCCTGTACCTCAATGAGCGCGATTGCTCGATCCAGCGCCGCCATCAAAAAGTCGTCGAAGAAGCCCCGGCGCCGGGCCTGAGTGCCGAGCAGCGCAAGGCCATGGGCGAAGCGGCCGTGCGTGCGGCCCAGGCCATCGGCTACGTGGGCGCGGGCACCGTGGAGTTTCTGCTGGACGCCCGGGGCGAGTTTTTCTTCATGGAGATGAACACCCGGCTGCAGGTGGAACACCCGGTGACCGAGGCCATCATCGGCCTGGACCTGGTGGCCTGGCAGATCCGCGTGGCCCAGGGCGAGCCGCTGCCGATGACTCAGGAGCAAGTGCCGCTGCTGGGGCATGCGATTGAAGTGCGCCTGTACGCCGAGGACCCGGCCAACGATTTTCTGCCGGCCACCGGGCACCTGGCGCTGTACCGCGAATCCACGCCAGGGCCCGGGCGCCGGGTAGACAGCGGCGTCGAACAAGGCGACAACGTGTCACCGTTCTACGACCCGATGCTGGGCAAGCTGATTGCCTGGGGCGAGGACCGCGAACAGGCGCGCCTGCGGCTGCTGGGCATGCTCGATGAATTTGCCGTGGGTGGACTGAAGACCAACCTGGGCTTTTTGCGACGCATCATCGGCCATCCGGCGTTTGCCGCTGCCGAGCTCGATACCGGGTTTATCCCGCGTTATCAGGATGAGCTGCTGCCGGCGCCTGGCGAATTGAGTGAGGCATTCTGGCAGGCCGCCGGCCAGGCGTTCATGCAGACCCAACCGAGCACTGACACCCGTTCGCCCTGGGCCGACACCCGAGGTTTTCGCGCAGGCTTGCCGGGCGAGGTTTCCCTGCACCTGAGCTGCAACGGCCAGGATCGCCTGGTAATGCTGCAAGCCGGCGTCAACCCGCCCCAGTTGCACGGCGAACAATTGCTGATCGACCAGCACGGCGTGCGCCGCTCCCATCTGGCGGTACGCGAGGGCGGCAGTGTGTTTTTGCGCTGGGACGGCGAGGTGCACAGTGTCAGCCTGTTCGACCCCATTGCCGCCGTCGACGCCAGCCAGTCCCATCAGGGCGGCCTGACCGCACCGATGAACGGCAGCATCGTGCGAGTGCTGGTGGAAGTCGGGCAAACCGTTGAACCCGGTACGCAGTTGGTGGTGCTGGAGGCCATGAAGATGGAACACAGCATTCGCGCGCCCCATGCCGGCGTGGTCAAGGCGCTGTACTGCCAGGAAGGCGAAATGGTCGGTGAAGGCAGCGCACTGGTGGAGCTGGAAGCCGCGAGTTAAAACCTCGTGACCGCCTGCGCCACCACGCCGATGATCCGGCACTCTTCACTGAACAGCATCTTCGGGTAAGTAGGGTTGAGCGGCACCAGGTAAAGCTGGCCGCTCTGCCTGACCCATTTGCGCAAGATCGCCTGGGAATCAAATGCCCATTGGGCCACCACCAGTTTGCCGGGCTCGGGCTGGATGGCCGGGTCCACCAGAATCATCGTGCCTTCATTGATACTCAAGCCGCTGGGGGCGGTCATGGCGTCGCCAGTCACGCGCATCCAGAACGCCTTGCCACGGGCCTGATAGTCGCTCATCTGAAAACGAGTAACGCCGTACGGCCGAGGTTCTTCCTGCAATGGGTAGCCTCCCTTCCCTTCGCTCACCGGGTAACGGTAATTCGGGTTGTAGTGCGGCGCCGGCTGCAGTTCCTCGGCAACCGCCGCGAGCGCTTTTTCGCGAACCACCAGCGCGACCTCGAGCCCATCCAGGCCCAGCTCCTGCATCACCCGGTTCATATCGGCAAGGCTCGGCACCCGACGCTTGTTCAGCCAGTGGCCGACCCCGCCCTGAGACATGCCCAGGCGCGACGCCAGTTGGTCCTGCGTGACCTTGCGGTCTTTCATGTTGGCCTTGACCAACGCTATCCATTTATCCATGGGCCCTGACAATACGTTGTGTACTCACCACGACAATAAACAGTTTGTAGTAATCAATAAAACGCCATAAATACGATTAGTACTAATATCGATTGCAGGCTTTCGACACCCACACAGAGCACTGCCCTTATGACGACCACCTCGTATACCCTGCCCGACACCTGCGATGAAGACGAGCGGCTGTTCCTGCGCAGCAGTGGCGCCGCCCAACGCGCGCTGGACTATTACCTGAAAGAGGATGCCGCACCGCCCTCCGTTGACGATACGTTGTTCGAGGTCAAGCCCGGCATCAGCGACGAGGAGGCCCTGGTCCACGCCTCCGACCTGCTGCGCAGCGCCGCGGCCACTGCGTACGAATCGGCAAACAGCGCCCACGGCAATAGCCGGGACCTGGCGTTTTCAGTGGTCTATTTGATTGATATGGCGAAGGTGATGGTGGAGCGGTCACTGCGGCTTTCGGCGAGGGGTGCCGAACAGCCGGCCAGCCTGTAACAGGCACGCGGGAAAAATATTTCTATCCGAGGGATAAAAACATTTGACTTGCAAATGATAATGATTATTATTGGACCTAGCTGATCGCGAGATCAGTCGATAGACCAAGAGACCTTAGGTCGGACTCTTGGAATATCTCCTCATCAGGCTAATCACGGTTTTTGACCCGGCTCTTTGGCCGGGTCTTTTTTTTGCCAGTTTTTCCCTGGCGTGACTTCAGGCTAATGAAGACTGTGTGTTGCTTGATGGCGCGCATGGTAGCAAAAGACCATCGCCAAAAGAAAGTCGATCGAGCGCTCTAGGCCGGTTCTTTCAAAAATAGCACTTGAGAATCAATCTCATAGATTCTAAGCTGCGGCGGCGTCATGGACGACGCCCCCTCTTCACCCGCAAAAATTGCATCCAGGCTTTGCCCCGCTCCGGTGTAAAATGCCCGCCACAACACTCATATTCAGGCAACCAGACTATGACCGTGGCCTTGACCTCCATCAAGATCAGCACCGACTTCGACAGTGGCAATATCCAGGTGCTCGACGCCAGTGATGCTCACCAGTTGCTGCTGGCGATAAAGCCCGATACGCGCAGCCAGCACTTCCAGTGGTTCCACTTCAAGGCCGAAGGCATGCACGTGGGTCACACCCACACCTTCCGCCTGAGCAATGCCGGCCACTCGTCTTACAAGCACGCCTGGAGCGGCTACAACGCCGTGGCGTCCTACGACCATATCAACTGGTTCCGGGTGCCCACCCGCTTTGATGGCGAAACGCTGCACATCACCCTCGAAACCCGTGAAAAACAGGCCTGGTTCGCTTACTTCGAACCCTACAGCCGCGAACGCCACGACTGGCTGATCGACCAGGCGCTGAACCGCGCCGGCACGCAATTGCTGGCCACCGGCAAAAGTGTCGAAGGCCGTGATATCCAACTGCTGCGCCGTGGCAAGGGCGAGGCCAACAAGCGCAAGGTCTGGATCATCGCCCAGCAGCATCCCGGCGAGCACATGGCCGAATGGTTTATGGAAGGCATCATCGAGCGCCTGCAACAGGACGGTGACGCCGAGCTGAAAAAGCTCCTGGCCGCCGCCGACCTGTACCTGGTACCGAACATGAACCCCGATGGCGCGTTCCATGGGCATCTGCGCACCAACGCCATGGGCCAGGACCTCAACCGCGCCTGGCAGAGTGCGAGCCAGGAGATCAGCCCCGAAGTACTGTTCGTCCAGCAACAAATGGAAAAGTACGGCGTTGACCTGTTCCTGGATATCCACGGCGACGAGGAAATCCCCTATGTGTTCACCGCCGGTTGTGAAGGCAACCCGGGCTACACGCCACGTATCGAGCAGTTGGAAAAACACTTCCGCAGCCACCTGAGCAACCTCACCCGGGATTTTCAGACCGCGCATGGCTACACCCGCGACCTGCCGGGCGAAGCCAATATGACCCTGGCGTGCAACAGCGTCGGCGAGAAGTTCGATTGCCTGTCCCTGACCCTGGAAATGCCCTTCAAGGACAACGACGACGCGCCCAACCCGCACACTGGCTGGTCGGGCAAACGCTCGATGCAGTTGGGCAAGGACGTGTTGAGCAGCGTGGCGGATATCGTCGGCGTATTGCGCTAATACATCCACGATCCCGGCGACGGCTGCATCACAGCAACCGTCGCCGGGGAAGGCTTCAGTCCTTGCTGCCGGTCATGCTTTGCAACACACCATCACGCCGGATCAAACCGTGGAACAGCGCCGCCGCCAGGTGCAACAACACCGTCAGAAACAGCAAATACGCCAGGTAACCGTGAGCCTTGCGCAACACGGCAAACAACGGCGCATTCGCCCCCACCAGCGCCGGCAACTGCACCGAACTGCTGAGCATCACCGGGTCGCCGGCCGCTGAAATCATCGCCCAGCCCAGCAGCGGCAACACCAGCATCAACGCATACAGCACCACGTGGGAGGCCTTGGCCGCCAGCACTTGCCACAGCGGCAAGTCGGCAGGCAGCGGCGGCTGGCGCGTGGAAAAACGCACCACCAGGCGCACGATCACCAGCGCCAGGATCGCAATGCCCAGCGGCTTGTGCAGGTGGATCAGCCACTCATGGCGTTCGGAAACCGAGGCCACCATGCCCGCGCCGATAAACAGCATGGCGATGATCATCAACGCCATCAGCCAATGCAGCAGCCGCGCCAGCGGGGCGAAAAACCGGGGTTGGGCATTCATGGCTTCGACTCCTGAGGGGCGCTGTGCAGCTGGCTGACTTCGCTGGTGCGACGCAGGTAGGAACTGGCGTACGCCGCCGAACGGGCGGCCAGCAATGGGTCATTCGAGGCTTCGATACCGCTCGGCAGCACCAGTGGATCAAAGTTGATGTCACGGCAATCACCGTCCATTTGCGGCTGGCTGCTTTCCAGCACCAGGGTCCCGGCATTCAGCACCTTGTGCTCACCGGTCCAGGTCTTGCTGGCGTCATCCACCGGATCGCCCGGGTTGGCCAGGGTGAGGTTCAACTGCCAGCGCAACGGCCCGGCCACCAGGCGCTGGGCCAGGTCTTTTTCGAGGAAGTCGCTGCCGGCGGGCGCCGTGGCCCCCGCAGCATCCTGGCTTTGCGGTACGACGCCCCAGCGCACGGCCTGGCGTTGGCCGCTGGCGTTTACCAGGTAAAACGCGTTGATGCCGTTATAGGTTTCAGTGGCATAGCTGGCAGACGGCTTGGCGGTCTTGACCCAGGCCAGGAACGGCGCGGTCTCGGGGTGCGCCGCGAAGAACGCCGGCATGCCTGCCGGGTTCGGCTTGCCGGTGGCCGGGTCAGGTGCGCCGGCCTTGAGCATCTCGAAGAAGGCCTCGGGCGTGCCCACCGGGAACACCGGCATGCTGTTCATCCCGGTGCGCCATTGCTGGCCGTTGACCAAGTTGAACTGCAAGGCAAAACTGCGGATCGGCACGCTGCTGTCCGGCGCATACGGGTTGCCGCTGGGCAGCGCAAAACGCCCGATAACCGGGGTACGCGCCTCGCTGAATACCTGGGCACTGGAGTACTGGCGCGCCTCGGGGCTGCTCTCGAAATAACCGGCCACGCACACGCCCTTGGCATGGTTACGCCGGTAGCCAGGGTGCAAGCCGTTGTTGGTTTCCAAGGCATTGACCAGGGTTTTGGGACGCAACCGCTGTGGGTCGAGGCTTCCGTTAACGTAGGCAAACGCCCCGGCCACGACGGCAACCACCACGCCGATGCTGGCCAACCGAATTATCAGGCTTGCGGTGCTCAGCGGCGGACGGGGCGGTGATGAGTGATCTACCATGAAATAACTCCAGGGCCCAAGGCCTTGAGTGGGTGAAACATAAGGTCGGAACACTTGGGACGAACGCCAGCGCACTCTATTCCCTGGCCTGCTGTTTATTTTTATTGGCCTGGAATAACCTTCAACGCCGGACGTCTTCCTAGTCCCAGCGTAGTGACTAGCCAGAATCCCATGCACGAACTCGACGAACAGTTACGTGAACTCATCCCCAGGTTACGGCGTTTTGCCGTGTCCCTGACGCGTAACACCAGCAGCGCCGACGACCTGGTGCAGGCGAGCCTTGAGCGCGCGATCATCAGTTGGGCCGACAAACGCCTCGAAGGCGACTTGCGCGCCTGGCTGTTCTCGATCCTCTACCGGCAGTTCCTCGACGCCCATCGGCGCTCCCGGCGGTACACACGCATGCTGGAATTTTTCACCGGCCGCGATGATTCGCAGCCGTCGGTCGAGCGCACCGTCATCGCGCAATCGACCCTGCAAGCCTTCGACAAATTGAACACCGAACAGCGCGCCCTGCTGCTGTGGGTCTCGGTGGAAGGCTTGAGCTACAAAGAAGTCGCCGACATCCTCGAGGTGCCCGTGGGCACCGTGATGTCTCGCCTGTCGCGCGCGCGCCAGGCCCTGCGCCAGCTCAGCGACGGCGAAATCACCAGCCCTGCCCTGCGGATACTCAAATGATCAGCCTGCCTCCCAGCGAACGCGATTTACATGCCTACGTCGATCACCAACTCCTGGACGCCGACCGCCGCCAGCTCGAAACCTGGCTGGCGGCCCACCCGGACGTCGCCGCCCAGGTGCACGCCTGGCAACAGGACGCGCAGCACCTGCGGGCATCGTTGAGCGGCGCACTGCAACAACCCGCCAACCCCGAGCTGGACCCCGCCCTGATTCGCCAGCGGGTCAAGCGCCAGTCACGCCGCCATCTCGCAACCGCCGCCATGCTGTTGATTGCCGTCAGTGTCGGCGGCCTCGGCGGCTGGCAGGCCCGCCAGGCCACGCTGCTCGAGAGCATGGCGCCCATGAGCGACGCGATGCAGGCCTACCGCCTGTTTGCCCAGGACGGCATCTTGCCCGCCGACTACCACGTGCAAAGCGGTGGCGACATGCAAGGCTGGCTCGACCGTTACTTCAACCAGGCCTACCGCCTGCCGGACCTGAGCCAGGCCGGGTTCAAGGCGGTCAGCGGGCGCCTGCTCAGCACCGAACAAGGCGCGGCGGCCATGGTGCTGTATGAAGACCCCCAAGGGCGGCGCATCAGTTTCTATATCCGTCCGCCGGGCCCGGAAAACAAATTCCTGCCCCGTGGCAGCCGCAGTGCCGACGGGCTGCAGGCCGAATACTGGTCGGGCGCGGGATACAACTATGCGATGGTCAGCCCGCAAGACCCGTCGACCACGCAGATGCTCAAGCAGACGATGCGGTTCTAGAAGGCCACATCCAGCACCACGTTATCGACGTAGGTGCCGGCCGGCGGTGTTGTCTGGTTGGTATAGATCGCGGCGTTGTAGTTGAACACCTGGCTACCGGTACCCAAGCCATTCCCGGGATTCACCTCAGCCGTTGAGCTGGCGCGCCGGGCGGTGCTCACGCTGCCCCAGCGGGTGGTGGTGGCGCTTTTGAAAATGTCGTAATTCAGGAAATTGCTGCCAGATACCATCCGCCGCTGCCCACCCACACTCACCGGGTTCTGGCCATCGCTGATGCCCACGGTGTAGGCGCTGCCCTTGGTGCAGGCAATGGTGGCCTGCCCGTTCACGCTGGAAAAACCACTGACTACCGGCGCACTGCCGAAGGCGATGTTGGGTGCAGAGATTGTGCAGTCGTTAGCCACGGTCATGCTGACGGTCAGGGAAGCCGTGCCACTGCCGGTGTCCCGTATGACACAGAGAGAACCCACACCGAGGACCGAGCAATAATTCCAGGTCCAGGCAATGCTTAGTGTCTCAGTATAAAGGCCGGCCGCCACATTGCTGCCGATGATGGAACTCAGATAAAGCGGCACGGTTTTCGTGCCCGGCCCGGATACCAGCCCCAGGCTTTGGGCGATGCCGGTGGCACCGAAATCGAATTGGGTTCCACGGGTGATCGGATAACTGGTGCTGTTACTGCCGTAGATCGTATAGCTGATGATATCCCCAGTGGGGCCGACCATGCCGCTGGTGGCCGACGTGATGGTTGCATAGAAGTGATCATTGGCTGCCAGCAACGAGATCAGCGTGGCCCCACAATTCAAGCCGGCATTGGTGGTGGAACTGGTCTGGGGAGCGGTGCGCACCGTCATCGAACTGATCGAGCCAAAGCCGGCCGGCGAGGTGGTTCCCGGCACCGAGCACGCGGCCATCACCTGTGTCGAAAAGCCCAGCCCCGCCAGCACCAGCAGCCCCACTATGCATTCCTTGCCCCGCACACCCACACTCCTTATCTCATTGGCAAACCAGTGGCCCGATCAGCGGCACCTGTGCTTCGTTGATATCCAGATCGAACGTTGCCTGGCAGGTACGGCCCTCACCCACAGTGACTTGCAAGGTGTTGTGGGCCGCCAGGTTCTCCAGGTACACCAGGCCGTCCCAACCCACCACCGCCCGCGCGCCGGTTTGCTCGTGACGCACCTGGCTGCCCAGGGGCAGTTCCTGATGCTGGGCATCCACCAGGGTGATACTGGCCGCGATCACCCGGCGCACCGGGAATTCCAGCAAATAGCCGCTGCCGCGACGCACCGCCACCCGCTGCTCGACATTCGGCGTCTGCACGGTGACCGGCAGGTTCAGCGGGTCGATTTCATATTTGCCGCGGTAATAAGCGCTGCTCCACGGCACCAGCAGATGCCCGTTGCGATCGGTTTCACCCACTAGCTGGTTTTCGTAAAGCACCGGCACCCCGGCATAACCATCGGTGCTCACCACCACAAACGCGTCATTCACCCGATTAGCCGCGAACACTTGCTTGTCCATCCACACCAACGAACCGCTGGCATCCGCCCAGCGGGTCTCGGCGTCGCTGCTGCCATAGACGCCCGCCTGCAATTGCACCGACTGCATGCGCCAGGTCAGGTCGGCCTGGCGATAGGCGGGGCCGTCGCCACTGGCATACCCCAGGTTGTAGCCCACGCCGCCTTCGGACGGCACCGCCCGGCTGTAGTTGACCCGCTGGCGACTCTCGCCGGCCTGGCTGCGCTCGTTGCTCAAGGCCAGGCTGCCATAGATGTCGAACGGGATGACCAACTGCGCCTGCATGGCCCAGTTGCTGTCACCGACCTCGCGGTTGGCCGACAGGTAGAAACTGGTGTTGCGCCACAGCTGTTTGCTCCAGGTGAGGTTCATCAGCCGGGTGCGGGAGTCATCGGCCGCCTGCACATCGAAATAGCCGGCACCGATGCTGCCGAAATCGTTGAGGTTCAGGCTCAGGGTCACCTGCTCGCTGCGCTTGCTGAGGCTCGCATAAGGCGTGTCGACCAGGGTCAGGTCGGCGTATTGGTCGCGGCGTTCTACTCGCTGGTATGACAGGCTATAGCGCTGGTTGCTGTATTGATAACCGAAGCTCAGTTGCTGGCCGGTCTCGCCATCAAACTGGCTTTGGCTGAGGGCGGTATTGAGCACCCCGAAGTTGCCCAGCCGCACGTTGCCGCCGAGCCCGCCCAGGGTCAGGTCGCCTGAGGCTTCGGCATGGCTTTCCAGGGTGAAGTAGTCCGACACCCCGTAACGAAAGGTGCCGCTGGCCACGCCCGGCCCGTAGCCAAAATCCCGAATGGTGTAGCCGCGGCGCAAATTACCGGCCGCCACGGAAAAATCCGACAGGCCTTTTTGCAACAACGTACTGGTGACGTAGAACGGCACGGTGGTCGACACCTGCCGGCCCAGGGCATCGGTGGTGACCACCACCGCTTCGCCGGCGCCGTTGATAAACGGCACGTTGGTCAAGGTGTAAGGGCCCGGCTGCAGATCTGCGCTGCTGGATTTGTAGCCATTGATGAACAGGTCCACCGACGACGGCACCGCCGCCTCCCCGGCAAATTGTGGCAAGGGGTAAGTCACCAGGTCCGGGCGTACGCCGAAATCCCGCGACACTTGCACCCCGCCCAGGCGTACCGAACTGCTCCACGGCAATGCGCTGCTGATCACGTCGCCCGCCTCGTAGGTCAGCAGGCGCTCATCGTCGGAAAAGCGCCAGGTGGTGTCATAGCGCCGGTAGCCATTGTTCAAAGTGCTGCCGCTGGCCTGGCCGCCAAAGGTGGTGCGGTATTGGCCGGTATTGGACAAGGTGCCCCAGGTATCGAACAGCCGCACTTCGTTGAAAATGCCCAGGTATGTGCCGGCGTCATCGGTGTCGTTCAGGTAAGCGTCATAGTTGAGCAACGCACCAAAACTGGTGAGTGCCTGGGCGCGCGGGTAGTTGTTGCGGCTGCCGATGAACTGCGCCGGCAACCACGCCGGCGGTACCGTCAACATGAGGCGCTGGCCCTGGCTGTCGTAATCGGTGTGCAGGCCCGGCAGGTGGTCCAGCGCGACCTCGGTGGTGATCTCGGCCGGCAGCTTCATGCCCACGTCCCGCAAGGTGGCCGCCGGCACAAACAGGCCGCCGGCGCGCTGATCCACGGCCACCACCCGGCCAGTGTCCATCTGGTTGACCACCAGTTCGAGGAACAACTGTGCATCGGCAACAGCCTCCATGTTGCTGGGCGGCGGCGGCAACGGCGCGGCCACGCCAAGCGGCGCAAGCACCAGGCCCGCCAGGCCGCCCACCACCCACACCGATCGCCATCGACTACGAGCCCAACCATGGCTCACCAAGGCATTGTGTCCATCAATGGACATCTCCATCCGTTAAGACCAAGGGCTGCTCCATGCCCTATTCCATTGCGTTACCGTCCCGGCGCAAGGTTCTCCAGTTGCGCTGCGCCATTGACTCGCACCTGCAGCGGCTGATCGCCCGCGACACCTTGTGGCACCGGCCAGCGCATGGTTGCGCCCGGCAGTACATAGCCGAGCAGGCCGTCTACCAGCGGCCGGGTCTGCCCGCCCTGTTTGAACGCCACATCGGTGAGCCGCGCGTGCACCGCGCCCTGGTTGCGCATCTCCACATAGTTGCGCCCGCCGACGGTGACTTTTTTCCAGCTCAGGTCAGGCTTGCCCGCGCCCTTGGGGTCGCGCTGGCGCGTCGCGTCTTCCTTGCTCCACAGGCCTGCGCCGTAGGCGAACAACGGCACCGAATAACGCATCTGAAAGCGGATGGCTGCGGCCGTCTTGCCATCGGCTGCGGGGGTTTCAGGGGTGGCGGCGGGGATTTCGTCGATGATGATCCGATAGGCCAACTCCTGGCCCGGCGGCACTTCCCGGGTCCGGGTCAGGCGCACCAATTGCTTCTGCCCCGGTTCGATCTTCGCCACCGGCGGGCTGCCGATCACGTCGCGCTGGTTCTGGTACTGCTCGTCAAACCCGCCCTGGCTCCAGGCAAATACCCGGATCTGCAGGTTGGCAGTCTCTGTACCGCGGTTCTCCAACCACAAGGCGCTGGCCTGTTGATCGGCCTCCAGCACCGGATCAATGGGCCAGATCAGCACCGAACTGGCGGCCTGGACCTGCCCGGCGCCCAACGCCACCAGACCGATAAAACCCGCAACCCAATACCGCCGGGAAGCTGCAAACATAGATTCCACTCCTCATGCCAATCGCCTTACCAGGACAGCTGCACCTGCAGCACGTCGCTGTACGTCCCCCCAGGCTGATTACCCGGTAACACCACCCGGCCGTAAATCGGCAGGGTTATATTGTTCGCGTTGCTGTAGGCCACGCTGACGCTTTGACTGATCCCCAGGCTCTGGCTCAGGGCCGCGTCCTGAAACAGCTGGTACGCCACTTGGGCACTGCCGCTATTGAGTTGCATGTGCCGGCCACTGGCGTTGTACAAGCCGCCGTTGACGCTCATGTTCAAGGTGACTCCCGGAGTGCATTGCAGCGTTACCCCGCTGCTCAGCGCCACCGACACCGTGCTGGTGGACAACGACGAATAGCTGCCGAACGCCAGGCTGCCGTAGTTCGTGCCGCCGCCCACCACCAGGCAGCCTGCGGCAATCGTCGCGCTGACCTGGATCGTCTGGTTGGTCACCGCCAGCAACGACAACGGCATCCCCCAACCCGTGATGACCGCCAGCGTCGCCCAGCAGGCCCGCTTCATGGCACTAGAACGTCAGTTGCACCGACACCGTGTCGGTGTAGGTACCCGCCGGCAGACCTGCCTTGCCCACGGCCTGGCCGTAGATGTTCACGGTTTGCGCAACGCCCGTGCTCGCACCTACGTTGATCGTTCCGTTGATCGCCAGGAGCGTCGAATGCCCGGTGTCGGTGTAGAAGTCATACGGCACATAGTTGGCCACGCCGTCGTACAGCGCCCGGGTGCCGCCCGTGGACTGGCCGTCATGGGAGCCCGCGCCCACGGTGATCACCGGCGAGGTGCCCGAGGAACACTGGATCGACAACGCGCCTCCACCGCCACCCAGCACCTGGCCGGACTGCGTGGTGAACTGGCTGTTGGTGGTACCGAAATTGATCGTACCGAAGTTCAAACCGGTGGTGCCGCCCACGCCGTTGACCAGGCAACTGTTGGTCAGGATCAGCGTGGAGCTGATCTGCCCGGTGACCGTCGTGGCCGCCTGGGCACCCGATACCCAGGCCAGTGCGACCAATGGGAGAACTGCTTTAGATACAAGTGCATGCATGATGTCCATCCTCATGAATTACCAATCCAGAGTCACCGTCAGGGTGTCTGTGTAGATGCCGGCCGGTAGGGCCCTGGTATTCGCCACCACCGAGCCGAATACCGGGATCGGTACCTGTGCGCCCTTGGTCACGACGAAATTGCGTTGCTGGCCGATGCTGTAGGTGCTTCGGCCCGCAGGATCGGCCGACAGCCGATACGGTATGGTTTGCCGGCCATTGCTCAAGCGCCGGGTGATGCCGTCGCCATGGGCGCCGCCGTCGATGGTCACGGTGAAACTGCTCACCACCGACGGGTTGCAGGACACAGCGAGCGCGGCCTTGTCGCCATCACTGATGCCGGCACCCAGGCCCTTGTCCCAAGTGGGTCCGTGGCTGCCGAAATCCAGCAAGGCCGAGCCGCCATCCGGGCTCACCGGCGCGCTGTCGGTGCCTTTGCTCACCTGGCAACTGGCGGTAATCACCAGCCGTGCGTGAATCTGCCCGGCGACCGCCGCCTGGGCGTCCTCGGCCAGGAGCAACAGGCCGCCCAGCGCGATGCAGGCCAGGGCGCGGCTTACCATGTCACCGTCACTTTGAGCAGGTCGGAATAACGCCCCACGGCCGGTATTTCCTTGAGCGGCTCGATGCGTCCATAAAGTGGCAAGTCCACCGTGCCGGAATCGGGCACACGGCCGCTCAACGGTACGTCCACGGCCAAGGGGATGCGGCGTGCGGCATCGGCATAAATTCGATAGGGAATGGGTTTGATCGAGGGGGCAGCAGCGCCCAGGTAACGTACTTCGCCGATGCCGCCATGCAGGCCGCCGTCGACACGCATCTGATACGGCGTATCCGGGTTGCACTCCAGGCGTGGCTGGCGCTGGCTGATCAAGGCTGCACTCAACGGGCCTGCCGGGTCATCCAGCCGGGAGCCGCTGCCGAAATCCAGTACGCCGAGCTGCTCGATCCCTGCTTCACGCGTGGTGCCGACCAATTGGCACCCCCGCTGCACGTCGATACGCACCTCAACCTGGAGCTGGGCACCATAAACCGTGTTGCAGAGCATCGCGCTCATGATTGCCAAGACTGCGTGTCCCTTCACTGCCCCAAATCCTTATACAGGGGTGACTGCTGTGTATGAGGTTAGTCACTTGAAGGGAATCCGCCAGTCAGGTCGGTGTTTTGGATCCATTGACCCATGCCTTTTCCAGATAGCTCGCGCCGTGCTTCTCTATTGGTCAAACCGCGACCGGCGCTCTAAAGTGAGCGACCACCGAAACACAGAGTGACTGACATTGGCTGCTTTACCGCCCCTGCTCAAACGGTTGCTGGGTAAAACCGCGGCGACCACCGCCGCCCCCGGTATCAGCGCATTCTTCCAGGGCAAGGCCCGGCAACAGGGCTATACCCTCAGTCCAAGCCAGCAACAGGTGATCGAGACCATGTCCCGGCAAACCGACCATCTGCTGGCCGGGCGCCCTACCCGCAGCCTGTACCTGCACGGCGCCGTCGGCCGGGGCAAGAGCTGGTTGCTGGACGGCTTTTTCCAGGCGTTGCCGATTGCCGAGAAACAGCGCGTGCACTTCCACGACTTTTTCGCCCGTCTGCACCAGGGAATGTTTGCCCATCGCCAGCAGCGCGATGCATTGGCCGTGACCCTGGATGAGTTGCTCGATGGCTGCCGCGTGCTGTGCTTCGACGAGTTTCACGTACATGATATCGGCGATGCGATGCTGATCAGCCGCCTGTTCAAGGCCCTGTTCCGGCGCGGAGTCTGGGTGCTGGTAACCTCCAATTATCCGCCCGCCGGGTTGCTGCCGAACCCCTTGTACCATCAGCGGTTCAAGCCGGTGATCGAGCTGATCAGCGCGCGCATGGACGTCATGGAAGTCAGCGCCCCCCAGGATTTTCGCAGCCTGGCCCAGGCCCATGGCGATCAGCGGTTCAGCGCTGGCCAGTTCGTGTGGCCGGGGACTGCCGCGCAACGCCAAGCCCTGGGCCTGCCGTCAGCGGATCAGGCCCCGGTCAGCCTGACCGTCGGAGCCCGGCAATTGACTGCCCGCTGGCACCAGGACCGCAGCATTGCCTTCACCTTCAGCGACCTGTGCGAACAACCGACCGCCGTCATGGACTACCTGCAGCTGTGCCGCGACTATGAACGCTGGATCATCGACGGCCTGCCGCACCTGGCGGACTGTCCGATTGCCGCCCAGCAACGGTTCATCAACCTGGTGGACGTGCTCTACGACCAGGACAAGCAATTGGTGCTGATCGGCGAGCAGCCGCTGGAGCAATCCCTGAGCGGCCAGGCCATCGATTTGGCGCGCACCGCCAGCCGCCTGGGGCAGTTGCAGAAGATCGGGCCGCAACCCGCTATCATGAGCGCCATTCACGCCCCTATTGCCGAGTGACGCGCCGTTCATGGATACCCTTGCCCAACTCAAGGCCGGCCAACTGGCCGGTATCAAACGCCTGGACCTGCGCTGTGGGCTGACCGAGTTCCCTCGGGAAATCTTCGACCTGGCCGACTCCCTGGAAATCCTCAACCTGACCGGCAATGCCCTGAGCAGCCTGCCGGATGACCTGCACCGCCTGCCCCATTTGCGCGTGCTGTTCTGTTCGGAAAACGCCTTTACCGAACTGCCGCAATGCCTGGGCCAGTGCGCGCAGTTGAGCATGATCGGCTTCAAGTCGAACCAGATCAGCAGTGTCCCGGCGACGTCGCTGCCACCCTTGCTGCGCTGGCTGATCCTCACCGATAACCACATCAGCCAATTGCCGGACGAACTGGGTGAACGGCCTTTGCTGCAAAAACTGATGCTGGCCGGTAACCACCTGGAGCAGTTGCCGCAAAGCCTCGCCCAGTGCAAAAACCTCGAACTGATCCGCATCGCTTCCAACCGCATGACCCGCCTGCCGGACTGGTTGCTGGGTTTGCCGAGCCTGACCTGGCTGGCCTACGCCGGTAATCCGGTAGAGATGGCCGTGGAAGAGGCCCGCCATGACGCGACGCCAAACATTCCCTGGTCCGAGCTGGAATTGAGCGAAGTGCTGGGGGAAGGCGCTTCCGGAATCATCCGCAAAGCGTACTGGGCCCCGTCAAACGGGCCGGTCAAGGCGGTCGCGGTCAAACTCTATAAAGGCAGCATTACCAGTGACGGCTCGCCCCTGCACGAAATGCACGCCTGCATCGCCGCCGGACTGCATGCCAACCTGATCAAGGTAGAAGGCCGTGTCGTCGACCACCCGGAAGGCCAGGCGGCACTGGTGATGCAACTGATCGAACCGAACTATCGCAACCTTGCGGCGCTGCCGAGCCTGGCGTCGTGCACCCGGGATATCTACGAGCCCACCACCCGTTTCAGCGCAGACGTTGCGCTGCGCATGGCCCGGGGCATCGCCTCGGTGGCGGCGCACCTGCACGCGCAAGGCATCACCCACGGTGATCTGTACGGCCACAACATTCTGTGGAATGAAGCCGGTGAATGTCTGCTTGGGGACTTTGGTGCAGCGTCGTTTCACGCCACGGTCGACAGCCAGGAAACCCGCGCGTTGCAGCGCATCGAAGTCAGGGCGTTCGGGGTGTTGCTGGGGGAATTGCTGGAAAGGATTGATGCGGGGTTGAGCGAGGAAAAGCGCGTGGCGCTGGAAACCTTGCGGGACAACTGCTGCCAGCCGGATGTGCTGGCCCGGCCCGGGTTCGAGGAAATCACAACCCTGTTGCAGTCTTCCAAACTCAGCTAAACCCAATGTGGGAGCGGGCTTGCTCGAGAATGCGGTGTGTCAGTCAATACATGCTTGGCTGGTACACCGTATTCGCGAGCAAGCCCGCTCCCACATTTGGACCGGGTTCACATCAAATCAGAATCAACCCGCCAACCCGACGAACATGTCCTGCACGTCGTCATGGTTGTCCAGGCCTTCCAGGAAGGCTTCGACTTCGGCCATCTGCTCATCGCTCAAACCGCTCACCGGGTTCTTCGCGATGTAGCCGAGCTTGGCCGACAGCACGGTGAAACCCTGCTCCGGCAAGGCTTTCTGCACGGCGTCCAGGTCAGTGGTCTCGGTGATGAACAAGGTCGTGCCCTCTTCTTCGCCTGCCTCGAAATCCTGGGCACCGGCCTCAATCGCGGCCATTTCCGGATCGGCTTCCGGGCTGTCCGGCGAGGCTTCGATCAGGCCCACATGGTTGAAGTCCCAGGCCACGGAGCCGGACGCGCCGAGTTGCCCCTTGCGGAACGCCACGCGGATTTCCGCCACGGTGCGGTTGATGTTGTCGGTCACGCATTCAACGATCAGCGGCACCTGGTGCGGGGCAAAACCTTCGTAGGTTACGCGGTGGTATTGCACGGTCTCACCGAGCAGACCGGCGCCTTTCTTGATCGCGCGTTCCAGGGTTTCCTTGGGCATCGAGGCCTTTTTGGCCTGCTCCACCACCAGGCGCAAATGTGCGTTGGTAGCAGTGTCGGCACCGTTGCGGGCGGCAATGGTGATCTCTTTCACCAGCTTGCCGAAGATCTTGCCCTTGGCATTGGATGCCGCTTCTTTATGTTTGACTTTCCACTGTGCGCCCATGACTCACTCTCTTCTGTCCATCGCGCCGAGACGTCTACTGGCCGGCGCTTTGGGGGCAGAGTTTATAGCGCTGAAACACTCTAATCCACCAAAAAACCGGCCATGCCCCTCAGGTCCGCAAGGGATTGATGGCGCGCTCACGGTCGGGCACGAAGTCGCCCACCTGCGCCAGCACCGCCGGCCTGGCGTTCCAGTAGGGCATCAACACCAGCGAGGAAAACAACGCGGCGCCGGCAAACACGATAAACACCGTGACGGTGTCGAAGTAGCCCGGCAACAAGCCGCCCAGGACTGCACCCACCGAACCGCAGCCGTTGACGAACCCCGCAGCCGTCGCGCCGGCCTTGGCGGTGCCGAAGTCGATGGCGGCGGTGCTGCTGATCATCGAGTCCGGCCCGTACAGGGTCAGGCCCATCACAAACAGCAGCGCCATCACCAGCGCCACACTGCCGGTGTGCAAGGCGCCCATGAACAACGCCAAGGCCACGGTCAGCGCCAGCAGGCTGAGGACACAGGCCGGCATGCGCCGGGCGCCGAACAGTTTGTCGGACGCCATGCCGATCATGATCGGCCCCAGCAACCCCGCCAGCTCGAACGCCGTCGGCACAATCGCCGCGCCGACCTTGCCCACCGACGGCATCTGCTCATACACAATCACCGGCCCCCACAACAGGATCGCGTAACGCGCCGGTTTCAACAGAAAGTACGCCAGCCCCAGGGTCAACACAGTACGGTTGCGCAAGATGGCCCGCAGCGGTTCCAGCACACTGGCGTTCTTCTCGGCGGCAGTCTGTTCCGGTTCCGGCTCCACTGCCGGTAACCCCACATCCTGTGGCGTGTTGCGCTGGAAAATGAAAAACAGCACCGCGACCACGAAGACCACAGCCGCACTGGAGATAAATGCCGCATGCCAGGTGCCGATCAGCGTATACGCCCACCATCCGGCAAACGGCGACGCCACCAGGCCACCAAAGGCGTAGCACGAGCTCCATAAACCCAGCACCCGGCCACGCTGCTGCGCCGGGAAGAAACTGCCAAGGTTCTTGCACAGCCCGGACCAGCCGGTGGACTGGGCCAGGCCCTGGATCAACATGCACGTGACAAAGATCGGTAACGTGGCAAACGTGCCCATCACCAGGGCGGCGGCGGCTGAAATCACCAACCCGCCGAGTACCACCACACGCGGCCCGAAACGGTCGGCGAGCATGCCCCAGGTGAATTGGCCAACGGCGTAGGCCGCCAGGTAGATGCCATCCAGGTTGGCCATCATCATCTTGTCCAGCGGGAAACTCGGGTCGTCGACGATCCCCAGCTTGGCCACCGAAAAAGCCTTGCGGGTGAAATAGAAGGCCGCGTACGCCAGCCAGGTGATGGCGAAAATCTGCACGCGCCAACGCTTGATGTGACTCAAGGGAGTATTCATGGTGGTTCTGACCTCGGGTGTGAGTGTGCCGGCAGAATGAAAAGCAAACGCCTGTATTTTTATTGTTGAGCACTGCAGTACCGGCGCTTGGGAGGCGACGGTGCTGGTCAGATGAGTCCTGCTGGTGAGCACGCAGAAAACCCATGGCCGCCGAAGGTGTAGGACTCGACCTACGGCGACTGGGGCTATCAAAGCAATGGCTGACTAATAGGTAAAATCGATTTATCGTATTTCAAATATAAGCTGAGCTTGTAAGAGGATTCGCGATGTCGGTGTCTCACGCGCAACTCAAAGCCTTCCATGCGGTGGCCGTACACGGCAGTTTTACCCACGCCGCCGAACGCTTGTTCCTCAGCCAGCCGGCCATTTCCGACCAGGTGCGCAAGCTTGAGGAACGTTTCGGCGTGCTGCTGTTTCATCGCAACAAACGTTCGGTGCGCTTGACAGACCTCGGCGAGCGCCTGTTGAGCATCACCCAGCGTCTGTTTGCCGTCGCGGCGGAAGCCGAAGAGCTGTTGCAGGATTCCCGCGCCTTGCAAACCGGCACCCTGACACTCGCGGTGGACGCCCCGGTGCATGTGCTGCCGCAGATCGCGCGCTTCTGCCAGTTGTACCCGGGCATCAGCGTGAAGATCGAAACCGGCAACACCGATGAATCACTGTTTCGCCTGTACAACTACCAGGCCGACCTCGCGCTGCTGGGGCGCGATGTGGACGACGAGCGGCTGCTGTCACTGCCGCTGCCCGATGACCAATTGCTCGCGTTTGTCGCCCGCAACCACCCGTGGGCGGGCCGCGAGTCGATCTGCCTGGCGGACCTGGACGATACGCCGCTGGTGTTGCGGGAAATCGGCTCGGTGACCCGCCAGACCCTGGAGCAGGAAATGCACCAGGCCGGGCTGCGCATTCGCCCGGCGATCCAGGTGGAAGGCCGCGAAGCCGCGCGGGAAGCGGTGGTGGTGGGGATTGGCGTGGGGGTGGTGTCGGCTGCGGAGTTTGGCGCAGATTCGCGGGTGTATGCGATGCCGATCCGTGATTGTACGCAGCGGATGAAGGAAACACTGGTGTGCTTGAAGGAGCAGAGTTCGCGGCGGGTGGTGGCGACGTTTCTGGAGATTGTGCGGGAAAGTTTGCGGTGAAGTTGAGGGCCCCTTCGCGAGCAAGCCCGCTCCCACAGTTGACCGAGTTCTACCGATGGAACGCGGTCGAATGTGGGAGCGGGCTTGCTCGCGAAGGGGCCAACTAGATCTCAAGCCAACACCCTCTAAGGCGCCAACTCGAAAAACGCCTGAATCAACCGCAACTCCCGGCGCCGCTCCATGCACCCGATCACATGCCGGTTCACCAGCCCCTCGCCCTGGATCGGAATCGCGTGCACCCGCGGATCCCGGCTGACTTCCATCGACGACACCACCCCAACCCCCAACTCGGCCGCCACCGCTTCCGTCACCGCCTCACGGCTGTCCAGTTCCAGCAACACCCGGGGCTGCACGCCGGCCTGGGCGCAGGCATCGTCAAAGGTCCGCCGCGTAATCGAGCTGGGTTCACGCAACACCATGATCACCTGATCCAATTGCTCCAGCCGAATCCCCGCAGGCTCCGCCAGCCACGGATGGCCGGCCGGCACCAACGCGCAAATCCGTGACTCGATTAACGGCTGCAAGTGCAGGCCCTTGCGCGGCTCCACCTCGGTCAACACCGCCACATCGGCGCGTTCCGACAACAGCGCCGCGAGGGTTTCCTGCGCATTGCCCAGGCGCAAATTGACAGTAATCCCCGGATACCGCTGCCGTAGGCTGGCCAGCATCGGCATGACCATGTGCGGCCCGTCCGCCGCCACTTCCAGGCGCCCGGTAAGTAATTGCCGGTTGGCCTCCAGCAACGTCTGCGCCTCTTCCACCAGGCCGAAGATCGCCCGGGTGATCGCCGCGAGTTTGGTGCCCTCCTCGGTCAACTCCACCCGCCGCGCGGTACGCCGCAGCAGCGCGATCTGGTAGTGCTCCTCCAGCGCCTTGATATGCCCGGTCACCGCCGGCTGGCTGATAAACAGGCGCTCGGCCGCCCGGGTAAAACTGCCCTCGCGGGCCACCGCATCAAACGCACGCAGTTGAAACAGGTTCATAGCTATCGGCCTCACTGATAGCTCGCATAACAACAAACAATTTGATTGATGACAAGCCAAACTGCAATTTAGGCGCCGTAACTTCATCCCAATGTTTTGCGAGGACACACGAATGAGCACTGCCGCGCCGATCCTGCTGACCCCGGGGCCCTTGACCACCTCGGCCCGCACCCGCCAGGCCATGATGGTCGACTGGGGTTCATGGGATGACCGCTTCAATCAACTGACCGCCAGTCTTTGCGAGCAACTGCTGGTGATCGTCAACGGCACCGCCAGCCACCATTGCGTACCATTGCAAGGCAGCGGCACCTTTGCCGTGGAAGCGGCCATCGGCACCCTCGTGCCACGGGACGGCAAGGTGCTGGTGCTGATCAACGGCGCCTACGGCAAGCGCCTGGCGAAGATTTGCGAAGTGCTCGGCCGCGAGTTCAGTACCTTTGAAACTGCCGAGGACGAACCCACCACCGCCGCCGACGTCGACCGCCTGTTGCACGCCGACAAGGGCATCACCCACGTCGCACTGATCCATTGCGAAACCAGCACCGGGATTCTCAACCCGTTGCCCGAGATCGCCCAGGTCATCGCCCGCCACGGCAAGCGCCTGATTATCGACGCCATGAGCTCCTTCGGCGCGCTGCCGATCGACGCCCGCGAGGTGCCGTTCGACGCGCTGATCGCCGCCTCCGGCAAGTGCCTGGAAGGCGTACCGGGGATGGGTTTTGTGTTCGCTGAAAAGCAGGCGCTGGCTGCAGCCCAAGGCAACTGCCACTCCCTGGCGATGGACCTTTTCGACCAGCACAGCTACATGGCCAAGACCGGCCAATGGCGCTTCACACCGCCGACCCACGTGGTGGCGGCGCTGCACGAAGCGCTGCTGCAATACAACGAAGAAGGCGGCCTGCCCGCCCGGCACCAGCGCTACGCCGACAACTGCCAGGCATTGCTGGACGGCATGGCCGAACTGGGCCTGCGCAGCTTCCTGCCCGCCGCGATCCAGGCGCCGATCATCGTTACCTTCCACGCGCCGAAAGACCCGCGCTACCAGTTCAAGGAGTTCTACGAACGGGTCAAGGCCAAGGGCTTCATCCTTTATCCCGGCAAATTGACCCAGGTGGAAACCTTCCGCGTGGGCTGCATCGGCCATGTGAACCAGGCCGAGATGCAAGCCGCGGTAGCGGCGGTAGCCGAGGTGCTGCAAGAAATGAACGTGCTCGACATCTGACTGCCCACTACTCACAGGATCTGAACCATGAACTACGCAAACCCAACCCAGCTTCAAGCCGCGATCCTCGACTGGGCCGGCACCGTGGTCGATTTCGGCTCGTTCGCGCCCACGCAGATTTTTGTCGAAGCCTTCGCCGAGTTCGACGTGCAGGTCTCCATCGAGGAAGCCCGTGGCCCGATGGGCATGGGCAAGTGGGACCACATCCGCACCCTGTGCGACCAGCCGCAGGTGGCCGAGCGCTATCGCAAGGCCTTTGGCCGCACACCGACTGACGATGATGTGACCGCCATCTACCAGCGCTTCATGCCGCTGCAGATCGAGAAGATCGCCGAGCACTCGGCATTGATCCCCGGTGCCCTGGACACTATCGCCAACCTGCGCCAGCAAGGGATCAAGATCGGTTCGTGCTCCGGCTACCCCAAGCAGGTGATGGACAAGGTTGTCGAACTGGCTGCCACCAATGGCTATATCGCCGACCACGTGGTCGCCACCGACGAAGTACCCAACGGCCGACCATGGCCGGCCCAGGCCCTGGCCAACGTGATCGCCCTCGGGATCGATGACGTAGCGGCCTGCGTGAAGATCGACGACACCGTGCCGGGCATTCTCGAAGGCCGTCGCGCCGGGATGTGGACCGTGGCGCTGACCTGCTCGGGCAACGCCCTGGGCCTGACCTACGAGCAGTTCCGCGCCCTCGACGCCGGCACACTCGCCAGCGAACGCACGCGTATCCAGGCCATGTTCGAAGGCTCGCGCCCACACTACATGATCGACACCATCACCGACCTGCCTGCGGTGATCGCCGACATCAACCAGCGCCTGGCACGGGGTGAAATGCCGCAGGGCAACTGATCGGTGTCAAAACATCGCTTCTTCGTCTTCCTCTCACGGGCAAACCTCGTAAAACAGGCTTACATTGAAAGGACTCCGTCGCAAAGAACGGAGGTTTGCCCTGATGAGTGAGGAAGAAAGCGATGCCCTGGAAAAATTCCGATACGCGTTACAGCACCATGTCGATTGCGTTGCACTGGCTGATGGTGCTGCTGCTGGCGGTGGTCTACGCCTGCATTGAGTTACGCGGGCAGTTTCCCAAAGGCAGCGGCGCACGTACGTTGATCGTGGAAATGCACTTCATGTTCGGCCTGACGGTGTTTGTGCTGGTGTGGCTACGGTTGTTCGCCCGCAGCCTGGGCGTGGCACCGAAGATCGTACCGGCCCCGCCGCAATGGCAAACCCTCCTCGCCACCCTGATGCACATGGCGCTGTACGCCTTGATGATCGGCATGCCCATCGCCGGCTGGCTGATCGTCAGCGCCGAGGGGCATTCGGTGATGTTCTACGGCATCGAGTTGCCGCCGCTGATTGCCGAGAACAAGGCGTTGGCCAAGGAAATTGAAAGCTGGCACGTGCTGTTCGGCAAGATCGGCTACTGGCTGATCGGGCTGCATGCGTTGGCCGGATTGGCCCATCACTATGTGCTGCGAGACAACACTGCGTTGAGGATGATGCCCGGCAAGAGAGGGAACCTTCAGTAAGCCCACGGATTGAATGTGGCAGCTGGCTTGTGTGGGAGCTGGCTTGCCTGCGATAGCATCACCTCGGTGCCACTGATACACCGCGGTGTCTGCATCGCAGGCAAGCCAGCGCCTACATTAACCGGGTGCAACAGGGAAACCCCGGCGGCCCTGCAGGCCACCGGTGTGGACGAAGATCAGGCGGGTGCCGGGGGAAAATCTCCCGGCTTCAATCTGTTGTTTCAACGCCAATAACGCCTTGCCGGTATACAGCGGCTCCAGCGCCAGGCCACAGGCTTGCTCGGTAGCGTCGATAAAGGCCAGCAACTCGGGATCGACCTTGGCAAAGCCGCCCCGGCTGGCCTCCAGCAATTCATAACCCTGCTGCACAAGCGCCTGCACCTGTTGCGCCACCCCGTGGTCGTCGGGTACCGCCAGGGCGCCATATACCGGATGCGCGCCCGCCTCCGCCAGCACCAATCCCGCCAATGTAGTACCGGTGCCTGCCGCCAGCCACCAACCGTGATAGTCCGTCCAGCCCAGGCCGTTTAATTGTGCCCGCGCCTGATTCACCAAAACCCCGCAACCCAACGCGCCCGCCAGGCCCCCGCCGCCTTCAGGTACCGGGTGCAGGTGCGGATACTGCTCGCGCCAGGGCAGCCAGAAGTCCGGCTCGTTGCGCGCGCGATAGCCGCCATACCCCAGCCAATGCAGTTGCATGCCGAAGGCCTTGAGGTCGAGCACCGTGGGAGTGTCTTGCGGATGGCCACGCAGCAAGCCAACGGTAGGAAAGCCGAAGCGTTTCCCGGCCGCCGCCAGTGCATGCAGGTGATTGGAGTAAGCGCCGCCCAGGCTGATGATCCCGCTGGCGCCCGCCGCCCGGCCTTGCGCCAGGTGCTCGGTGAGCTTGAACCACTTGTTGCCGCTGATCAGCGGGTCGATGCGATCCAGGCGCAGCACGGCGACTTCCACCGGCCCCATCCAGTCCAGCTTCAGGGGTTCAAGGGGCGCGTGGGGGAGCCAGTCGAAAGGACCCATGAGGGCGGTTCTGCACAAGAAAAGGGGCGGTAGTCTACCACCGCCCCTTTTACGTGTTTATAGCTCGGCCGCCAGGCGCGAACCCTGGTTGATAGCGCGCTTGGCATCCAGCTCGGCCGCCACGTCCGCGCCGCCGATCAGGTGCACGTTCTGCCCGGCCGCCACCAGGCCATCCTGCAATTCCCGCAGCGGGTCCTGCCCGGCACAGATCACGATGTTGTCCACCGCCAGCACCTTCGGTTCACCCTCGGCGCCGATGCGGATGTGCAGGCCCTCATCGTCGATCTTCAGGTACTCGACGCTGTTGAGCATCTGCACCTGCTTGTTCTTCAAGCCGGTGCGGTGGATCCAGCCGGTGGTCTTGCCCAGGCCGTCACCGACCTTGGAGGTCTTGCGCTGCAACAGGAACACTTCACGCGCCGGCGCATGGCGCTCGGGCTTGATCCCGGCCACACCGCCGCGGGCTTCCAGGTGGGTGTCGATGCCCCACTCTTTCCAGAACGCCTCGCGGTCCAGGCTGGTGGACACGCCCTGGTGCACGAGGAATTCCGAGACGTCAAAACCGATACCGCCGGCACCGATCACCGCCACGCGATGACCCACCGGCTTACGCTCCAGGATCACGTCGAGGTAGCTCAATACCTTGGCGTTTTCCACACCGGGAATCGCCGGAATACGCGGCGCGATGCCGGTCGCGAGGATGATCTCGTCATAACCGCCCGCAACAAGCTGCTCAACGTCGACCCGGGTGTCCAGGCACAGTTCGACGTGAGTGGTCTGCAACTTGCGTTTGAAGTAGCGCAGGGTCTCGAAGAACTCTTCCTTGCCCGGCACGCGCTTGGCGATGTTGAACTGGCCGCCGATCTCGCTGGCCGAATCGAACAGGGTCACCTGATGCCCACGCTCGGCGGCGACGGTGGCGGCCGCCAGGCCCGCAGGACCGGCACCGACCACGGCGATTTTCTTGATCTGCTTGACCGGCAGGTAGTTGAGCTCGGTCTCGTAGCACGCACGCGGGTTGACCAGGCAGGTGGTCAGCTTGCCGCCGAAGGTGTGGTCCAGGCAGGCCTGGTTGCAGCCGATGCAGGTGTTGATCTCATCGGCGCGGCCTTCGGCAGCCTTGTTGACGAAGTCCGGGTCGGCGAGGAATGGGCGAGCCATCGAGACCATGTCGGCATCGCCTTCGGCCAAAATCTGCTCGGCGATTTCCGGGGTGTTGATCCGGTTGGTGGTGATCAACGGAATCTGCACCGCACCGCGCAACTTCGCGGTGACCTTGCTGAACGCGCCACGCGGCACCTTGGTGGCGATGGTCGGGATCCGCGCTTCGTGCCAGCCGATGCCGGTGTTGATGATGGTTGCACCGGCCTGCTCGATGGCCTTGGCCAACTGTACGATTTCTTCCCAGGTGCTGCCGCCTTCCACCAGGTCGAGCATCGACAGGCGGAAGATGATGATGAAATTCGGGCCTACGGCTTCGCGCACCCGGCGCACGATTTCCACCGGCAGACGCATGCGATTTTCGTAGCTGCCACCCCAACGGTCGGTGCGGTGGTTGGTGTGGGCGGCGAGGAACTGGTTGATGAAGTAGCCTTCCGAACCCATGATTTCCACGCCGTCGTACTCGGCGACCTGGGCCAGCACCGAGCAGGTGACGAAATCATTGATCTGTTTTTCGATGCCTTCTTCGTCCAGCTCTTTGGGCTTGAACGGGTTGATCGGCGCCTGGATTGCGCTCGGTGCCACCTGCTTCGGGCTGTAGGCATAACGCCCGGCGTGGAGGATCTGCATGCAGATCTTGCCGCCCGCCTCATGCACCGCCTGGGTGACGATCTTGTGCTTCTGCGCTTCTTCGTCGGTGGTCAGCTTGGCCGCACCGCCATACACCCCGCCTTCATCGTTGGGGCCAATGCCGCCGGTGACCATCAGGCCCACGCCGCCACGGGCACGTTCGGCAAAATAGGCCGCCATGCGCTCGAAGCCGCCGGGTTTCTCTTCAAGGCCGGTGTGCATCGAGCCCATCAGAGTACGGTTGCGCAGGGTGGTAAAACCCAGGTCCAACGGGGCCAGCAAGTGCGGGTAGGCAGCAGCGGTCATGGTACAGCTCCACAACGGATCATCACGGGACGTGGAGCGCTCGAATGGCACTCCATCGGTTTATGTCCCACAGACTAAGAGTCCGCCGGCTGGCGCTCAATGACCGTAAGTGACAACTTAATGATCAAAGTGCGCAGCAGAAAGCATGGCAGCGGTAATTTTCTCCTGTTTCTGCCCCTGCCCGATCATCCAGCGTTGAAACCCGCGGCACTGCTGTTTGTGCAGGGTATTGGGGTGCCAACTCAGGTAGTACGGCGCCGCCAGCGGCACGGCGAACCGCCAGGGAATCATCAGCCGACCGGCGCGCAGGTCCCCGGCGATCATTGAGAACTGCGCCAGCACGATGCCTTGCCGGTCGATGGCCGCCTGGATCGCGGTAATCGATGATGAGTAATTGCGGCGGATCACGATGGGCTGGCCGGTTTGCCCTTCCAGCTCGCTGAACCATTGGGTCCACGAAGGCGGCGAATCGAATTTGGGCCGCGAGTCGATGCCGATCAGGCGGTAATCGAGCAAGTCCCGCGCGCACGCAACCCGTTCCAGCAACTGCGGTGAACAGGTGGGCACCACACAATCGCGGAACAGCGGCACGCTATGCCCGGCATGCTCGGGGTGCTCGCCATAACCGATGCGAAAGTCGGCACTTTCCTCCCCCGATGCATCATCGAGGGTGCTGTCGAGGTAGATGTCCAGGTCGGTTTCGTCCTGCCCCCACTCGTCGATCAGCGGCGACAGCCATTTGGTCATCAGCGAAGGCAGGCAACTGATATACAGGTTGTTGGGATTCTTCGCCCGCTCGGCCTCGGCCACCGCCAGCCTGAGTTCTTCGAACGCCGCGGTGCAGCGGGCGTGCAGGCGTTCGCCGACGCTGTTCAAGCGCAGGCGCTGGCCGTCCTTGAGCGTCAGCTTCATGCCCAGGGCATCTTCGAGCAGTTTCATTTGCTGGCTGACAGCGCCCACCGAGATCCCCAGGCGAATCGCCGCCTGGGACATACCGGCGCAGTGGCCCACCACTTCAAACACTTGCAACGCGCGCAACGGCGGTAAACGGCTCATGGGGGAATCTCGCGACTTCAGCAGTTTAGATTTTCTACTAAAAGTAACAGAAAACCTCATATTTTCTTCAGTCAGTGCAACCCGTAGAGTTAAACCACTTCCCACCCCATTGCGTTACGCCCTGCTGGAGTCGCTGATGAAAACCCTGCCTGAACAAATTACCCATGTCGTGTTAGGCGACAGAGAACCCAGCATCGAAGAGTTCGTGGCGATCGCCCGCTATTCGGCCACTGTTTCGTTTGCCGACAGTTACAAGAACCGGGTTAAAAAGTCCCGTGGGTTGATCGAGCGATTCCTCGATGAAAACCGTTTGGTGTACGGCGTGACCACCGGTTTTGGCGACAACGTGCGGCATGTGATCTCGCCGGAAAACGCCAAGGAACTGCAAGTCAACATCGTGCGTTCCCACGCTGTTTCCGTCGGCGAACCGCTGGTGCGTGAACAGGTGCGGGCGATCCAGTTGATGGTGTTGATCAGCCTGGGCAAAGGCTACTCCGGGGTGCGCCTGGAACTGCTGGAACTGATCGCCGGCCTGCTCAACCACGACGTGGTGCCCTTTGCGCCGGGTGAAGGCTCGGTGGGTTACCTCGCGGTAGAAGGCCACCTGGCCCTGGTGCTGCTCGGCGAAGGCCGCGCCAGCGTCAAGGGCGGTGCACTGGTGGATGGCGCAACCGCCCTGCAACAGGTCGGCCTGCAACCGACCGACCTGCAGTGCAAGGAAGGCCTGGCGATGTTGAACGGCACCACGTCGGTGACCGCCATCGCTACGCTGGCGCTGTACAACGCGATGCAGGCTGCCGACCTGGCGGACGTGGCGGCGGCCATGTCGCTGGAGGCGCTCAAGGGCACCATCCGCGCGTTCGACCCGCGCTACCACTCGATCAAGGCTCACCCCGCACAGGCCGCAACCGCCGCCAACATCAAGGCTATCCTGCACGACAGCCAGCTCATCGCAGACAACATCGATTACCGCCTGCAGGACGTCTACAGCCTGCGTGCCATCCCCCAAGTGCATGGTGCTTCCCGGCAGTTCATCAACTACGCGCGGGAAACCATCGAGCGCGAAATCAATTCTTCGGGCGACAACCCGGTGATTTTCCCGCTGGACGACGGTGACGGTATCGCGATTTCCGGCGCCAACTTCGACGGCACCTACATCGGGATTGCAGCCGACACACTGTGTGTGGCGCTGACCAACCTGGCGAAAATTTCCGAGCGCCGGACCGACCGCATGATCAACTCGCACTTCAGCGAAATGCCGGCCTTCCTGGTGCGCAACCCGGGCCTGAACAGCGGCTACATGATCGTCCAGTACACCGCCGCCGGGCTGTACGCCGAGATGAAAACCCTGTCGATGCCGTCGTCGATCGACAGCGTCTCGACCTGCGGCAACCAGGAAGACCCGGTCAGCCTGGCCTACAACGCGGTGATCAAGGCCTACAAAGTCTCGCAAAAACTCCAGTCGGTGGTGGCCATCGAAGTGCTGGTCGCGTGCCAGGCCCTGGATTTCCACGATGTGAACAAGGCATCGACCGCGACCAAGGCGGTCTATGACCTGGTGCGCAGTGAAGTGCCGGTGGCGGATAACGACCGCGCGTTTTACGCTGACATGGCCAGTGTGATTGACCAGGTGCGCAGCGGGAAAATCAACGACCTGGTGGCCCATCACCTGAACTGACAACCACGCCGTCAAACGGCCTGCCCTCCTTTTCGGACGGCGGGCCTTTGCCATTTTTGGCGCAGACAAAGCGATACCCGGGGACCTTGCCAATGCTTCAACCCAAAGACGTTCTACACCTGCTCGACACCTGCTCCATTGCCTATGAATACGTGGAACACAGCGCCGTGCGCACCTGCGAAGAAGCCGACAAACTGGACATCAGAATCAGCGGGCAGGCGGTCAAGAACATCTTCCTGTGCGATGCCAAAGGCTTGAATCCCACCCTGGTGGTGCTCAAGAGCGAGCAGCGCCTGGACCTGCGTGCACTCTCGCAAACCCTCGGCCTCAAGGGCCTGAGATTCGCCTCGCCGCGCCGCCTGATGGAAACCCTGGGCGTGGAGCCGGGAGCGGTGTCATTGCTGGGGTTGTGCAATGACGTGCAGCGCGCCACCCAGGTTGTGATCGCCGAAGAGGTGTGGAACGGCGACAGGATTCTCTGCCATCCGCTGGTGAATACCGCGACCCTGTCGATCGCAGTCCGCGATATGGCGCGACTGCTTGAGCACCTGGGATTCACGCCAATACTCACCGCGAACCCTGCCCCCACGCCTGACACCTGACAGCGCACGGGCGGGTGCAAAACGCTACCTATCGACCCAAAACAGGGCGAAAAAACCGCGCACATTTTCTAACCATGTTTAATTTCCTTGAAAATCAACAGGTTATTTATTTTTAAAAGCTGGCAAATATTTTGCAATGACATGTATGTACATGTGGAGTCATGTGCAGACTGGAGAGCGAATCGGCCAGTCCCCAAACCTGTATGCGTTCGAGAAAAAAGTCCTAAGCCCACATCAAAACATTGGTAGGAAATAGAAATGACCGCTAAAAAATCGAATTGGTTAGGCTCTGTTGCTGTAGCGACCCTAGTGATGGCAAGTGCTTCCGGACTGCAGGCAAAGGACTGGACGTCCGTGAACATCGCGACCGAGGGCGCGTACGAGCCCTGGAACCTGACATTGCCAGGCGGGAAGATCAGTGGTTTCGAGCCTGAGCTGATGGACTACCTGTGCGCCAAGATGAAGCTGCAGTGCAAGATCACCGTGCAGAACTGGGATGGCATGATTGCCAGTCTCAACGCAGGGAAGTTTGATGTGTTGATGGATGCGATCGTTATCACTGACGACCGTAAGCAGGTCATGGATTTTTCGATTCCCTACGCGCAGACGCCGGCCAACTTTGTCGCGCAGGATGCGGCGTTGCTGCCGGGTAAAACCGGGGCGGCGAATGCGATTACGCTGAGTGCTGATCCGAAGGCGATTCACGATGCGATCGAGCCGTTGCGTCAGGCGCTGAAGGGTAAAACCATCGGGATCGCTTCAGGCATCATTTACACCAAGTTCATTGATGAGAACTTCAAGGACGTGGCGACGATTCGTGAGTACAACACGTCGGCCGATGCGATTCTTGATCTGCAATCGGGCCGTATTGACGCGATTTTTGATGACGTTACGTTCCTTGATTCGATCATGTCCAAGCCTGAGAACAAGGGGCTGGCGTATACCGGGCCGCAGATCAAAGGCCCTATCTGGGGTGATGGCGAGGGCCTGGGTTTTCGCAAGAGCGATCCGGAGTTGAAGGCCAAGTTTGATGCGGCGTTGAAAGAAGCGATTGCTGATGGGACTGTTAAGAAACTCAGCGAAAAATGGTTCAAGGTGGATTTGACGCCTAAGTCCTGAGGCGTTCCTGGTTGGGGTGGGGGCATATCCGTTATTTGGGTGATGGCTTGTATTGGTTCCGCTCTTAC
>NZ_JACAQY010000033.1:0-232 GCF_013386835.1 Pseudomonas sp. IPO3774
CAAAATCAAAAGCAAGAGCACAGCGGCCTCCCGGCCGGCTTGAGTGTTAAAAGCAAAAGCAAAGACCAGAGCGAAAACAGATCTGCTTTTCTGTGGGAGCGGGCTTGCTCGCGAAAAACCTGAGGGCGCCGCGTTCATCCAGAATGCCCGCGTCATCGTTAACGACCTTCGCGAGCAAGCCCGCTCCCACATTTGGACCGTGCCCGCTTTAGCTTTTGATTTGGCTTTTAAC
>NZ_JACAQY010000033.1:384-10778 GCF_013386835.1 Pseudomonas sp. IPO3774
GCTGTAAGAGCGGAACCAATATCAGCCATAACCGAAGAAACGGATATGTACTCAATCAACCCCGACCCACCTCAACATCCCTCCCCGAAGCCCCAATCCTGCGCAACAAAGGCAACACCTCCGCCCCCACATGAATCGACTCTTCCAGATGCGGAAACCCCGAGAGAATAAAGCTGTCCACCCCAAGCTGGTGATACTCCTCGATCCGCTCCGCCACCCGCTCATAACTCCCCACCAGCGCGGTCCCGGCCCCGCCCCGTACCAGGCCCACACCGGCCCAGAGGTTGGCCGAAACCTCCAGCTCCCGCGCCCCACGCCCACGGCCTTTCATCAACTCGGTCTGGCGACTCTGCCCCACCGATTCATACTTGGCCATCTGCCGCTGCGCCTGGTCAATGGCGTCCTTGGGTATCTCCTCCAACAGCCGCTCCACATGCGCCCAGGCCGCCTCGTCAGTGCGATCGGCAAAGATGTGCAAGCGCAACCCAAAGCGCAACGTCCGCCCCTGCATCGCGGCCAACTCACGCATCCGCAGCACCCGCTCGGCAATCATCGCCGGCGGCTCACACCACATCAGGTACGTCTGCCCATGGGCAGCCCCCACCTGCTCGGCAGCCTCGGAGGCACCCCCAAAATAGATCGCCGGCACCTCGGCCTCAGGCGCCACCGGCGTGTTGATCCCACTGCGGTAGTAGCGCCCCGGATGCGCCGGCTGCTTGCCAGCCCACACCGCCTGGAACACCTGCAAAAACTCCGCAGTACGCGCGTAACGCTCATCGTGTTCGAGAAAGTCCCCCAACGAACGCTGCTCAAAACGGCTGGACCCCGTCACCACATGCAACGCCAGGCGATTCTCGCTGAGCAATTGCAAGGTCGCCGCACGGTGGGCGGTATAGGCCGGCAGCTCCATGCCTGGTCGCAACGTCAGGAGGAATTTAAGCCGCCGCACCTCCTGGGCCAGCACCGCGGTAATCAGCCACGGATCCTCGAAACCGCTGGCGGTGGGCACCATGATCCCGTCGAACCCGGCCTGTTCGGTAGCCCGCACGATCTGGCGCAGGTAATCGAGGGTGGGGGCACGTTCGCCTTGCTGGAACAGCCCGACCTTGGGCAGGCCGCTGCTGGTGAGGTGGCGACCGTCGCCATTGGTGGGCAGGAACCAGTCGAGCTGGATCGGGGGGCGAACCTCAGTGTTCATGGTGCAGGCGCTCCTTGCGCAGGCCGTGTTGAAAAAGCAGCGGCAGGATCTGTTCACCAAAGCGCAGCACTTCGCCGACCGCCGGGCCGCCCTGCAGGATGATGTGGCCAAGGCCCAGGCCGTGCAGTTCCTGCAGGCGCGTGGCGATTTGGCGGGGCGTGCCCACCAGGATCAACGGTTGGCCAGGGTGCAGTTGCAGCAGGTTCGGGTGGATCTCCCACTGGCGCAACGGGTGACGGTCGCGGGGCACGGTGGCGATGCGGTGGTTGGGCAGGTCCTGGGTCGGCAGCAGGGCGGCGGCGGTTTCCCAGGCCAGGTCCTCGCTGTCGCCGATGACCAGGCCGAAGGTACAGGCAAAGGCCAGGCCCGGCTGAAGCTGGCGCCAGCGTTGTATTTCCTGGGCCAGCCACTGCGGATGCCCAGGCCGCAACAGGCAGACCTGGGCGTGGCCGGCCACCAGCGCGTGGCTTTGGCTGTCGTCCAGCACCAGTGGCGGCGCGGGCAGTTCGCGGCGGGCGACGCCGGCGTTTTCCAGTTGGAAATAGCGGCCTTGATAATCCAGGCCGCCGTCATTCGGTGCCAGCAGTTGTTGGAGAATCTCCAGGTATTCGCCGATGCGTTCGCTGCGCTGGTCGCGGTTCAGCCATTCGCCAAACGCACTGCGCAGGCTGCCTTGTTCGCCGTCGGGCAAGTGCAGGCGCACCCGGTGGCTGCTGATCGATTGCAGGCTTTGCAGGGTGGTGGCCAGGGCCGCCGGCAGCATGACTTCCGGCGGTACGCTCACCGACAATTGCACCCGTCGGGTGTGGGCGCACAACGCCGCCGCCACACCGAGGCTGTCGGCACACAGCGCGCCGCCGGGGATCCACAGGCCGTCGATGCCGGCGTATTCCACCGCCTGGGCCAGCTGGATCCACTGCCCCGGCCGCGCCGCCCAGTCGGGGGTACAGAGGGGCATCAACCAACTGAATTCAAGGGGCATACACGGGCTCCATAGTTTGGCATCAGCATCACGCGTCGTCGTAGCAGCTGTCGAGCCCCGGCGAGGCTGCGTTCGCGGTGTATCTGGCACACCGCTACGCAGCCTCGTTTCACTCGACAGCTGCTACGGGAGCTGACGCTTTCAGGGCGTTTGATCATCCTACTCTCGTCCTCGCCATCCGAGGGCCGGGGCGATGTCCCGGGCGATGATTTCCAGGCGCTTGAGGATCTGCGCCTGGGTCGAGCTTTCGGCCTGGACCACGGCGATCACGTAGTCAGCATAGGGCAGCAGGGACGGGTCCTGTTGCAGGCTGGCGATCACTTCGTCGGGATGGCCGTGGTGCACGTTCATCAGGCGCAGGTGCTCCTGCAGGTCCACGGCTTGATCAATCAGACCTTCGCGTTGCAGGCGCGGGATGTGGCGCTCGATATCCACCGCCAGTTCCGCTTGGGCACTGGCGCGATCCGCTGCCGGGAAAATTGCCCGCACCACGCCGATTCTCGGTGGGCGATCGGTGCGGGTCCAGGCATTCAAGTAGGCATCGGCCAGGGGTTTTTGCACCGTCAGCGGATCGTGGGTGGCGGTGCCCAGCAGCAAGCCGTTGCCCTGGCTGGCGGTGTATGCCGCGCCTTCGAGGCTGCCGTGGGAGTGCCACAAGCGGCTGCTCAAGCCGGTTGCTGGCGGTTGCAGGGTCAGCGCGCTGTGGGGCGTCAATGCCTCGCCGTCGAGTAACTGCTGGACCTGCTGCTGGTGTTCGCTGAAATCGACCTGGCGTTGCACGGCATCACGGCCAAACGCGCTGAAATTGTCGAGGTTGGCGCCGCCGCTGCCCAGGCCCAATTGCACCCGGCCGCCGCTGAGGGCATCGAGCACACTGGCGTCTTCCGCCAGGCGGATCGGGTCTTCGAAAGGCAGCACGATCACCCCGGTGCCCAGTTCGATATGCCGGGTTCGCTCGGCCACCGCCGCCAGCAGTACCAGCGGTGACGGCAGCCGGCCAAAGCCGTTGCTCAGGTGGTGCTGGGCAATCCAGCCACCGTCGAAACCGAGGGCCTCGGCGACTTCGAATTGTTCGATCAGGTCGCGGTAGACCTGCTGTGGATCGTCGCCAAAGGCGTGGCTGAGAAAGCCCAGTTTGAAGCTCATGTCAGGGTTCCTTGGGGCAGTGTCGGTTGCCAGCCCAGGGCCGGGGCGATCTGTTCGCGGATGATTTCCAGGGCACGGATCGCCTCCCGCAGCGGGGTGCTGGCGGTCTGTACTTGCAGCACCAGGTGGTCGTTGGCCGTCAGGCTCGGCCCTTGCTGCAACTGCTCGATGATCTGCTCGACCGGGCCGTGCAGGATGCCGAGGCGCCTGAGGGTGGCGTCGAAATCATCATCCACCGGCGCCTTGTACACGCCGATGCTCTGTTGGCGTTGCACGTAGGCCTGGATATCGTTGCGCGTGGCGGCGTCCGGGGTCGGGATCAGCGCCTGTACCCGGGTGACACGGGGCGGGGTGCCGTTGTCACCGGTCCAGGCGTTGCGATAGCGCTTGACCAGTTCTACCCCGGCTTCGGGCGGCAGGTGCGGGTTGGGCGCCATGATCAGGCCGTGGCCGCGCTCGGCCACCCGTTCCACCCGTGAGGTGGCTTCCCAGATTCGCTGCCCAAGGCCGGCCGTCCGTGGCAACAGGCGCGAGCCGCTGTCGGTCAGGGGGGCGTTGCCCAGGGCATGGATCAACTGTTGCAGGTGCTGCTCATAATCGCGGTGGCGCGCCTCAGGCTCACGACCGAATGCGGTGAACGTGTCGGGATCAAAACCCGCACCCAGGCCCAGCTCCAGCCGGCCATTGCTCAACAGGTCCAGCACCGAGGCGTCTTCCGCCAGGCGCAGCGGCGCTTCCTGGGGCAACACGATAATCCCGGTGCCCAGGCTGATCCGCCGGGTGCGCTGGGCGATGGCGGCAAGCAATACCAGGGGCGAGGGCAGGCGGCCGTTTTCGCTGGCGAAGTGGTGCTGCGCCACCCAGCCACTGTCAAAGCCCAGCTCTTCGGCGACCTTGAATAACTCCACGGTGTCGCGGTAGACCTTGGGCTCGAAGCCGGGGCTGTAGACCCGGCTGAGAAACCCCAGGGAAAAACGCGAACTCATGGCTGCACCTCGCGGGCCAGTTGTTTTTGCAGCGCCGGGCCGGCATTGATCGACTCAGGCAGGCCGCTGAACGGGCTGATGGTCAGGTAACCCTTGTTGAGCCATACCGCCTCATCCTGCTTCTGCTGCTCGGCGGTGGCGGCGGGGCTGTACTGGAAGCCGATGCCGGGTTTGCCCGGCAGCTTGAATTGCTTGAGGTCGTCGGTGTACACCGCTTCAAAGCCCACGTAGCTGCCGATGCGGGTGAGTTTCACGCCCTTGATCTCTGAGTCTTTTGGCAGGTTGATATTCAGGCCCAGGCCCTTGGGCAAGAGCGCGCCGTCGGGCTGGCGATGCTGGTCCAGGGCATTGACCAGTTTCGCCACCAGTTGCGCCGCGCGTTGTGGGTCTGCCTCCTTCAAATCGGTGCTGACCGCCAGCGCCGGAATGCCCGCCTGCACCGCGACACTGGCGACGTTGAACGTGCCGGAAGCGCTGTTGATCGCCCCCAGGTTATTCCCGGGGTTGGGGCCGACGATCACCAGGTCGGGGTGGGGCATGACTTTTTTCAGGCCCATCAGCAAGGCCATCACCGGCGTACCGCTGATCTCGATCTGCACGTCTTTGCCGGCGCATTCGGGGCTTTGGCACACGCCGTTTTCAGTGGTGCTGATGTAGTAACTGTCGGGGTAGGCCGGGTCGTCGTCATGGCCAACGGTGACTTCGCGACCAAAGAAAAACGCACCGCCCCGTGCGCTCTGGTCGGCCTGCGGCGCGGCAATCCGCACCGTATGCCCCTGGGCCTTGAGCTCGGTGTACAGGGCGCGAATATTGGGGTGCTGATAACCGTCGTCGTTGCTCAGCAAAATGTTCAGGGCAAAGGCCTTCGAGACGAACAGGCTGCCGACTGCCAGCATCCATGCGCTGCGCTTCATGGTGTGACTCCCTGGGTAAAGCGATTGGCCGGGCGCGGCAGGCCGAGGTTTTCCCGCAGGGTGGTGCCTTCGTATTCGGTGCGGAACAGCCCGCGTTGCTGCAGCAGTGGAATCACCTGCTCGACGAACAGGTCGATGCCACCCGGGAAGTACGGGAAGAACACGTTAAACCCGTCACAGGCACGGGCTTCGAACCACTGCTCGAAGAAGTCGGCAATGTCTTCGGCGGTGCCGATTATCGGGTTGCCGGCGGTCAGGTGCAGGTACAGCTGGCGGATACTCAGGTTCTGGCTGCGGGCCAGTTCCAGCAGTTTGTCGCGACGGCTGCCGCGCTGGCCTACCGGGGTTTCCGGCAGCGGGCCGTCGAGGTCGTAGCCCGACAGGTCGATGTCATCGCCCAGGGTGTCGGCCAGGAAACGCAGGCCCAGCACCGGGTCCACCAGGGCCTGGAACTCTTCGAACAGCGCCTGGGCCTGTTCGCGGGTTTCGCCAATAAACGGGGTGACACCGGGCAGGATCTTGATGTGGTCGGGGTCACGGCCAAAGGCGGCGGCGCGTTGCTTGATGTCTTGATAGAAAGCCTGGGCGCCGGCCAGGTCATGGTTGACCGCAAAAATCAGCTCGGCAACGCGGGCGGCGAGGGCCTTGCCGGGTTCCGACGCACCGGCCTGCACCAGCACCGGATGGCCCTGTGGAGGGCGGGCGACGTTGAGTGGGCCACGCACGGAAAAATGTTCGCCGCGATGATTCAGGGTGTGCAGTTTGGCCGGGTCGAAATACTCCCCGCTGGCCTTGTCGCGGGTGAAGGCGTCGTCGTCCCAGCTGTCCCACAGGCCCTTGACCACATCGTGGAATTCTTCGGCGCGCTGGTAGCGGTCGCCATGGTCGATATGGGTTTCGCGGCCGAAGTTCCAGGCCTCATCCGAGACCACCGAGGTCACCAGGTTCCAGGCGGCGCGCCCCTTGGACAGATGATCGAGGGAGGCGAACTTGCGGGCGATATGGTACGGCTCGTTGTAGCTGGTGGTGGCGGTGGCGATCAGGCCGATGTTGCTGGTGACGGCTGCTAAAGCGGCCATCAGGGTCAAGGGTTCGAAGTGTTCGGCGCGGGCAGTGCGGCTGAGGGCGTCATGATGATGGCCCCACAGGGCGACCACGTCGGCGACGAACAAGGCGTCGAATTTGCCGCGTTCGGCGGTTTGCGCGATGTGTTTGAAGTGCTCGAAATCCAGGCTGGCATCCGCCTGGGCCAGGGGATGGCGCCAGGCCGATACATGGTGGCCGCTGTTGGCCAGGAAGGCCCCCAGCTTGAGTTGATCGGTACGTCGGGTCATGGGCAGGCTCCCGCAAAAGGTCAGGCGCAGGGCCGGCGAACCGGCCCCGCGGGCTGGGTCAGAAGGCGTACGTCACGCCGGTGTACCAATAGCCACCGGTGGTGCCGTAAGGCGAAAAGGTACCGTACGGGAAGCCGCCGGAACTGCTTACCAGGTCGGTGCGTTTCGGGTACTTGTTGAACAGGTTGTTGGCCCCCGCATTCAGGGTCACGGCCTTGGTCAGGTGGTAGTCGATGTTCAGGTCGGTGATCCAGGTCGGCGCGAAGTTGCGGTCGTAGATCTCGGCGGTGCCGTACTCGGTGTAGGAGCCGTAGCGGGTCAGGTTGAGGCTGGTTTCAACCTTGTCGTAGGTCCAGGTGGTGCCCAGCAGCAGCTTGGATTGCGGCAAGCCGTACTTGAGGTTGCCCTGGCGCTGGCGGTCATAGCCACCGTCCGGGCCGAGGGCCTGGGCGGCCACGGTCGAGGCGTGGATCGAGTCGATCTGGGTGGTGTTCCAGTTGAAGCCGGCGCTGTATTTCAGGCTGCCATAGGCACCGATGTCCTGGCGGTAGTCGCCCACCAGGTCGACGCCGCGGGTGGTGGTGTCGAGGGCGTTGGTGAAGTAGGTCACCGCCTGGTTCGGGTTGAGCCCGGCGGCGGCGAGGATCGCGCTGATTTGCGGCGTGCCGCCCAGGTAACCGGTCTGGGCGATGCGGTCCTTGATCACGATCTGGTAGGCATCCAGGGTGATGTTGGTGTTGTCAGTGGGTTGCAGGGTCAGCCCGATGCTGTAGTTGGTCGACTTTTCAGGCTTGAGGGTGGTCGCGCCCAGGGCCTTGGCCACATCGGAGTTCACCGCCACGTTGCGGTAGTCGAACAGTTGCCCGTTGACGCTGGTTTGCGAGGTGGAGCTGTAGATCTGCTGGGCCAGGGACGGTGCGCGGAACCCGGTGCTGACGGTGCCGCGCAAGGCCAGGATCGGGGTCAGCTGGTAGCGGGTGGAGAACTTGCCGTTGGTGGTGGTGCCCGAGCCGTCGTTGTAGTGCTCGTAGCGCCCGGCCAGGTCCACGTGCCATTTGTCGGTGAGGTCCTGGCCGATCTCGCCGTAGCCCGCGAGGCTGATGCGGCTTTTTTCGGCGGCGTCGGCCGGGGTGGTACCGGCACCGGAAATGGTCCCGGGTGGAATGATCGCGCCGTTGGCACCGGTGTCGAAAGGCCCGCTGGCGTAGGAGGCGAGGTCACCCTTGCCGATCTTGTAGTCTTCGTAGCGCTGTTCCAGGCCCCAGGAAATCTGCGTCGGCTTGTACAGGCCGAGGTCGAAGGCGCGGGTCAGGTCGAGGTTGTTGGTCCACTGGCTGAAGGTTTTTACGCCGGTGTCGACCGAGGTCGGTGAGTTCGGGCCGTAGCTCAGGTTGTAGGTGTCGGTGAGGGTGGCCCGGGCATGGTCCTGGCCGTAGGTGCTCGACAGGTCATAGTCCCAGCCGGCGGCCTGGCCCTTGCCGCCAAACGCCACCTGGAAGTCGTCTTCGATGAAGCGCAGGTTGTCTTCGATACCTTCCGGGTACGGGGTCTGGATGCCGTTGAACGACGGCGGCTGGTGGAATGCCAGGGGCTTTTCCGAGTTGCGGTGGGTGTAGGTCGAGAACGAGTACAGGGTCAGCGCGTCGGCGACCGGCAGCTCGGCGTTGTAGCCGAGGCTGAAGTTCTTCGCCTCGGGCAAGCCGGTGCCGTAGTAGGTGTGGCGTTGGCTGGTGTTGCCGGCACTGTCGGTGTACGGCGCCGCATCGGAACGGTCCGAGACGTCCTGTTTCTTCACGTCCAGGGCGAGGTTGATGAAACCGTCGTTGGGCAGGGCCAGGCCGACATTGCCGGTTTGGCGCACGGTTTCGCCGTCGCCGTTTTCATAGTTCTGGCCGTAGGTGGTGGACAAGCTGCCGCCGTGGTCGGTTTGCTTGAGCACGATGTTGATCACGCCGCCGATGGCGTCCGACCCGTATTGCGCCGAGGCGCCGTCACGCAGGACTTCGATGTGATCCACCAGGGCGGTGGGGATCATGTCCAGGTCCACCGGTTGCGAGCCGGAGTTGAGGGAGGTGGCGTTGTTCAGCAGCGCGCTGTTGTGGCGGCGCTTGCCGTTGACCAGCACCAGCACCTGGTCGCCGTTCAAGCCGCGCAGGCTGATGGGGCGCACGATCGAGGTCGAACCGAAGCCCGACGAGGCCGGCTGGTTGAGGGACGGCAGCACCTTGCTCAAGGCACGGGTCAGGTCGCCCTGGCCGGTGGCGAGCAACTGCTTGGAAGAAATCACGTCCACCGGCGCCGGGCTGTCGGCCAGGGTGCGGGCCTGGCCACGGTTGCCGATGACCACGACGGTGTCCAGGGGGTTATCGCTGGCCGGGGCGTCGGCGGCGAGGATCAGGCTGCTGTAGCTGACGGCCTCGCACACGGCGAGGAACAACAGGGTATGGGCGAAAGCCTTGCCGGGTTGGCGGCGGCCTGCGGCGCGTGATGGATTCATGATGTGCAACACTCCAGTGTGGTTAGGCAACGGGCCTTGTTCGAGGACGGCTTGTTAAGTTCAAGCTCTGGTGGAGGCAGGAGAGCAAAGGCTGTGCCATCGCTGAAAAGTCTTGGATAACAAGGAGTTGTTGGAGGGGTTGCGGGGCGGGTGGTGTTTTTCTAACAGGCGGGAGGGCAGGGTGTTGGTTTTTGTGCAGGGGATTTTTTCGCGAAGCTGCTAGCGTACGCTGGGCCGGGGGAGCGCCTCCTTGGCACACCCCTTGCTCTCCCCACGCCATACCTAAACCCAAGGAAGCTTTTCTGTATGCCTAGACCTGGCCCGCGCAACGCCCTCACTGATATTCCCGGCCTGGAGGTTGGCCACGCCACAGACCTGTACGCCGACACCGGCGTCACGGTGATCCGCCCGGATGGTTTCTGGACTGCCAGTATCGACATTCGCGGTGGAGGCCCAGGTGGTCGCGAAACCGCGGCGCTGGAGCCGGAGAACATGGTGGGCCAGCTGCACGCGCTGGTGTTTGCCGGTGGCTCGGTGTTTGGCCTGGCGGCGGCGGATGCGGTGGCGGCGAAGTTGTCCCAGGACCAGGTGGGGTTGCATTTGAAGCCGGGTGCGCCGGCGATTCCTATCGTGCCGGCGGCGGTGTTGCATGATTTGGCGAATGGCGGGGACAAGGATTGGGGCCTGGAGCCACCTTACCGGCGGCTGGGGTTTGAGGCGCTGGCCAATGCCGGTCCGGAGTTTGAGCTGGGATCTGTCGGGGCCGGACGTGGGGCCATGGCGGGGGTGTTGAAAGGCGGGCTGGGGACGGCGTCCCTGGATTTGGGCGATGGGTTGGTGGTTGCCGCGTTGGTGGTGGCTAACCCGATTGGTTCGGTCTACATGCCGGATGGCGAGACGTTCTGGGCGTGGCCCTGGGAGGTGGCGGGGGAGTTTGGCGGGGCGCGGCCGGTGACGGAGATGGATTGCAGTGATCCGATGCCGGAGTTGTCGCGGCTGGATTCCATGGGGCGTCTGCAAGCGGGGGCCAATACCACGCTGGTGGTGGTGGCGAGTACGGCGCGGTTGACGGTGGCGGAGTGCAAGCGGGTGGCGATCATGGCGCAGGACGGGATTGCCCGGGCGGTGCGGCCAGCGCATTTGCCGTTTGATGGGGATACGGTTTTTGCGTTGGCTTCGGGGGCAGTGGAGGTGGCGGATGGGCCTCGGCGGCAGGTGGAGATTGGGCGGATTGGGTCGGCGGCGGCTGATTGTGTGGCTCGGTCGATTGCTCGGGGGGTGTTTGCTGCGCGGGGTTAGGGTGGGGTGTATATCCGTTACTCCGCGGGCCGCCGCGA
>NZ_JACAQY010000033.1:10959-12434 GCF_013386835.1 Pseudomonas sp. IPO3774
GAACCAATACAAGCCATCACCTAAATAACGGATATCCCCCCAATCCGCGCCCGCGCCCGCAGCGCCTCCCCAGGCAACCCCAAAGCCTCATACACCACCACCAAAGCTCGGTTCGTCGGCACATCCAGCCCGTCATACCGCCGGCGCAATTCCAGCGTCTGCTGCGCCCCAAGCCAATCCCCAACCCGCAACCGTGCGTCCAGCTCCACCTGCGCAAACAAATCCCGCTGCGCATGACTCCCGCCAATCTCATTCAGCCGCGGCAACGCTATCCCCAGCTGTTCCAACGCCCGCCGGGCATCCCCCCGGGCATGCGCCAACAACCCCTCAGCCAACGGCAACGTCACTTCCCGCCAAACCGGCCGCGCTTCCACACTGTGCCTGCGCAAAGCCGCCAACAACTGATCCGCCTCAGGCTTGCCCGCCCGGGCCAACCCATACAAATACTGCACACTCAAAAATGGCTGTACCGCATCCCCAACCCGACGCTGCAGGTAGGGCGCCAACGCCTGCCACCGCCCACCCACATCAATCCCGGCCAGCTCCAGCCGCGCCAGCAATGACACCGCGCCCACCTGATCCTGGGAGTACTCCGGCAAGATCCCCCACACATGCCGGTCATAAATCTCCAGCACCCGCTGATCCTCCCCGCGCCCCAGATAAAACAACGCGAGATGCCACCAGTTATGGGTGTACATGAACGAGTTAAGCCCGTCCCAGTGCTGCTTCACGCCCTCCAGAAACCCGATGCCTTCCTCGATACGCCCCTGGGTCAGCATCACATGGGCCAATGCGTGATGGGCCCATGGCTCGGACGCCTGCAACCGCAACGCCTCAAGCGCACTGGCCTCGGCTTCCTCCAGCAAATGACACTGCTCATACGCAAACGCCAGTAGCCCGTGACTGTGGGCGATATCCGGCGCGCCGGCGGTGGCTTTCAAACCGATCCGCAGCAGCGCCGGCCAGTTGCCCCGGTTGAATTCCAGGTACTGGTTGAGCTTGGCCGCAAGCAGGTCCCGCGGATAAAGATCCAGCAGATGCTCGCTGAGGCGCAGCACTTCATCCAGCTCGTCGTTGATCCAGGCTTGCAGCACTTGCAGATACAGGAGCGCCCGTGGATGCCGGGAATTCACCGCCGCCGCCCGCTGACGGTACTTCTCGGCCAGCACAGGGCCCTCGGGCGACTCGATAAACATCAGCAGCAGGCCGGCAAATCCGTTGGCCAATGCTGAGTCGGGGTCGGCATCGGCGACCGCGAGGATGCCCTCGGCACGGGGCTGATAGCCGAGAAAACCGCCGACGAAATCATCCAGGCCCTGACGGGTGGCGGGGTTGAGGGTGTCGATGGGGTTGCCCAGGTAATCCAGTGACATGCGCTTCAAACTCATGGGTTCAGATAGCGGTTAGACGGGCAAACCTTGTGCCAGTGATGGGTCCCTCAAACTTCAAACCTTACCGTAGCAGCTGCCGAGCCT
>NZ_JACAQY010000034.1:0-242356 GCF_013386835.1 Pseudomonas sp. IPO3774
GATCGCGATTGATTGCGCCAAAGAGCAGGGCCTCAATCTCCCGATGATCAAATAACTAATGTGGGAGCGGGCTTGCTCGCGAATGCGGTGTATCAGTCACTGAAGTCGTTAGCTGACCCATCGCTTTCGCGAGCAAGCCCGCTCCCACATGTGATCTGCGTTTCACCCAAAAACAATCCATCAGAGGTTGAACATAAATGGCAGTAAAAGACGCTCGTGCAAGCACCACCCCGTTGATCGAAAGGCGTTCGATCGACTACATCCCGGAAGCGGAAAGACACGGCCGTCTATTGAGTCAGTTCACCCTGTGGTTGGGTGCCAACCTGCAAATCACTGCGATCGTCACCGGGGCCCTGGCCGTGGTGCTGGGCGGTGATGTGTTCTGGTCGTTGATCGGTCTGTTGATCGGTCAACTGCTGGGCGGTGGCGTCATGGCCCTGCATGCGGCGCAAGGCCCGCAACTGGGCTTGCCGCAGATGATCTCCAGCCGCGTGCAGTTCGGCGTGTATGGCGCGGTGATTCCCCTGGTGCTGGTGTGCCTGATGTACATCGGTTTTTCTGCCAGCGGCTCATTGCTGGCGGGGCAGGCGGTGGCGCAGTTGCTTCACGTTGAAGACTGGGTCGGCATCGTATTGTTCGCGGGGCTGATCATGGTGTTTACGATCTTCGGCTACCGGGTGATCCACGGCATCGGTCGCATCGCCAGCGTGCTGGGAGTGGTTGCCTTCGTGTACCTGTTCTACAGGCTGCTGGCCGGTAACGACATCGGTGCGTTGCTGGGCAACAAGCATTTTTCCCTCAGCAGTTTCCTGCTGGCGATTTCCCTCTCGGCGTCCTGGCAGATTGCGTTCGGCCCGTATGTAGCGGACTACTCGCGCTACTTGCCGCGCAGCACGCAGGCCTCGAAAACCTTCTGGGCCGTGGGCCTCGGTTCGGTGATCGGCGCGCAGGCTTCGATGGTGTTCGGTGTGTTTGCGGCAGCCCTGGCAGGCTCGCAATTCGCTCACCACGAAGTGTCGTTTATCGTCGGCCTGGGCGGCACCGGGATCGTCGCGGCGCTGCTGTATTTCAGCATCGCCTTCGGCAAGGTCACCGTCACCACCCTCAACGCCTACGGCAGCTTTATGTCGATCGCGACAATCATCAGTGGTTTCCGTGGCAGCCGGCATATCGGCAGTGGCACGCGGCTGTTGTACATCTTCGTGATGGTGTCGATTGCCGCCGCGCTGGCGTTGCTGGGCAAGGACTCGTTCCTCAAGGATTTCTCCGCGTTCATCCTGTTCCTGCTGGCGTTTTTCACGCCCTGGAGTGCGATCAACCTGGTGGACTTCTACTGCATCACCAAAGAGCGCTATGACATCCCGGCCCTGTCCAACCCCAACGGTCGCTACGGTCGCTGGAACCTGATGGGCATCAGCATCTACGTGTTCGGCGTGCTGATTCAGATGCCGTTCATCTCGACGCATTTCTACACCGGCCCACTGGTCGCGAGCCTGGGCGACACCGATATCTCGTGGATCATCGGGCTGGTGGTGCCGGCGGCGTTGTACTACTGGGCTGCGAAAAAATGGCACAGCCCGATTCCTGAGCGCCTCGTGCTGCCCGATGTGCAGGGCGCCGCTGCTCAACCTGCTTAACCAGAACCCGGTACGCATGACAAACAGCGAATTGAAACAGCAAAACTGGCGAAAACTTTCCTCAAGGGACATCCTGAACTCTGGCACGCATGGTGAGCGACAACGCAGCCAAGAAAATCGACGCGGCCTTGTAGGTTGAGCGTTTCCGGTTGCCGCCACAGGCAACCGGGCGCCCGGCCACAATCCACTGGATCGAGAGCACACTATGTTTCCTGAGAGTTTTACGTTTTCCATCGCCGACTGGGTCAACAGTTGGGTCGATGCGCTGGTGACCAACTACGGCGATGTGTTCCGGCACATCTCCGATACGTTGCTGTGGGCCATCGTTAACCTGGAAGGTTTGCTGCGCGCAGCGCCCTGGTGGTTGATGTTGCTGATTGTCGGCGGTATTGCCTGGCATGCCACTCGCAAGTGGTTCACCACCGTCGTGATCGTCGGCCTGCTGTTTCTGGTGGGCGCGGTCGGGCTGTGGGACAAACTGATGCAAACCCTGGCGCTGATGATGGTGGCCACGGTGATCTCGGTGCTGATCGGCATTCCCCTGGGGATTCTGTCGGCCCGCAGCAACCGCCTGCGTTCGGTGCTGATGCCGCTGCTGGACATCATGCAGACCATGCCCAGCTTCGTGTACCTGATCCCGGTGTTGATGCTGTTCGGCCTGGGCAAGGTCCCGGCGATTTTCGCCACGGTGATCTACGCCGCACCGCCGCTGATTCGTCTCACCGACCTGGGCATTCGCCAGGTGGACGGTGAAGTCATGGAAGCGATCAACGCCTTCGGTGCCAACCGCTGGCAGCAACTGTTCGGCGTGCAACTGCCGCTGGCCCTGCCGAGCATCATGGCCGGGATCAACCAGACCACCATGATGGCCCTGTCGATGGTGGTGATCGCCTCGATGATCGGCGCCCGTGGCCTGGGTGAAGATGTACTGGTGGGCATCCAGACCCTCAACGTTGGACGCGGCCTTGAAGCCGGTCTGGCGATCGTGATTCTTGCCGTGGTCATCGACCGCATTACGCAAGCCTATGGTCGTCCACGGCATGAGGCGAGCAAATGACTACTGTCAGCAAAATTGAAGTCAAAAACGTATTCAAGATTTTCGGCAACCGCTCCAAGGATGCACTGGCGTTGATTGGCCAGGGCAAGACCAAGGACGAGGTGCTGGCCGAGACTGGTTGCGTGGTGGGTGTGAACGACCTGTCCCTGAGCGTCGACACCGGTGAAATCTTCGTGATCATGGGGCTGTCGGGTTCCGGCAAGTCGACCCTGGTGCGTCACTTCAACCGGCTGATCGACCCTACCAGCGGTGCGATCCTGGTGGACGGTGAAGACATCCTGCAACTGGACATGGAAGCCTTGCGCCAATTCCGCCGGCACAAGATCAGCATGGTGTTCCAGAGCTTTGGCCTGCTGCCTCACAAGAGTGTGCTGGACAACGTTGCCTACGGCCTGAAAGTGCGTGGCGAAACCAGGCAAGTGTGCGCCGAGCGTGCGCTGCACTGGATCGAAACCGTGGGCCTCAAGGGCTATGAAAACAAATACCCGCATCAACTTTCCGGCGGCATGCGTCAGCGTGTAGGCCTGGCCCGGGCGCTGGCGGCCGACACTGACATCATCCTGATGGACGAGGCGTTCAGTGCGCTCGACCCGCTGATCCGTGCCGAGATGCAAGACCAGTTATTGGAGCTGCAAAAGACCCTGCACAAGACGATCGTGTTCATTACCCACGACCTCGATGAGGCGGTGCGCATCGGCAACCGCATTGCGATCCTCAAGGACGGCAAGCTGATCCAGGTCGGCACGCCCCGCGAGATTTTGCATTCACCGGCGGATGAGTACGTGAACCGGTTTGTCCAGCGGCGGGTGGCGGTGGTTTGATCCGATATTTGTGGTGAGTTGGCTGAGGCTATCGCAGGCAAGCCAGCTCCCATATTTGGAATGCGTTTCCCCTGTGGGAGCTGGCTCGTTTGCGATGAGGCCAGTGAAGCTGCACAACAATTGCGAATTTCATGAAGAGGTCAACGATGTCCCAGGCTGAAAAAATCATCATCGCCGACGCCCCGATGCGTTGGCAGGACGTGGTCGCCGTGGCTCGCCACGGTGCGATCCTCGAACTCTCGGGCCAGGCCTGGGCTCGCATCGACAATGCACAGGCCATCGTCCAGCGCATCGTCACCAGCGGCGAGCGCGCCTACGGCATCAACACCGGCCTGGGCGCCTTGTGCAACGTGTCGCTCAAGGACGAACAACTGAGCCGGCTGTCGCGCAATACCCTGCTCAGCCATGCCTGCGGCGTCGGTGCGCCACTGAGTGTGGAGCAAACCCGCGCGATCATTTGCGCGGCGATCATTAACTACAGCCACGGCAAATCCGGCTTGCATCCGCAGGTGGTGCATTCGCTGCTGGGGCTGCTCAACCATGGCATCACGCCGCAAGTGCCGTCCCAGGGTTCCGTGGGTTACCTGACCCACATGGCGCACATTGGCGTCGCCTTGCTCGGCGTCGGCGACGTCAGCTATCGGGGCCGTATCGTTCCCGCACACCAGGCGCTGGCTGAAGAAGGTTTGCAGCCCGTAGTGCTCGGTGCCAAGGACGGGCTGTGCCTGGTCAACGGCACGCCGTGCATGACCGGCCTCAGCAGCCTGGCCCTGGCCGATGCGCACCGCCTGCTGCAATGGGCCGATGTGATCGGTGCCATGAGCTTCGAAGGCCAGCGCGGCCAGATCGACGCCTTCGACGAAGAAATCATCGCGCTCAAGCCGCACCCGGGCATGCAGCAAGTGGGCATCAACCTGCGCGCGTTGCTGGACGGCAGCGAAGTGATCGCCAGCAGCAAAGGCATTCGTACCCAGGACGCCCTGAGCATCCGTTCGATTCCCCAGGTGCACGGCGCGGCCCGCGACCAACTGGAACACGCCACCCGGCAGATCGAAACCGAACTCAACGGCGCCACCGATAACCCGCTGGTGCTCGGCACTCCAGACAACTACCGCGTGGTGTCCCAGGCCAATCCCCACGGGCAGTCCGTGGCCCTGGCGGCCGACATGCTGGCCATCGCCATGGCCGAAATCGGCTCCATCGCCGAGCGTCGCCTGGACCGTCTGATCAACCCGCACGTCAGTGGTTTGCCGGCGTTCCTGGTGAGCAACCCCGGGGTCAACTCCGGGATGATGATCGTGCAGTACGTCGCCGCCTCGCTGTGCGGGCAAAACCGCCAGTTGGCGCAACCGGCGGTGCTCGACAACTTCGTCACCTCGGGCCTGCAGGAAGACCACCTGAGCATGGGCACCAACGCCGCCCTGAAGCTGTATTCGGTGCTGGAAAACGTCACCCAGATCCTCGCCATCGAGTACTTGCTGGCGGCCCAGGCGTTCGAGTTCCTCCAGGACCAACGCTTCGGCGCCGGCACCGATGCCGCCTGGCGTTTGCTGCGCGAACACGTCCCGGCCTACGACCAGGACCGCTGGCTGGCGCCAGACATCGCAGCCACCGCCGCGTTGCTCAAGGACGCCGATTTACTGCAACGCACGCTACCGAATTTGCACTGACCTTTTCCCAACAATAACCAGCGTGCCAAGCCGACTGATCCTCTAAAAGAGCACAGCGGCGGATAACGGAAGCATCCGGAGCGACTGGTAGTTAACAACACTCTCAAAAGGAGCATGAATGTGACTGCGCTAAACCTGATTCCAGGCCAACTGAGCCTTGCCCAACTGCGGGCCATCTACCAGCAGCCGGTAACCCTCAGTCTGGATGACAGCGCCTCGGCCCAGATCGAAGCCAGTGTCGCCTGTGTGGAGCAGATTCTCGCCGAGAACCGCACCGCCTACGGCATCAACACCGGTTTCGGCCTGCTGGCCTCGACCCGCATTGCCAGCGAAGACCTGGAAAACCTCCAGCGTTCCCTGGTGCTGTCCCACGCCGCCGGCGTCGGTGAGCCCATCAGCGATGCGCTGGTACGGCTGGTCATGGTGCTCAAGGTCAACAGCCTGAGCCGGGGTTTTTCCGGGATTCGCCGGCAGGTCATCGACGCGCTGATCGCCCTGATCAATGCCGAGGTCTACCCGCACATTCCACTGAAAGGTTCGGTGGGCGCCTCCGGTGACTTGGCACCATTGGCCCACATGTCGCTGGTGCTGCTGGGCGAAGGCAAGGCCCGCTACAAAGGCGAATGGCTGGAAGCTACCGAAGCGCTGAAAGTTGCCGGCCTGACGCCGCTGACCCTCGCGGCCAAGGAAGGCCTGGCGCTGCTCAACGGCACCCAGGTTTCCACCGCTTATGCATTGCGTGGGCTGTTCGAGGGCGAAGATCTGTTCGCCGGTGCCCTGGCCTGTGGCGCCCTGACGGTGGAAGCCGTGCTGGGTTCGCGCTCGCCGTTCGACGCACGCATTCACGCTGCCCGGGGCCAACGCGGCCAGATCGACTCTGCGGCCGCGTATCGCGCCCTGCTGGGTGAAAGCAGCGAAGTGTCGCAATCCCACGAGAACTGCGACAAGGTCCAGGACCCGTACTCCCTGCGTTGCCAGCCACAAGTCATGGGCGCCTGCCTGACCCAGTTCCGCCAGGCGGCCGAAGTGCTGGTGGTGGAAGCCAACGCCGTGTCGGATAACCCACTGGTGTTCGCGGCTGAAGGTGACGTGATTTCCGGTGGCAACTTCCACGCCGAACCGGTGGCCATGGCGGCGGACAACATGGCGCTGGCCATCGCGGAAATCGGCTCCCTGAGCGAGCGTCGCATCTCGTTGATGATGGACAAGCACATGTCGCAACTGCCGCCATTCCTGGTGGGTAATGGCGGTGTGAACTCCGGCTTCATGATCGCCCAGGTGACGGCGGCGGCATTGGCCAGCGAGAACAAGGCACTGGCGCATCCCCATAGCGTCGACAGCCTGCCGACGTCAGCCAACCAGGAAGACCACGTGTCGATGGCCCCGGCGGCGGGCAAGCGCCTGTGGGAAATGGCCGAGAACACCCGCGGTGTGCTGGCGGTGGAATGGTTGGCGGCTTGCCAGGGCCTGGACCTGCGCAATGGCTTGAAAACCTCGCCGGCGCTGGAAAAGGCGCGCGGGATCCTGCGCAGCAAAGTCGCGTTTTATGAGAAGGACCGCTTCTTTGCGCCGGACATCAATGCCGCCAGTGAGCTGCTGGCAACGCGTTGCCTGAACGAGCTGGTGCCGGCGAAGTTGTTGCCGAGCTTGTAAGAGCGACACCGATCCAGTGTGGGAGCTGTCGAGCCCCGGCGAGGCTGCGATGGCGCCGGAACAGGCAACACTTTCGTAGCCTGACCCGCCGCTATCGCAGCCTCGCTGGGGCTCGACAGCTCCCACATTTGATCTTCTACAGATTCGAATTTTCTCAGGATAAAAATAATTAGGGACGAGAAATGCACTCGGAAAAAGGTTTAAAACGCGGGCTCTCCGCCCGACATATTCGCTTCATGGCCCTCGGTTCCGCGATCGGTACCGGGCTGTTCTACGGCTCCGCCTCCGCCATCCAGATGGCCGGCCCGGCCGTGCTCCTGGCCTACCTGATCGGTGGCGCCGCGGTGTTCATGGTGATGCGCGCCCTCGGCGAAATGGCCGTGCATAACCCGGTGTCCGGCTCCTTCGGCCAGTACGCCAGTACCTACCTGGGCCCGATGGCCGGCTTTATCCTCGGCTGGACCTACGCCTTTGAAATGATCATCGTCTGCCTCGCCGACGTCACCGCCTTCGGCATCTACATGGGCTTCTGGTTTCCCGAAGTCGCGCGCTGGGTCTGGGTGCTGGGCATCGTGTTGCTGATCGGCGGCCTGAACCTGTGCAACGTCAAAGTCTTTGGCGAAATGGAGTTCTGGCTGTCGCTGCTCAAGGTCGGTGCCATTGTCGCAATGATCCTCGGCGGCTTCGGCATCATGCTGTTCGGTATTCACTCGGCGGGCGAAGCACCCGCTACCGGCCTCAGCAACCTGTGGGCCCACGGTGGCTTCATGCCTAACGGCGTGGGTGGCTTGATCGCGTCCTTCGCGGTGGTGATGTTTGCATTTGGCGGCATCGAAATCATCGGCATCACCGCCGGCGAAGCCAAGGACCCGCAGCGGGTGATCCCCAAGGCAATCAACGCCGTGCCGTTGCGTATCCTGCTGTTCTACGTGCTGACGTTGTTTGTGCTGATGGCGATCTACCCGTGGCCGCAGATCGGCAGCCAGGGCAGCCCGTTCGTGCAGATCTTCAGCAACCTGGGGATAGGCTCGGCGGCGACCATCCTTAACATTGTGGTGATCTCGGCCGCCGTCTCGGCCATCAACAGCGACATCTTCGGCGCCGGTCGCATGATGTATGGCCTGGCCCAGCAAGGGCAGGCGCCCAAGGGCTTTGCCCAACTGTCGAGCCAGGGCGTGCCGTGGATGACCGTAGTGGTGATGGGCGCCGCGTTGCTCGGCGGTGTGGTGCTCAATTACCTGATCCCGGAAAACGTGTTCCTGGTCATCGCCTCGATTGCGACCTTCGCCACGGTGTGGGTGTGGCTGATGATCCTGGTCACCCAGGTGGCCATGCGTCGCTCGATGACCAGGGAACAGATTGCCGAGCTGAAATTCCCGGTGCCGTTCTGGCCCTACGCGCCAGCGGCCGCCATCGTGTTCATGCTGTTCATCTTCGGCGTGCTGGGTTATTTCCCGGACACCCAGGCCGCTCTTATGGTCGGCGCCGTGTGGATCGTCTTGCTGATCGTCGCCTATCTGCTGTGGGTCAAGCCCGCCGCCGGGCAAACGGCCAAGGTCCACTACGACCCGGCTTTGTCTCATCGATAACCTAATGGAGGCGTTGATGAAAACGCTTTGGCAACACTGCCACGTTGCAACCATGGCCCAGGGCAACTACTCGATCATCGAGGACGCCGCCATTGTTACCTCGGGCACGCTCATCGAGTGGATCGGCCCGCGCGCCGATCTGCCGGATGCGAACTACGCAACCACCCATGACCTGCAAGGGGCGTGGGTCACGCCCGGGCTGATCGACTGCCACACCCACACGGTGTTCGGCGGCAATCGCAGCGGCGAGTTCGAGCAGCGGCTGCAAGGCGTGAGCTACGCCGAGATCGCAGCGGCCGGTGGCGGTATTGCCAGCACCGTGCGCGCCACGCGTGCGGCGAGCGAAGATGAACTGTTTGCCAGCGGCCACAAGCGCCTGCGCAGTTTGCTGCGCGACGGTGTAACCACCGTCGAGATCAAGTCCGGCTACGGCCTGGACCTGGCCAGCGAGCGCAAGATCCTGCGGGTGATCCGTCGCCTCGGCGCCGAGTTGCCGGTCAGTGTGCGCAGCACCTGCCTGGCGGCGCATGCGTTGCCGCCGGAGTACGTGGACCGGGCCGATGCCTACATCGATCACATCTGCACCGAAATGCTCCCGGCGCTGGCAGCGGAAGGCCTGGTGGACGCGGTCGACGCCTTCTGTGAGTACCTGGCGTTCTCACCGGAGCAGGTGGAGCGCGTGTTCATCGCCGCCCGGAAACTTGGCTTGCCGGTAAAACTGCACGCCGAACAGTTGTCGTCCCTGCATGGCTCCAGCCTGGCGGCGCGTTACCAGGCGCTGTCGGCGGACCACCTGGAATTCATGACCGAGGAAGACGCCATCGCCATGGCCGCTTCCGGCACCGTCGCGGTGTTGCTGCCGGGCGCGTTCTACTTCCTGCGGGAAACCCAGTTGCCGCCGATGGATGCCCTGCGCAAGCACGGCGTGAAGATCGCTATCGCCAGCGACCTCAACCCGGGTACCTCGCCGGCGTTGTCGGTGCGCTTGATGCTGAACATGGCCTGCACCCTGTTCCGCATGACCCCGGAAGAAGCCCTGGCCGGCGCCACGCAACACGCGGCCACCGCCCTGGGCCTGGGCAACAGCCATGGCTCGCTGGAAGTGGGCAAGGTCGCGGATTTTGTCGCCTGGCAGATTGATCGTCCCGCCGACCTGGCCTACTGGCTGGGTGGCGAGCTGGATAAACGCGTCGTGCGCCACGGCGTCGAAGTCACCGTTTAAGGAGTACCGCTGTGGATAAGGTTCTGAACTTCAAACAAGGCCGTGTGCCGCTGCTGATCAGCATGCCCCACGCGGGCCTGCGCCTGACGCCGGCGGTGCAAGCCGGGCTGATCCCCGAGGCGCAAAGCCTGCCGGACACCGACTGGCACATTCCCACGCTGTACGACTTCGCCGAAGCGCTGGGCGCCAGCACTCTGGCGGCGGAGTATTCGCGCTTTGTCATCGACCTGAACCGGCCTTCAGACGACAAGCCGCTGTACGTTGGCGCCACCACCGGCCTGTACCCGGCGACACTGTTTGACGGTGTGCCGCTGTTCCGCGAAGGCCTGGAACCGTCCAAGGCCGAGCGCGCCACGTACCTGGAGCAGGTGTGGACGCCGTATCACCGCACTTTGCAGAACGAACTGGCCCGGCTCAAGGCCGAGTTCGGTTATGCGCTGCTGTTTGATGCGCACTCGATCCGCTCGGTGATCCCGCACCTGTTCGAAGGCAAGCTGCCGGACTTCAACCTCGGCACCTTCAACGGCGCGGCCTGCGATCCGCAGCTGGCCAGCGAACTGGAAGCCATCTGTGCCGGCCACCCGCAGTACAGCCATGTGCTCAACGGGCGCTTCAAGGGCGGGCACATCACCCGTCACTACGGCAACCCGGCCGAGAACATCCACGCCGTGCAGCTGGAGTTGGGGCAGTGCACCTACATGGAAGAGTTTGAGCCCTTCCGTTATCGCGCCGACCTGGCCGAGCCGACGCGGGTGGTGTTGAAGGAACTGCTGGAAGGGTTCCTGGCGTGGGGCAAGCGGCATTACTCCTGAGTGGCGTCGCTGCTGAGATAGCCTTCGCGAGCAAGCCCGCTCCCACATTCGACCGTGTTTCTTCAGGAGGAACACGGTCGAATGTGGGAGCGGGCTTGCTCGCGAAGAGGCCCTCAACAGCAACACACCTCCCAAGTCGTCTGTGTGCAAATCCCTGTCGCCACAGTTCGCTTTGATCAAGGTCTCGCTGGGTAAGGTGTTGGGCACGGCGCGTCAGACGCCACTCCCACAATAAAAACTGCCGAGTGAGACCGCATCGATGAAAAGACTGTTCAACCGTTGTCTGTTGATTCTCACCGGCGCCGCACTCTTGAGCGCCAACGCGATGGCTGCCGACCCGGCCTCGTGCAAGGTCGTGCGCATGGGCGTGGTCAGCTGGACCGACGTGATCGCCACCAGCGGCATGGCCGACGTGCTGCTCAATGGCCTGGGCTATGACAGCAAGCAAACCAGCGCTGTGCAGCAAATCATCTTTGCCGGCATCCGCGACAAACGCCTGGATATCTTCCTCGGCTACTGGAAACCGGCGATGGACAACAACATCGCGCCATTCCTCGCGGCCAAGCAGGTCAAGGTGTTCGACAAGCCGAGCCTGTCCGACGCCCAGGCGACGCTGGCGGTGCCGCAGTACGTTGCCGACGCCGGCTTGAAAACCTTTGCCGACATTGCCCGCTTCAAGGACAAGCTGGGCGGCAAGATCTATGGCATCGAGCCGGGCAGCGGTGCCAATACCGATATCCAGAAAATGATCGACAGCAACCGCTTTGGCCTCGGCGGCTTCAAGCTCGTGGCGTCCGGCGAGGCAGGCATGCTGGCGGCGGTGCAGCGGGCAGTGAATCGCAAGGAGTTCGTGGTGTTTGTCGGCTGGACCCCGCACCCGATGAACATCAACATGAAAATGGCGTACCTGACCGGCAGTGAAGATGTGTTCGGTGCCAACGAAGGCATGGCCACGGTCTCCACGGTGACGGCGCCGGATTACGCCGAGCGTTGCCCCAACGTGACCCGCCTGCTGGAAAACCTGACCTACACCGCGGCCCAGGAAAGCCAGTTGATGGTGCCGATCATGGACCGCAAGACGCCGCAGGATGTGGCCAAACAATGGTTGCGCGACAACCCCGAGGATTTGCAGCGCTGGCTGGCGGGTGTAACGACCCTGGATGGAAAAGACGGCGTGGCGGCGGTGCAGGCCAGCCTCAAGCCCTGAGCAAATGAAGATCAAAATGTGGGAGCGGGCTTGCTCGCGAATGCGGTGGGTCAGCCACACAAGTATTGACTGATACACCGCATTCGCGAGCAAGCCCGCTCCCACATTGGATTCGTGGCGGCTGTTAAATCCTTATCTTCAGGACGATCCTTCGATGTCCCATTACCCGATTTCCGCGCAGATGTGCGCCTTCGTCGAAAAAACCGAATCCTTCACCAGCGACGACACATCGCTGGCCGGATTGCGCCGAGGCTATGACCGCATGTGCCAGGCGTTCACTCCGGCGCGGCCCGAAGGGTTACAGGTGTCAGACGTTTCCCTGGGTGACGTGGGCGTACGCATTTATCAACCGGCGACGCCAATCCCTGATGGCGGCTGGCCATGCATCCTTTATATGCACGGTGGCGGCTGGGTGGTCGGCGGCCTGGATTCCCATGACTTCATGTGTGCTGAACTGGCCGACTCACTGCAAGTGCTGGTCATCGCCATCGATTACCGCCTGGCACCCGAACACCCGTTTCCGGCCGCCTTTGAGGATTGCCGTGCGGTCTGGCAGGCGATCCAGGTGGGCGAAGCGCCCCAGCCGATCAACCTTCAGCGTCTGGTGGTGGCTGGTGACAGCGCCGGCGGTAACCTGGCGGCGGCCCTGTGCCTGGGCCTGCGGGATGACCATCAGCCGCAGCCCCTGGCGCAAGTCCTGATCTACCCCGGCCTGGGCGGCCCCGCCGACCTGCCGTCCCGCCGCGATTGCGTCGACGCGCCATTGCTCAGTACCGCCGACACCGAGTGCTACCTCGCCCTTTACCTGCGTGGGCCGGACAAGCCGTCGCCCTACGCCATGCCATTGCTGGCTGTGGATTTCAGCGGGTTGCCGCAGGCTTTGATCGCTGTCGCCCAGTTCGACCCGTTGCGGGACGACGGCATGCTCTACGCCGAACGCCTGCAAGGCGCCGGGGTGGCGGCCACGCTGTATCCCGGCAAAGGCCTGGTTCACGGCTGCCTGCGGGCCCGGGGCCAGGTGTTGGAGGTCGACCGGCTGTACATTTATCTGCTGGACTACCTGCGTGGTGTTCTGCTGGCACAGGTCTAGGTCCACGAGGACATGCTCATTGCACAATTCGGGTTTATGATGCCAGACGGCAAAATAATAGACGTCCCCCCAGGGATGAACTCGACCCCTTACGGAGCGCGCAATGCAGACTTTGTACCCGCAGATCAAACCCTACGCCCGGCACGATCTGGCCGTCGATGAAACCCACGTCCTGTACGTCGACGAAAGCGGTTCCCCGGAAGGCTTGCCCGTTGTGTTCATCCATGGCGGCCCCGGCGCCGGGTGTGATGCCAATAGCCGCTGCTATTTCGATCCTAATCTGTACCGAATTGTTACTTTTGATCAGCGTGGCTGCGGGCGCTCCACCCCACGGGCCAGCCTGGAAAACAACACCACCTGGGACCTGGTGGCCGACCTTGAGCGGATTCGCGAACACCTGGGCATCGAAAAATGGGTGCTGTTCGGCGGTTCCTGGGGCTCGACCCTGGCCCTGGCCTACGCGCAAACCCACCCGGAGCGTGTGCACGGCCTGATCGTGCGGGGCATTTTCCTGGCCCGCCCCCAGGACATTCAGTGGTTCTACCAGGCTGGCGCCAGCCGGCTGTTCCCCGATTACTGGCAGGACTACCTGGCGCCTATCCCGGCGGAGGAGCGGCACGACCTGCTCAGCGCCTACCACAAGCGCCTGACCGGCAACGACCAGATCGCCCAGATGCACGCCGCCAAGGCCTGGTCCACGTGGGAAGGGCGCATGTTGGGCCTGTGCCCGAACCCGCAATTGATCGAGCGTTTCTCCGAACCCCAGCGCGCCCTGTCGATTGCCCGTATCGAATGCCATTACTTCACCAATAACTCGTTCCTTGAACCTGACCAACTGATCCGCGACATGCACAAGATCGCCCACCTGCCTGGCGTAATCGTGCATGGCCGCTACGATATGATCTGCCCGCTGGACAATGCCTGGGAGCTGCATCAGGCCTGGCCCAACAGTGAGCTGCAGATCATCCGCGAGGCTGGCCATGCGGCTTCCGAACCCGGAATTACCGATGCGCTGGTGCGTGCGGCGAGTGAAATGGCACGGCGCCTGCTTGATTTGCCGCCTGAAGAAGCATGAAGGGCCTTTTGCAACGGGTGCGCGGCGCCCGGGTCGAGGTAGAAGGGCAGGTGGTCGGGGCGATAGACCAGGGTTTGCTGGTGCTGGTGGCTGTCGAGCCTTCGGATACGCAAGCCAGCGCCGACAAGCTGCTGCATAAGCTGCTTAACTATCGGGTGTTCAGCGACGACGAGGGCAAGATGAACCTGTCCTTGAAAGACATTGGCGGCGGTTTGCTGCTGGTGTCGCAGTTCACCCTGGCGGCAGACACCAAGAGTGGGCTGAGGCCGAGCTTCTCCACGGCGGCACCGCCGGCGTTGGGCGAGGCGCTTTTCGACTATCTGCTGTTACAAGCGCAACAATTGCATGGCACGGTAGCGGCAGGGCGTTTTGGCGCTGATATGCAGGTGCATTTGGTCAATGATGGGCCGGTCACCTTCCTGTTACAGACGTGAATGTACTGAAAACGACTTGTGATGCCCAAAAAACCGGGTTTTCGCTACAAATACTTCGCTGACCCTGATGCGTTGTCACGCGGGCTACTAGATAATCGCGCGCTACGGGGATCAGCGTTAATTGGTCCATTTTTGACTTAGGTAGAGACTTGTCCGATAGCCATTGGGGAATCATTTAGCCCCATGGGAGTCGGAACAATGCTCGCCAACCTGGCATATAGATAGCTGGCCGTTGGTTTTTTGATCTGTTTTCGGCGAGGGTTGCTCGTGATTGTTAGTCCCTGTAATGCACCAAAATTGTCTGCCAAACGGTTACGAAACGTACTGGTGACGGGCTCTGCCCTGTTTTGCCTGTTCGGCGCGGGTCAACTGTGGGCATTCAGTCTGGATGATGTGTCGGCCAAGGCAAAAGAGCTGGCCGGGCAGAAATACGAAGCTCCGCGCAGCAATTTGCCGAACGAATTCCGCGAAATGAAATTCGCTGATTACCAGAAAATTCGTTTCCGCAACGAAAAAGCCGAGTGGGCCGATCAGAACACCCCGTTCAAGCTGTCCTTCTACCACCAGGGTATGCATTTCGATACACCGGTGAAAATCAACGAAGTCACCGCCGACAGCGTTCAGGAAATCAAGTACGACCCGTCCCGCTTCGATTTCGGCGACGTCAAGTTTGATCCCAAATCCACCGAACAGCTGGGTTATGCCGGTTTCCGTGTGCTGTACCCGATCAACAAGGGCGACAAGCAAGACGAAATCATGACCATGCTCGGCGCCAGCTATTTCCGCGTCGTGGGCAAGGACCAGGTCTACGGCCTGTCTGCCCGCGGCATGGCGATCGACACCGCGTTGCCGTCCGGCGAAGAATTCCCGCGTTTCACCGAGTTCTGGATCGAGCGTCCAAAACCGGGTGAGAAACAGCTGGTGATCTACGCCCTGCTGGATTCGCCGCGGGCCACCGGCGCTTATCGCCTGATCCTGCGCCCGGGTACCGACACCATCGTCGACGTCAAATCCCAGATGTACCTGCGTGACAAGGTCACCAAGCTGGGCATCGCCCCGCTGACCAGCATGTTCCTGTTCGGCGCCAACCAGCCGTCCAAGGTCCTCAACTACCGTCGCGAGCTGCACGATTCCAGCGGCCTGTCGATCCATGCCGGCAACGGCGAGTGGATCTGGCGCCCACTGAACAACCCCAAACACCTGTCGGTCAGCAACTTCACCGTGGAAAACCCGCGTGGTTTCGGCCTGCTGCAACGCGGCCGCAACTTCAGCCACTACGAAGACCTCGACGACAACTACGACAAGCGCCCAAGCGCCTGGATCGAGCCTGAAGGCGATTGGGGCAAGGGCTCCGTCGACCTGGTAGAGATTCCGACCGCCGATGAAACCAACGACAACATCGTTGCGTTCTGGAGCCCGGAAACACTGCCGGAGCCAGGCAAGCCGCTGGACGTTGCCTACCGCCTGCACTGGACATTGCAAGACGCCGAGTTCCATTCGCCAGAAAGCGCCTGGGTCAAGCAGACCCTGCGTTCCACCGGCGACGTCAAGCAATCCAACCTGATCCGTCAGCCAGACGGCAGCGTGGCTTACCTGGTGGACTTCGAGGGCCCGTCCCTGAAGAAACTGCCAGCTGACGCACCGGTTCGCAGCCAGGTCAGCGTGGGCGACAACGCCGAAATCGTTGAAAACAGCGTGCGCTACAACCCGCACACCCAAGGCTGGCGCTTGACCCTGCGCATGAAGATCAAGGACGCAGGCAAGCCGACTGAAATGCGTGCTGCTCTGGTTCAGGACATCGTGCAGCCGGAACCGGAGAAGGTTTCGACCCAAGTGTTGAAAGCCGACAAGGTCCTGGCCAAGCAGCACGAGAAAGCAGCCAAGAAAGACGCCAAGGACAAGGACGCCAAGCAGCCGGAAGCGGCTGCCCCAGCCACACCACTCCCTACCCAGGATCAGGCCAAGACAGAGCAAGTCCTGACCGAAACCTGGAGCTATCAGTTGCCTGCCGATGAGTAATTCTCAAGTCCAGCCAGAGACTCTTGCCGAGTACCTGGCGCATCTACCGATGACCGATGAGCAGCGCGCCGAACTGGCGGGCTGCGAGTCCTTCAGTGAATTGCACAAGCGCCTGTCATCGTCCACGTTCGACGCGCCTGCCGACGCTGCCCAGGCATCGGTAGGCGCCCGGCTGACCCTCAACACTGCCGAAGAGCTGCAAGACGCCGAAATGCTGGTGCTCGACGCCAGCGGCCGGGTTTGTCTCAAGGCCACGCCGCCGATCCGTCGGACCAAGGTCGTGCCTGAGCCGTGGCGCACCAATATCCTGGTGCGTGGCTGGCGCCGCTTGACCGGTCGCACCAATCCACCGGCCCCGCCGAAGGATGAGCGCGTACTGCCGGCCGCCCGCTGGCGCACTGTCGGTTCGATCCGTCGCTATATCCTGCTGGTGCTGATGCTCGGCCAGACGATCGTTGCCGGCTGGTACATGAAAGGCATCATGCCGTACCAGGGCTGGTCCTTCGTCGACTTTGACGAGATCCGCAACCAGACCCTGCTGCAAACCGCGACCCAGGTACTGCCTTACGCCCTGCAAACCAGCATCCTCGTGCTGTTCGGGATTCTGTTCTGCTGGGTCTCTGCCGGTTTCTGGACCGCGCTGATGGGCTTCCTGGAACTGCTGACCGGTCACGATAAATACCGTATCTCCGGTAAAAGTGCCGGTGACGAGCCGATTCCGAAAGACGCCCGCACCGCCCTGGTCATGCCGATCTGCAACGAAGACGTGCCCCGGGTATTTGCCGGCCTGCGCGCGACGTTCGAATCGGTGGCTGCCACCGGTGACCTGGACCGTTTCGACTTCTTCGTCCTCAGCGACAGCAACGAGGCCGACATCTGCATCGCCGAGCAGCAAGCCTGGCTCGACGTGTGCCGCGAAGCCGGTGGCTTCGGCAAGATCTTCTATCGCCGCCGTCGCCGTCGCGTCAAACGCAAGAGCGGCAACCTCGACGACTTCTGCCGTCGCTGGGGCGGTGACTACAAGTACATGGTGGTGCTCGACGCCGACAGCGTGATGAGCGGCGAATGCCTGACCAGCCTGGTGCGCCTGATGGAAGCCACGCCGGATGCCGGGATTATCCAGACCGCGCCACGTGCGTCGGGCATGGATACCCTGTATGCGCGCATGCAGCAGTTCGCCACCCGGGTGTACGGCCCGCTGTTTACCGCCGGCCTGCACTTCTGGCAGCTGGGTGAATCCCACTACTGGGGTCACAACGCGATCATCCGCATGAAGCCGTTTATCGAGCACTGCGCCCTGGCGCCGTTGCCGGGTAAAGGTGCGTTTGCCGGTGCGATTCTTTCCCACGACTTCGTTGAAGCGGCGCTGATGCGCCGTGCCGGCTGGGGCGTGTGGATTGCCTACGACTTGCCGGGCAGCTACGAAGAGCTGCCGCCGAACCTGCTGGACGAACTCAAGCGTGACCGTCGCTGGTGCCACGGCAACCTGATGAACTTCCGCCTGTTCCTGGTAAAAGGCATGCACCCGGTGCACCGTGCGGTGTTCCTCACCGGCGTGATGTCGTACCTGTCGGCGCCGTTGTGGTTCTTCTTCCTGGTGCTGTCCACGGCCTTGCTGGCGGTCAACACACTGATGGAGCCGCAGTACTTCATGGCGCCGCGCCAGTTGTATCCGTTGTGGCCACAATGGCATCCGGACAAGGCGGTGGCGCTGTTCTCCACCACCATCGTGCTGCTGTTCCTGCCTAAATTGCTGAGCATCATCCTGATCTGGGCCAAGGGCGCGAAAGAGTTCGGCGGCAAGTTCAAGGTGACCCTGTCGATGCTGCTGGAGATGCTGTTCTCCATGTTGCTGGCGCCGGTGCGGATGATTTTCCACACCCGTTTCGTACTGGCCGCGTTCCTCGGCTGGGCGGCGACCTGGAACTCGCCACAGCGTGACGACGACTCCACGCCATGGAGCGAGGCAGTCAAGCGCCACGGTCCACAGACCCTGCTCGGCTTCTTCTGGGCGCTGCTGGTGGTGTGGTTGAACCCAAGCTTCCTGTGGTGGCTGGTGCCGATCGTCGGTTCGCTGATGCTGTCGATTCCGGTGTCGGTGATTTCCAGCCGGGTCAAACTGGGCCTCAAGTCTCGCGACGAGAGCCTGTTCCTGATCCCCGAGGAATACAATCCGCCCCAGGCGCTGTTGTCGACCGACAAGTACACCCACGAAAACCGTTGGCATGCGCTCAATGACGGTTTTGTGCGGGCGGTGGTCGATCCGCAGCAGAACGCCCTGGCGTGCGCCTTGGCAACTTCCCGTCACGGGCAGGCGGAGCCGATTGAGTGGCTGCGTGTTGACCGGGTTCGCCACGCGTTGAAAGTCGGCCCGGCCGGCCTCAACAACGGTGAACGCCTGGCCTTGCTCAGCGACCCGGTCGCCCTGGCACGCTTGCACGAGCAGATCTGGAGCGAAGGCCACGCCGAGTGGCTGAGCGCCTGGCGCGAATCGGTCAAGGCCGATCCGCATGCGCCATTGCTGCCATTGAAGCCGCTGTCGTCCCAGGCTCAACCGGCCTGATTCCGACGCCCCCGAGGTGCCACCTCGGGGGCGTTTGCGATAACCGTCCTACGTTGTTTTTCCCTTCTGCTGCATCGCGCTAACTCCTTGTTATTTCGAAACAAAAGACCCTTCTCCGAGGCATATTGCCGTGCCTGCGAGTGGGTTAGCATCGCCCCCCAAATCTGACTCGAAGCCTGCGGCTTACGCGAACTTGCGCGTGGCCGGGTGTGGGAGTGTTTAATGGAACAGGGGCTTTTTTCATGATCAAAAGGTATTTGTCGATGCTGCTGCTCGGCATCGTCACATTTTCCCACGGTTACCTGGCGCATGCCGGAGCCATAGATGAGGCCGTTCGGCGAGGTGTGTTGAAAGTCGGCACCAATCCAGCCTACGTGCCCTTTGAGATGACCGACAAGAAAGGCCGGATCGTCGGGTTTGAAATTGACCTGCTTCGGGAGATGAGCAAGGCGCTGGGGGTCAAGCTGGAGCTGGTTTCGGTACCGTATATCGACCTGATTCCCGGCCTGCTGGCCAGCCGGTTCGACCTGATCGGCAGCGGCATGACTGTCACGCAGGAGCGCAACCTGACCCTCAATTTCAGCGACTCGTTCATCATCGTCGGCCAGACCGTGCTGCTGAACCCTCGGTTGGCCGACAAGGTCCAGAGCATCGAGGACTTGAACGAGGCCGGTTACCGGATCGTGGCCGCCGAAGGCACCACAGGCGAGGCGGCGGCGAAAAGGTTTCTCGGCACTGCACGGCTGCGCAGTTTTCCAACACCTGAAGAAGGCGTGCGCCAGGTGGTGGAGGGCAAGGCCGATGCGTTTATCCATGATGCGCCGTATAACCTGATCGCCATTACCAAGCCCCAGAACAGTGCGCTGTTGGCGCTGGAGCAACCCTTCACCTACGAGCCCCTGGCGTTTGGCTTGAAAAAGGGCGATTACGACAGCCTCAACTGGATCAATCATTTCCTCAACCAGGTGGCCCAGGACGGCACCTACGATCGGCTGCATGACAAGTGGTTCAAGGACTCGGGCTGGATGGCGGAAGTGGACTGGTAGTCATAACTGCTTACACATCGAGCAATTGGCTGGGCCGTGGGTCGAGGTGTCTAGCCATGCCTTTCTCTGCACGGTTGTGGCGCTTTTCTGTCATACCTTGGCAACAAATCCCGGCGAAACCTTTGTACCCGGCGGTGAGTGAGTTAGGATCGCACCCCGAAATGGTGCGGCCCTTTTGCGCGCCGACCTCACAAGAAAATGAGTTCAGGGGACTTGATGATGAAAAAGTATCTTTCGATGCTGCTGCTGGGTGTCACCGCACTGGTGGCGGTCAACTCGGCACATGCCGGCGCCATCGATGATGCGGTCAAGCGCGGTACGCTGAAAGTCGGCATGGACCCGACCTACATGCCGTTCCAGATGACCAACAAACGCGGTGAAATCATCGGCTTTGAAGTCGACATCCTCAAGGCCATGGCCAAGTCGATGGGCGTGAAGTTCGAGCCGATTTCCACCGGTTACGACGGCATCATCCCGGCCCTGTTGACCGACAAGTTCGACATGATCGGCAGCGGCATGACCCTGACCCAGGAACGCAACCTGCGCCTGAACTTCAGCGAACCGTTCATCGTGGTCGGCCAGACCCTGCTGATCCGCAAGGAGCTGGAGGGCACCATCAAGTCCTACAAAGACCTGAATGACGAGAAATACCGCCTGACCTCCAAGCTCGGCACCACTGGCGAAATGGTGGCCAAGAAGCTGATCTCCAAAGCCAAGTACCACGGCTATGACAACGAGCAGGAAGCTGTTCTGGACGTGGTCAACGGCAAGGCTGACGCCTTCGTCTATGACGCCCCGTACAACGTGGTGGCCGTGAACAAGGTCGGCGCCGGCAAACTGGTGTTCCTTGATCAGCCGTTCACCTTTGAACCCCTGGCGTTCGGCCTGAAGAAGGGCGACTACGACAGCATCAACTTCATCAACAACTTCCTGCACCAGATCCGCAACGACGGCACCTACGATCGCATCCATGACAAGTGGTTCAAGAGCTCTGAGTGGCTCAAGGACATGGAATAAAAGCTGACCTGCATTGATCGTTCCCACGCTCCGCGTGGGAATGCAGCCCGTGACGCTCTGCGTCACAAAGCGGACGCTGAGCGTCCAGTGAGGCATTCCCACGCAGAGCGTGGGAACGATCTCGACATATCCCGGAACCCGTAATGAAACAGAAAAAAGCCCAATGGCCCTGGCACCTGCTGACGGTGCTGGTGCTGGTCGGCCTGGCCGGCGCGTTGTATTACGCCACCTCGCTGATGTCCTACGAATGGCGCTGGAACCGCGTGCCGCAGTACTTCGTCTACCAGGCCGAAGAATCCCAGCGTGCGTCGGACATTTCCACCGTCAGCGAGCTGGTGCGCAAGGGCGATGTGGCTGACGTCACCCTGCGTAATGACGAGGGCAACGAACAGCACCTGACCGTGGCCGAGAACAGCCTGCAAGTGGCCAAGGGCGATGACGTGGCCGAGGGCGATGTGGTCGGGGTCACCCGGCATTGGGCTGCGGGCCCTCTGCTGTGGGGCTTGTGGACTACGTTGTGGCTATCGGTGGTGTCCGGGGTGCTGGGACTGTTGATCGGCCTGGCGACCGGATTGTGTCGCCTGTCAAACAACCCGACTTTACGCGATCTGTCGACGATCTACGTCGAACTGGTGCGCGGTACGCCACTATTGGTGCAGATCTTCATTTTCTATTTCTTTATCGGCACGGTGCTCAACCTGTCCCGGGAATTTGCCGGGATCGCCGCGCTGTCGCTGTTTACCGGTGCGTATGTGGCGGAAATCATCCGTGCCGGCGTGCAGTCGATTGCCCGTGGGCAGAATGAGGCAGCCCGCTCCCTGGGGCTCAGTGCCGGTCAGTCGATGCGCCACGTGGTGTTGCCGCAAGCCTTCAAGCGCGTGCTGCCGCCCCTGGCCGGGCAATTTATCAGCTTGGTCAAGGACACATCCCTGGTGTCGGTGATCGCGATTACCGAGCTGCTCAAAAGCGGCCGCGAGGTCATCACCACCTCGTTCTCGCCATTCGAAATCCTGTTCTGCGTCGCAGGCCTGTACCTGCTGATCAACCTGCCGCTGTCGAAAATCGCCAGCCGGCTTGAGCGGAGGCTCGCGCAAAGTGATTGAAGTCCGCGATCTGGTAAAAGTCTTCGACACCCGTGGCCACGTCGTGCGCGCGGTGGATAACGTGACCACGCAGGTGGCCAGGGGTGAAGTGCTGGTGGTGATCGGCCCGTCCGGTTCCGGCAAGTCGACGTTCCTGCGCTGCCTTAACGGCCTGGAGGAATTCGATTCCGGCTCGGTAAGCATCGACGGCCTGCAACTGGCAGACCCGAAAACCGACGTGAACGCCTACCGCCGTGAAGTCGGCATGGTGTTCCAGCACTTCAACCTGTTCCCCCACATGACCGTGCTGGAAAACCTCTGCCTGGCGCAAAAAGTCGTGCGCAAGCGCGGCAAGAAAGAGCGCGAGGCCAAGGCCCTGGCGCTCCTGGAGAAAGTCGGCATTGCCCAGAAAGCCCACGAGTTCCCGTCGCGGCTTTCCGGTGGCCAGCAGCAGCGCGTCGCGATTGCCCGTGCGCTGGCGATGGAGCCCAAGGTGATGCTGTTTGACGAGCCCACCTCGGCCCTGGACCCGGAAATGGTCGGCGAAGTGCTGGACGTGATGAAGACCCTGGCCCTGGAAGGCATGACCATGGTCTGCGTCACCCATGAAATGGGCTTTGCCCGGGAAGTGGCTGATCGCGTGCTGTTCTTCGATCACGGCAAACTGTTGGAGGACGCCGCCCCGGCGCAATTCTTCGATGCGCCGAAGGACCCTCGCGCCCAAGCCTTCCTGCGCCAGGTTCTCTAAATGCGTGGGAATGCTTCTTGTGGCGAGGGAGCTTGCTCCCGCTGGGCTGCGTAGCGGCTCCCAAAAAAGATAGGAGCGCTGCGCACTCCAGCGGGAGCAAGCTCCCTCGCCACAGGTTAGGTTTTTTCAGACCTTGAACTTGCCCACCCACACCTGCAAATCCGCCCCCAGGCGCGCCAGTTCGACACTGGCCGCCGCAGTGTCCTGACTCGCGGCCCAGGTCTGTTCCGATACATCCTTGACCTTCAACACGCTGCGGTTGATCTCCTCGGCGACCGCGGTTTGTTCCTCGGCGGCAGCGGCAATCTGCGGGTTCATCTCCTGAATCACTGACACGGTACGGGTGATGCCAGCCAGCGCCTCTCCTGCGCGACGGGTCAGTTGCACGCTGTTGTCGGTGAGGCTGCGACTGTTGTCCATGATGTCGGCCACCTGCTGCGTGCCCCGGTGCAGGCCGCTGATCAACTCCTCGATTTCCTCGGCCGACTGCTGGGTGCGTTGTGCCAGGCTGCGCACTTCATCGGCGACCACGGCAAACCCCCTGCCGGCTTCGCCTGCGCGGGCCGCCTCGATCGCGGCGTTGAGGGCCAGCAAGTTGGTCTGTTCCGATACCGACTTGATCACCTCCAGCACGCTGCCGATCTTCCGGCTTTCCTGTTGCAGGCCTTGCATGGCCTGGCTTGAACGAGCCATTTCCTGAGCCAGGTGCTCGATGTGGGTAATGGCTTCAGCCACCACCTGATCGCCCTGGCCCGCCTGCCGGTCGGCCTCGGCAGCAGCCAGCGACGCTTGCTCGGCATGGCGCGCAACTTCCTGGGAGGTGGCGAGCATCTCGTTCATGGCGGTGGCCACCTGTTCGGTTTCCTGCTTCTGGCCGTCGACCCCGTCGCGGGTTTGCTCGGTGACCGCCGAGAGTTGCTCGGCGGCGCTGGCGATCTGCTGGGCGCTGTCGCCGATGCCGCTGATCAAACCCCGCAGGTTGAGGGTCATTTGCCCGATGCTGCGCTGCAACTGCCCCAGTTCATCCTGGCGCGAGGCCTGGATGTCGTGGCTCAGGTCACCTTCGGCAATCCGGTTGGCCACGGACAGGGCCTGGCGCAGCGGCGCGACGATCTGGCCGGCGATCAACCAGGCGGCCACGACGCCGAGCAACAGCGCCGCTGCAGTAACGTTGAGCAGCAGGGTGCGGGCGAGGCTGGCTTCGTTGTCACGCTTGGCGGTCTGGTCCTGGCTCAGCAGGTCGCTTTCCGTGAGCAATTGATCCAGCCACTGTTCAAGCTGGTTCTGGGTGGTTTCGGCGCTGAGTTGGGCGTCCTTGAGGCGTGTCAGGTGGGTCCGAAAATCGAGCAGGACTTTTTTCAGGGCGCTGGCGTCAACCGGCAGCGCGCCTACCGCCGCCTGGGCGCCATCCAGGGCCAGTAGTGCATCACTCACGCCCTTGGCATAGGCGTCCAATGACGCAGCGGCCCAGGCGGGGCTCTGGGCGCGGTCTTCGGCTTGTTCCAGGGCCTGGCGCAATTGTTCCACGGCATCGAGAGCCTTTTCATCGTCTTGATTGGGCAGGTTGCTCGACAGTTCAGAGAGGCTGTCACTGCTCTGGACTGAGCTGCGCTTGAGCTGTTCACGGGCGTTTTCACGTTGCTTGATCAGCCCCTCCAGGCCGCTTAAGGCGGTCTTGAAGCTGGTGACGAAGCGTCGGCTTTCCTGCAGCTGTTGTTGGTTGACCGGGTCGGTAAATCGCGGGGAAAGATCCACCAGGAACTGGTCGATCTTGTCCATGTGCAGCTCTATTTTGGACAGGCTGGCCGGGTCGTTCAGGGTGCGATAGACGATGCGATCAGCGCGCAACTCTTCGCCGACGACTGCCAATTGCGAGAGCAGCGTGAGTTTTTGGGAGCGATCGAGGGATGCGCTCAAGGCTTGCCAGCCGGTAGAGGCGATGATCAGGCTGAGGCTGAGCACCAGGCCAAAGCCCAGGGCAAGTTTGAGGCTGATGCTGATGTTTCCGAGCAGGCGGGTCAGTGGACGAAACATGGTGAACCTCCAACGAATCAAAAGGAGCGTCTCAAGCGTCCGGCCAACAATGGTCAGGGGAGTTGAAACGCTACTTTTATTCGGCGCCAGGTGTGTGATCCACGACCTGAAAAACGCGTAGGAAATTTCACATATTGTCGGAGCGGCGGCCCTGATGGCCGCCGCAAGCGGGTCAGACCTTGAAGCGACCTACCAGGCTTTGCAGGTAAACCCCCAGGCGCGCCAGCTCGGCACTGGAAGCCGCAGTTTCTTCGCTGGCCGCCGAGGTTTGTTCGGAAACGTCCCGCACGTTGAGCACGCTGCGGTTGATCTCTTCGGCCACGGCGCTTTGCTGCTCGGCGGCGGTGGCGATCTGCTGGTTCATCGCCTGGATCGCCGAGACGGTACGGGTGATGTTTTCCAGGGCATTGCCGGCCCGACGGGTCAGCTCGACGCTGCTGTCGGTCAGGCCGCGACTGTTGTCCATGATGGTTGCCACCTGCTGGGTGCCGCTTTGCAGGCCGACGATCAACTCTTCGATCTCCTCGGTGGACTTCTGCGTCCGCTGGGCAAGGCTGCGCACTTCATCGGCAACCACCGCAAAACCGCGTCCGGCTTCACCGGCGCGCGCCGCTTCAATCGCTGCGTTAAGGGCCAGCAGGTTGGTTTGCTGGGCCACTGACTTGATGACGTCCAGCACACTGCCGATCTTGTCGCTCTCACGCTTGAGATGGCCCATGGCTTCGGTGGAGTTGCCCACCTCGCTGGCCAGGCGCTCGATCTGGGCGATGGCCTCACCGACCACCTTGTCGCCTTCACGGGCCTGTTGGTCGGCGGCTACGGCGGCTTCCGAGGCTTCTTCAGCGTTACGGGCGACTTCCTGCACGGTGGCGGCCATTTCGTTCATGGCGGTGGCCACCTGGTCGGTCTCGACCTTCTGGCTGTTGACCCCGGCGCTGGTCTGCTCGGTAACGGCCGATAGCTGCTCGGCGGCACTGGCGATCTGGGTGACGCCGTCGCTGATACCGCCAATCAGCTCCCGCAGGCCCACGGTCATGCTTTGCATCGACCGTTGCAGTTGCCCCAGTTCATCCTGGCGCTGGGAGATCAGGTTGTGGCTCAGGTCGCCGGACGCCACGCGCTCGGCGACTTTGAGGGTCTGGTTCAGTGGAATCACGATCTGCCGGGTAATGGCCCAGGCGGCGAGTACACCAAACGCCAGCGCGAGGGCGGTGGCCAGTAACAGCAGGTTCTTGGCGTGGGCGGCATCGGTATCACGCACCACGGTTTGCGAAGTGGTGAGTTTGTTACTGCGGTCGAGCAGGATATCGCCCTGCTCGCCCATGATTTTCATCGCGGCGGCACTGGCCACCTGGGAGTCGCGGTACTGGCTCACGGCGGCGCGGTAGGCCTGCAGCGAGGCGCTGGCCTCTTGCAGGTTGGCCCGGTATTGTTCGGGCAACGGGTCGTTGAGGTCGGTGATTTTCTTCAGGGCGTTGTCGATGGCATCCAGCGCCGGTTGTTCGGCTTCGACCTTGCCGCTGTAGGTGTAGCCGCGCACCTGGAAGCGCGCTTGCTGGATCAGTTTGCTCAGGTCGACCACGCTGTTGAACAGGGTGACGCTGTCGCCTTGCAGCAGGGATTTTTCCACTTCGTTGATTTTTGCGACGGCGTTATCGGCGGTATCGCCCAGTTTGCTGCGGGCGCCTTCACGCTTGAGGCCGGCCTGCACCATGGCGCCGAAGGCTTTTTTGTATTGCCCCAAGGCATCCTGTTGCTGCTCTACCACGAGCTTGTCGTCGGGTTGCTCGATCAGGTCTGCGGCGGTTTTCAGGCCACTGTCCAGCTGGGTGATCAGGTCGTTGACCGCGCTGGTGCCTTGTTCGCCACGGCGCATTTCGAAGTCCAGTCGCGCCAGGCGCAGGTCCTTGGTCAGCCCGTTGAGGCTGGAGATGTAGCCCAGCTTGTCGCCACGGCTGATCACGCCGCTGAGGCCGGTCCAGCCGGTGAAGGTGATCAATAGGGTCAGGACCAATACCAGGCCGAAGCCTATGCTCAGCTTGCGGTTGACGCTGACATTCCCCAGTTTCTCGGCTAACCAACGATACATGCTGCGAACTCCCCTGGAACAAGGCTTGGACTTATTCAGAGCGTATCGGCAGATTCGGATGTTTCTGTAGGAGCGAGCTTGCTCGCGAAGGTCGTCAACGATAACGCGGGCATTCTGAGTGAGCGCGGTGTCCTTGAGTTTTTCGCGAGCAAGCTCGCTCCTACAGGAGAGGGCGGTGTTAGAAAAGGCGGGCGAGCAATGCGGTGACGGCGGTTTCGACCCTCAGGATCCGAGCCCCCAGTTGCACCGGCTGCAACCCGGCCTTGGCCAGCAGGTCCACCTCGTAGGGAATCCAGCCGCCTTCCGGCCCGATGGCCAGGGTGACCGGCTCATCCAGCCCGCGAGGGCAGGGCGGATAGTCGCCGGGGTGACCAATCAGGCCGAGGGTGCCTTGCGCCATGGCGGGCAGGCGGTCTTCGACGAATGGCTTGAAGCGCTTTTCGATCACGATCTCGGGCAGCACCGTGTCCCGGGCCTGTTCCAGGCCGAGGATCAATTGCTCGCGAATCGCTTCCGGCTCCAGGAACGGCGTCTGCCAGAAGCTTTTTTCCACGCGATAGCTGTTCACCAGCACCACTCGCGGCACGCCCATGGACGCCACGGTTTGCAGCACCCGGCGCAGCATTTTCGGACGGGGCAGGGCCAGCAGCAGGGTCAGGGGCAGTTTGGCCGGCGGCGGCTGGTCGAAGGTCACTTCCAGCTCGGCTTCCCGGGCTTCCAGGCGCAGCAACTGCGCGTTGCCCATCAAGCCGCCAATCCGTCCGACCCGCAGGCTGTCGCCTACGGCGGCACGGTGGACTTCCTGCATATGCACCAGGCGCCGATCACGCAGCACCACCCGGTCGGCCGCGATAAAGTCGGCCTCCTCAAGCAGCAGCAGGTTCACGGCTGGGTCGCTGGCGGCTGGTCGTCGTCGGCGGGTTGGTCATCGGGGTGATCGCCACGCTTGCTCACCAGGCTGCCAAACAGGATGCCAATCTCGAACAGCATCCACATGGGTACGGCCAGCAGGGTCTGGGAGAAGATGTCCGGCGGGGTCAGGATCATGCCGACCACGAAGCAGCCGATGATCACGTAGGGGCGGATCTTCTTCAGGTATTTGACGTCGACCACGCCGATCCACACCAGCAGCACCACGGCCACCGGGATTTCGAAGGCCACGCCGAAGGCGAAGAACAGCGTCATCACGAAGTCGAGGTAGCTGGTGATGTCGGTCATCATCTCTACGCCGGCCGGGGTGGCGGCGGCGAAGAACTTGAAGATCAGCGGGAACACCAGGAAGTAGGCAAAAGCCATCCCGGTATAGAACAGCAGGATGCTCGACACCAGCAGCGGCACGGCGATGCGTTTTTCATGCTTGTACAGGCCCGGCGCGATAAAGCCCCAGATCTGATGCAGGATCACCGGGATCGCCAGGAACAGCGAAACCATCATCGTCAGCTTCAACGGCGTGAGGAACGGTGACGACACGTCGGTGGCGATCATCGTCGCGCCAGCCGGCAAGTAGTCGCGCAGCGGCGTGGAGACGAAGGTGTAGATCTGCTGGGTGAAGGCAAACAGCCCGGCAAAGATGATGAAGATCGCCGCGACACAGCGCAGCAGGCGGGTGCGCAACTCGGTGAGGTGCGAGACCAGTGGCATGTGCTGGTCGGTTTCCGGTTTATCAGCGCTCATGGGGCTCGCGGCGGCAATGTAGGGTCGTGGGGCGCGGGCGACACGGCAGGTGTCGGCGCGGGTTCGGTCGGGGTCACGGGCGCAGTGGGCGCAGGCTCGACGGCGTGCACGGGTTCAGCGACCGGTGCAGGCGCGGGTGCGGCGGGCGGAGCAATCGAATGCTCGGCCACAGGCTCGACCGGCTTGGGCGTTTCCTGCACCGGCGAGAGAATCTTCCGTGCCTCCTGCTCCAACGACAGAATGTGTTCGTTGTGCAGTTGCCGGCGAATCTCGTCGGCGCCGATTTCCCGTTCAACTTCCTGTTTGATGGCGTTGAAACTGCGTTTCAGGCGCCCGATCCACAGGCCGGCCGTGCGCGCGGCACCGGGCAGGCGTTCCGGCCCCAGTACCAGCAGGGCCACGAGGCCGACGAGCAGCAGTTCAGAGAAGCTGATACCAAACATTATTCAGTACTCACGAGTCTTTTTGGTTCTGCTCTTTGACGTGCTCGGCCTGCACGTCGAAGGTGCGACGTTCAGTGATCGGCTGAGTGGCCTGCGGGTGTACAGGCTGCGCCGGTGGCACCGGATTGACGGCCGGGTCGGCAGGCTTTTCGTCGTCGTTCATGGCCTTGCGAAAGCCCTTGATCGATTCACCGACGTCGGTGCCGAGGTTTTTCAGTTTCTTGGTGCCGAACACCAGCACAACGACCACAAGAATGACGATCCAGTGTTTCCAGTCAAAAATGCCCATGCTGCAATTCCTCTGTAAAAGTTGGTCAGACGGACGGGCGCGAGGCCTTTTCGGCATGCCCGGACAAGCCGAAGCGACGGTCCAGTTCATCAAGCACTGCCTGTGGATGCTGCCCCAGTTGGGCGAGCATGACCAGACTGTGGAACCACAAGTCGGCAGTTTCGTAGATCACGTCGCTGCAGTCGCCGCTGATTTGCGCGTCCTTGGCCGCAATAATCGTCTCGACGGATTCTTCGCCGAGTTTTTCCAGGATCTTGTTCAGACCCTTGTGGTACAGGCTGGCGACGTAGGAGCTGTCGGCGTCCGCGCCTTTGCGGTCTTCCAGCACCTGGGCCACACGGTTGAGGGTATCGCTCATGTTCAGTGTCCTGCCGAATAGATAGCGTGCGGGTCTTTGAGCACGGGCTCGACGGTCTTCCACTCGCCGTTCTCGAACACGCGGTAAAAGCAGCTGTGACGGCCGGTGTGACAGGCGATATCGCCGATCTGCTCGACCTTGAGGATCACCACATCGGCATCGCAGTCGATGCGCATCTCATGCAGGGTTTGCACGTGCCCGGACTCTTCGCCCTTGCGCCACAGTTTGCCACGGGAACGTGACCAGTAGATGGCGCGGTTCTCGGCGGCGGTCAGGCTCAGGGCCTCGCGGTTCATCCAGGCCATCATCAGCACGCGCCCGGTCTTGTAGTCCTGGGCAATGGCCGGCACCAGGCCGTCACTGTCCCACTTGATCTCGTCCAGCCAGTCTTTCATTTTCGGCTCCGGCAATTTGCGACAGTGTATAACCGGATTGGCTATCGACGCACGATCAGATACACGCCCACCGCGACCATGATGCCGGCCGGCCAGTGGCCCAGTTCATTCAGCGGCCCGCCGGCGGCCAGTATCGTACCGCCCACCAGGTGCGCGGCGCCCAGCAGGCGCAGGAACCAGTCGTCCTTGCGCTTGTGCCACGGCGGTGCGGGGTCCTTGGCGTGGGGCTGGGACATGCGCTCCAGCAGGTCGCGGGTCATGTTGGCCAGGTGCGGCAGTTGCTCGACCTGGCTTTGCAGGTTGCCCAGCAGGGTTTTCGGGCTGATACGGTCCCGCATCCAGCGCTCGAGGAACGGCTGGGCGGTGTTCCACAGGTCGAGGTCCGGGTACAGTTGGCGGCCCAGGCCTTCGATGTTCAGCAGGGTCTTTTGCAACAGTACCAACTGCGGCTGCACTTCCATATTGAAGCGCCGCGCCGTCTGGAACAGACGCATCAGCACCTGACCGAAGGAAATATCCTTTAACGGTTTTTCAAAGATCGGCTCGCACACAGTGCGGATCGCCGCTTCGAATTCGTTGAGCTTGGTTTCGGCCGGCACCCAGCCCGAATCGATGTGCAACTGCGCCACGCGGCGGTAGTCACGCTTGAAGAAAGCGAACAGGTTGCGCGCCAGGTAATCCTGGTCTTCCGGGGTCAGGCTGCCGACGATGCCGCAGTCGATCGCAATGTACTGCGGGCTCCACGGGTTCACGGTGCTGACGAAAATGTTGCCGGGGTGCATGTCGGCGTGGAAGAAGCTGTCGCGGAACACCTGGGTGAAAAAAATCTCCACGCCGCGCTCGGCAAGCATCTTCATGTCGGTGCGCTGGTCGGCCAGGGTCGCGAGGTCGGTGACCTGCACGCCGTAGATGCGCTCCATGACCAGCACTTTCGGGCGGCACCAGTCCCAATAGACTTGCGGCACGTACAGCAGCTGCGAGCCTTCGAAGTTTCGCTTGAGCTGGCTGGCGTTGGCCGCTTCGCGCAGCAGGTCGAGTTCGTCGTAGATGGTTTTTTCGTAGTCCAGCACCACGTCTACCGGGTGCAGCAGGCGTGCATCGGCAGAAAAGCGCTCGGCGGCGCGGGCAAGGATGAACAGCCACGCCAGGTCCTGGCCGATGATCGGCTTGAGGCCCGGGCGGATCACCTTCACCACCACTTCTTCGCCGCTTTTCAGTTGCGCGGCATGCACCTGGGCCACCGAGGCCGAGGCCAGCGGCGCGATGTCGAAGCGGCTGAAGACTTCGCTGATCTTCTTGCCCAGTTGCTCTTCAATCAGCGTGACTGCCAGTTGCGAGTCGAACGGCGGCACGCGGTCCTGCAACAGCATCAGTTCGTCGGCGATGTCTTCGGGCAACAGGTCGCGGCGGGTGGAGAGGATCTGCCCGAACTTGATGAAGATCGGCCCCAGGTCCTGCAACGCCAGGCGCAGGCGCGCGCCACGGCTCAGCTCGAGGGTCTTGCGCGGGAACCAGCGCCACGGCAGCACATAGCGCACCGCCAGCAGAAACCACGGCAGCGGCAGGGCGAACAGCAGGTCATCGAGGCGGTAGCGGATTACGACGCGCTGGATACGAAACAAACGGCGGACGGCGAGCAGCTTCATGCGTTATCGCTTGAATCAAGGGAGCGGCTCAGGCGCTCGAAGCGCGCCTCAAGTCGTTCCAGGTCGAGTTTGGCCTGGTCGAGTTCGCGAAAGCGCGCTTCCGCTTCCCGTTGTCCGACCAGGGTGCGCGATTCTTCGCTCAGGTATTCGGCGAGGTTCTGGTTCAGGCTGGCGAAACCCTGCTGGTACCAGCGCGTACGGCTGCGCAGATGACCGCTGATCAGTTGGGTGGCCACCGGGCCGAGCCAACGTGACAGCTCGTATTCCCAGTCCAGTTCCAGGTCTTGCAGCACGGCGGCCAGGTCCATCAGCACCGCGCTGTCGCCTTCAAGTTCCACGTCCGGGCCGTGGAGGATCGCCGTCTTGTCCCGGCTCAGGGCCAGGCGCAGCAGGCTTGAGCCGGAAGCACGCAGGGTGCAGTCGGCGTCGGCGGCCCAGTGGGACGCCAGCAACAGGCCTTCATCGCTGGGCAGGATAAACAGCTGCAAGGCGGGGCTGGTGCAGTCGACGGCGATGATCCTGCCGTTCAGGTGCGCCAGCCGTGCCAGGGCGGTGCTGTCCAGGCGCAGTACACGGTTGAGGCCGTGTTCGACGCTGGCGAGAAGGCCTGCGAACAGCATCAGGGCTTGATGCCGCGGTGCAGGGCGACGATGCCCGAGGTCATGTTGTGGTAGGTCACGCGGTCGAAACCGGCCTCTACCATCATCGACTTCAGGGTTTCCTGGTTCGGGTGCATGCGGATCGATTCGGCCAGGTAGCGGTAGCTTTCGGCGTCATTGGTGATCAGCTTGCCCATCAACGGCATGAAGGCGAACGAGTAGGTGTCGTAGACCTTGGACATCAGTGCGTTGGTCGGCTTGGAGAACTCCAGCACCAGCAGGCGACCGCCGGGCTTGAGTACGCGCAGCATCGAGCGCAGTGCGTCTTCCTTGTGGGTCACGTTACGCAGGCCGAAGGCGATGGTCACGCAGTCGAAGTGGTTGTCCGGGAACGGCAGCTTTTCAGCGTCGGCCTGGACGAACTCGATATTGCCCGCCACACCTTTGTCCAGCAGGCGATCACGACCGACCTTGAGCATCGAGCCGTTGATGTCGGCCAGTACCACCTGCCCGGTGGGGCCCACCAGCTTGGAGAACTTGGCGGCCAGGTCGCCCGTGCCGCCTGCGATATCCAGCACACGGTTGCCGGTGCGTACACCCGACAACTCAATGGTGAAGCGCTTCCACAGACGGTGCATGCCGCCGGAGAGCACGTCGTTCATCAAGTCGTACTTGGCGGCGACCGAGTGGAACACCTCGGCGACTTTTTCCGCTTTCTGGCTTTCCGGGACGTTCTTGAAGCCGAAGTGAGTGGTGGGTTCGGCATCGCTGCCTTTGCGCTGATCAGTCATATCGCTGTCACCAAAAGAGAATGGGGGCATTCTAATCCCCAAGGCATGCTTTGTCTTGGCAAGGCTGAAGGTAAGATAGGTGGTCACCGAGACCTTTTGCCGCATGGCGGGTCGACAAGTCTCTATAACGAGGAGTCATTCAAATGGCCCGTATACAGGTTGAACGTGCCCACACACTGGGCAAAGACGCTGCCCGAGAAAAAGCCGACAAGTTGGCGAGCAAACTCAAGGAGCAATATGGCCTGGAGTCTTCGTGGGCCGGCGACACACTGAACCTCAAACGTTCGGGCGTTAAAGGCACCGTGAAAGTGGCGGAAGATTCCCTGCGGATTGAAGTCGAGCTGGGCCTGTTGATGTCGGCCATGAGTGGCACCATCAAGTCCGAAATCGAGAAGGCACTGGATAAAGCCCTGGCCTGATTTGCGACCTTCTTAGGGTGCCGATTCTAATTTTTCTGCCTACTTTGTGCCCAAGCCCCCAACTTCTGTGGGCAGTTCCTCCCCCCTTTATGCGTGAGGTGCACCATGGCCAAAGTTATTTTGAAGAAAAAAATTGCTACCGGAACTAACGCCCTGACTGACGTTAAATCCTATGCCCGCAAGATCTGGCTGGCCGGTTTGGGGGCTTACGCCAAGGTCGGAAGCGAGGGCGCCGAGTACTTCAAAGAGCTGGTTAAGACTGGTCAACATGTTGAAACTAAAGGCAAAAAAGTTGTGATTGAACAACTTGATGCAGCCAACAGTCAGATTGATCAAGTCAAGAGCGAAGTCTTCGGCGTCAAAGGTCGAGTCGAAGTGCAACTGGATAAAGTTGAAAGCGCTTTTGATAGTCGTGTTGGAAGTGCCTTGAATCGGATCGGCATTCCGTCTAAACATGACGTGGAGACACTCTCTGCTAAGCTCGATGAGCTGACGGCATTGCTCGAACGTGTCGCGCGTAAACACTAAGGAGACAACGGGATGGCTGGTAAAAAGACTACTGATAAAGAAGGCAGCTCGTGGATCGGGGAAGTTGAAAAATACTCCCGCAAGATCTGGCTGGCCGGTTTAGGCGTGTACTCGAAGGTGAGCAGTGACGGCGGTAAATACTTCGAGACTTTGGTTAAAGACGGCGAGAAGGCCGAGAAGTTGACCAAGAGCACAGTGGGTAAACAAGTCGATGCGGCAAAGGCTTCCGCCGGTTCTGCCAAATCACGTATCAGCGACAAGTGGGGCGAACTGGAAGGGGCTTTTGACAAGCGCCTGAACAGTGCCATTTCGCGACTCGGCGTACCTAGCCGTACTGAAGTGAAAGCGCTGCACAGCAAGGTCGATACCTTGACCAGGCAAATCGAAAAACTCACCGGCCTTAAAGCTGCGCCAGTTGCGGCTAAAACTGCAGCGGCTAAACCGGCTGCCAAGCCTGCGGCGAAAACTGCAGCGGCCAAGCCTGCTGCTAAAACCGCCGCTAAACCGCTGGTCAAGGCCGCCGCCAAACCGGCAGCCAAGCCCGCCGCCAAGGCGCCGGCCAAAGCTGCTGCAAAACCGGCTGCCAAGCCTGCGGCGAAAACCGCAGCGGCTAAACCGGCCGCCAAGCCTGCCGCTAAACCAGTGGCCGCTAAAGCAGCTGCAAAACCTGCGGCGAAACCTGCAGCCAAGCCGGCAGCAAAAGCAGCAGCCAAGCCAGCGGCGAAAACCGCTGCCGCCAAACCTGCTGCAGCGAAGCCTGCTGCCAAGCCAGCCGCTGCGAAACCTGCAGCCAAGCCGGTTGCTGCCAAACCCGCCGCCAAGCCTGCGGCTGCAAAACCTGCAGCGGCCAAGCCAGCTGCAAAACCGGCTGCGGCGAAGAAGCCGGCCGTAGCCAAAAAGCCAGCAGCGCCGAAGCCAGCGGTAGCGGCCAAGCCTGCAACTGCAGCGCCGGCGACGAACTCGGTCACGCCACCGACGCCTGCTGCTACCCCGACTGCAACGCCGGCAACCCCGACGCCTACCAGTCAGTCCTGATTTTTACGGGACACATAAAAACGCCCGGCCTGCGAAGGTCGGGCGTTTTTTATGGAATCTACAGAACAACACAAATCCAATGTGGGAGCGGGCTTGCTCGCGAAAGCGGTGGATCAGTCACACATGTATTGACTGACACTCCGCTTTCGCGAGCAAGCCCGCTCCCACATTTTAGTCCGCGTCGTCCAGGTAGCGCAGCGCCAACCTCTCTGTCGCCAGCCTCGCCGGCATCAGCAGATGCGGGGCCACCAGCATCATGATCTGGTACACCACCACCCGCACCTCACCTGCTCGGTCGAGAATCCGCTGGTAGTCCAGGGAAAACAGCAAGGTCATGGTGATCTGTTCCACCAACTGCCCCAGCGCCTGGGTTTCACTGACCAGTTGCCCATCCGTCTTGAGGCGGGCCAGCAACGAGGCCAGCGTGCGCTTGAGCGCCGTCAGCAGGTTGCGGATGCCCTTGGCCAGTTTCGGCAAGCGGCCCGCCAGGTTCGACAGGTCCTGGAACAGAAACCGATAGTGCGCCATGCGCTCCACGATCAGGTGCAGGAACAGCCAGTAATCCTCGGCCGCCAGTTGTGCGTCTTCCGGCGGATCGAGCAACGGCGCCAATTCGTTTTGAAAGCGCTCGAACAGCCCGAGCACCAACGGTTCCTTGCCATGGAAGTGGTAATAGAGATTGCCGGGGCTGATCCCCATTTCATTGGCCACCTCCATGGTCGACACGTTCGGCTCGCCCTTGTGGTTGAACAACTGCAAGGCACATTCAAGGATACGGTCGCGGGTCTTCATCCAGTCTTCTTAAAGTCGTCGTGGGGCTCAGCGGACTCGCACATAGGTGCCCGGCGCCGCTTCCATCGGTGGGTAATTCTGGTTGCCCAGGGCGGTCAGGGTTTCGCGCTGTACACCGGAGCGCTGCTGGATCCACGCCAGCCAGTTGGGCCACCAGCTGCCCTCGACATGATTGGCGTCGTAGTACCAGGCGCGCGGGTCGCTGCTCAGCTTGAGGTTCTCGACGTAGTTGGCCTTGGGGTTGCCCGGCGGGTTGAGGATGCTCTGGACATGCCCGCTGTTGGACAGAATGAAGCGCTTGTCGCCGCCCAGCAGCTGGGTGGAGCGGTACACCGCGTCCCACGGCGTGATGTGGTCGTTGATGCCGCCTACGCTGAAACTGTCCACCGTGACCTTCTGTAAGTCGACGGGCGTGCCGCACACCTCCAGGCCGCCGGGGTGGCTCAGCGGGTTGTGCTTGAAGAAGTCCAGCAAGTCGCCATGCAGCGCGGCGGGCAGGCGGGTGTTGTCGTTGTTCCAGTACAGGATGTCGAAGGCCGGCGGTTCCTTGCCCAGCAGGTAATTGTTGATCCAGTAGTTCCAGATCAGGTCGTTGGGACGCATCCAGGCGAATACCTTGGCCATGTCCCGGCCGTCGAGTACGCCTTGCTGGTAAGAGCGGCGCTTGGCGGCTTCCAGCGTCTGTTCGTCGGCGAACAGGGTGGCGGGGCTGTCGATCTGGCTGTCCAGCAGGCTCACCAGGTAGCTGGCGCTGGAGACACGGCGCAACTGGCGCTTGGCCTGCAGATGGCCTTGCAGCGCGGCGATGGTCAGGCCACCGGCGCAGGCGCCCATCAGGTTGACCTCACGGGCGCCGGTGATTGCGCGGGTTACGTTCAGCGCTTCTTCCAAAGCCGCGACGTAGGTGGACAAGCCCCATTCCCGGTGGCGTACATCCGGGTTGCGCCAGCTGACCATAAACACTTGCAGGCCATTTTTCAGAGCGAACTGGACGAAGCTGTTGTTCGGGCTCAGGTCGAAAATGTAGTACTTGTTGATTTGCGGCGGCACCACCAGCAGCGGCTTGGCGTACTGTTTTTCGCTCATGGGCTTGTACTGGATCAGCTCCAGCAGTTCATTGCGAAACACCACCGAACCGGGTGTGGTGGCCACCGTCTTGCCGACTTCAAAGGCCTGCTTGGTGACCTGGCGCGGCAAGCCGTTGTTGTGCAGCAGGTCGTCGAACAGGTTGCTGACGCCACGCACCACGCTGTTGCCGCCGGAGTTGAGCAGCTCCTTGATCGCCAGCGGGTTGAGCAGGGTGTTGGATGGCGACACCGCATCGTTGAGCAGGGCAAAGGCAAAGTGCGCCCGCGCCCGGTCGTCGGCGCTGAGGTTGCTGTCGTCGATCCAGTGGCGGGTCTGTTTTTGCCAGCTCAGGTAGGCTTGCAGGCTGCGCCGATAAAACGGGTTGAGCTGCCAGGTCGGGTCGGCGAAGCGGCTGTCCTTCGGGTTCGGCTCGTGCACCGTTTCCCCGAGCAGCACGCGGCCCAATTGCCCGCCCAACTTCAAGGCGTGGCGGGCGGTGTGCACCGGATTGCGCAAGCCGTGTGCGGCGACGCTGCGCAGGGTCGAGAGCAAATCCCGGCCGCGCAGGCCGGTGATCGCACTTTCAATATTGATGAACGCGGCGGGTGTGGGCACCGGGTTCGATACGGGTCTTTCTCGCATGCGCCAACACTCCTTCGTCAAGCCATCAACAAGCACGCCAATTCAGAACCATAGTCGGTTCTGGCCAAGTTGCGCGGCGCGGTCGTCCTGACCGCCGCCGTCTAAAGTGCGGGTTGCGGGTGAATCACCGCCCTCAGGCGTTCCTCTTGGAGAAACTTCATGATGATCGGCGCCACGGCCTCGGCCCGGGTAATCAGGAACAGATGGCCGTCGTCGATGATGTGCAGTTGGGCGTTGGGAATGCGCCAGGCCAGCATGCGCATGTTGATCAGCGGGATCAGTGGGTCGTCGTCGCCGGCCAGCACCAGGGTCGGCTGCTTGATCTTGTGCAGCCAGTGGATGCTGGTCCAGCCAAGCCCGGCGAACAGTTGCCAGTAGTAACCCAGCTTGCCCGCCGAACGCACTTTGCTCGCGTGTTCGGCGGCCAGTTTCGAATCCCGACGGAAGGAGCCGCCGTAGATCATCGGTGCAATGCGCACCACGTGGGACGGTTGGATATAACGCCGGGGGCTGGCCATCAGCCACAAGACCTTCGGCTTGCCCGGCACCATGAAGGCACCGGCGGCGGTGGCGGCCAGAATCAGCTTCTTGCAGCGTTCCGGATAGTCATAGGCGAACTGCTGCGCCAGCGCGCCGCCCCAGGAAACGCCCACCGCGTTGACCTGGCCATAGTCCAGGTAGTCGAGCATGCGCGCGGTGAGTTTGGCCAGGCCGGGAAAGCGATAAGGCCGGCTGGGGGTCGACGAGCCGCCGACGCCTGGCACATCAAAGGCAATCACTTCCAGGTCCGGGTCCAGGGCCTGGACGAACGGAAACACCAGCTCAAGGTTGGCGCCGATGCCGTTGAAAATCAGCAGCGGCGTCAAGTGAGGCTTGCCCGGGCGTACCGCCGTGCGGATGGCTTGGCCATCCAGGTCGATGGTACGGAAGATGAACGGTTGCGGCATGGGCTTACCCTGCAAAGTGGCGCGCTATTCCCTGTCGGAACTCGGTCAGTGTGGGAGCGGGCTTGCTCGCGAAGGCGGTGAATCCGTCTCTAGATGCATCAACTGACACACCCCCTTCGCGAGCAAGCCCGCTCCCACAGTTGATACCGTTCCAGTCACAAAAGTGTGTGTGCTTTATCGTTCATGTACATAAGTGCCCGGCGCCGCTTCCGCCGCTGCATAAGTCTTGTTGCCCAGGTTCGCAGGCGCCTTCTTCAACTTGCCCGACCGCTCCGCCTGCCACGCCTGCCAATGCAACCACCACGAATCGGTGTGCTTGGTGGCGTTCTCCTGCCAGTCCAGGGCCTTGCCCGGCATCGTATCGCTGGTCTGGTAACGCGATTTTGGATTGCCCGGCGGGTTCAGAATGCTCTGGATATGCCCGCTGCTGGACAGCACAAACTCCACCTTGCCGCCAAACAGCTGCGCCGACTTGTAGCAGGACTGCCACGGTGTGATGTGGTCGTTGGTGCCGGCCAAAGAATAAATATCGGCAGTGACCTGCTTCAGGTCGATCGGCGTGCCGCACACTTCCAGGGCATTGGCCCGCACCAAGGGATTGTTCTTGAACAGTTCGATCAGGTCGCCATGGAACGCGGCCGGCAAGCGCGTGGTGTCGTTGTTCCAGAACAGGATGTCGAACACCGGTGGCTCGTTGCCCAGCAGGTAGTTGTTGACCCAGTAGTTCCAGATCAGGTCATTGGGGCGCATCCAGGCAAACACCTTGGCCATGTCGCGGCCTTCCAGCACACCGGCCTGGTAGGAATGGCGCTTGGCTGCTTCCAGGGTCTGTTCGTCGACGAACAACGCCACCTGGGTGTCCAGGGTGGTGTCCAGCACGCTCACCAGCAGGGTCAGGGCGTTGACCTTCTTCTCGCCCAGCGCCGCGTAGTGGCCCAGCAGGGCGGTGCAGGTGATGCCGCCGGAGCAGGCGCCGAGCATGTTGATGTCTTTGCTGCCGGTGATCGCGCTCACCACATCGACCGCTTCTTTCAGCGCCTCGATGTAGGTCGACAGGCCCCACTCGCGCTGGGCCTTGGTCGGGTTGCGCCAACTGACGATAAACGTCTGCTGGTTATTGCGCAGGCAGAAGCGCGCCAGGCTCTTGTCCGGGCTCAGGTCGAATACATAGAACTTGTTGATCTGCGGCGGCACCACCAGCAGCGGGCGTTCGTGCACCTGCTCGGTGATCGGCCGGTACTGGATCAGCTCCAGCACATCGTTGCGAAACACCACGGCGCCTTCGGTGGTGCCCAGGCTCTTGCCCACTTCAAAGGCGCCCATGTTGACCTGGCTCGGCATGCCGCCGTTGTGCACCATGTCCTTGGCCAGGTGGGACAGGCCATCCAGCAGGCTCTTGCCGCCGGTTTCAAAGAAGCGTTTGACCGCCGCCGGGTTGGCTGCGCTGTTGGTGGGCGCCATGGCTTCGGTCATCAGGTTGATGACGAAGTGGCCGCGGCTGATGTCGTGTTCCGACAGGTTGCTGTCACCGATCCAGTCGTGCAGCTCCTTGCGCCACGCCAGGTAGGTTTGCAGGTAACGTTTGTAGAGCGGGTTCTGGGTCCACGCCGGGTCGTTGAAACGACGGTCGTCGGCCTCGGGTGTCAGCTGTGATTTGCCGAACACCACGTTCTTCAATTCGACGCCGAAATGGGCGACATGCTTGACGCTGTGCAACGGTTGTTTGATGGCCTGGGTCAGCACCATCCGAGCGGATGCCAGTAAATCCTTTTTCCGTAACGCGATGATCGGGTTCAGCCCCAGGGTGTTTTCCGAGGCCTGGCGTTTCAAGTCATCGTTGTTCTTGTTACTCATCTACGACGCTCCATTGTCCGACAGACGAGTACCGGGTACCGCTGTGTACCACTACTCGCCACACAGCACAGCCTGGTACTACTGCTCGGGTGACCGTTAATACCGCATCGTCAAATGCAGGGAACTTGCCAGTTCCATTGGTTACCCGAGTTTAATTTTTTTCGCAAGCGGGCCAATCGTTGGCCACGACAGAGGGGCATTCAAGCAGATGGAATTAGAAAATGCCCACTAATGAGCAAGAGGCCTGGGCTAGAGCATCAGCCGCACGACCGACTGGCTCGGGTCGCGGGTTTTTCCGGCGGCTTTCAGCTCGGCAAGATAGTCAGCCCACAGCGCGTCCTGACGCACGGCAAGTTGATAGAGGTAGTCCCAGGTGAACAATCCGCTGTCATGGCCATCGTCGAAGGTCAATTTCAGTGCGTATTGGCCGGCGGGTTCGATCTTGGTCAAGCCGACATTGAGCTTGCCGAATTGCAGGATCGGTTTGCCGTGGCCCTGGACCTCGGCGGAGGGGGAGTGCACGCGAAGGAATTCGGCGGGCAGTTGATACACCTCGTCGGGACCGTAGGTGAGGCCCAGGGTCCTGGAGGCTTTGTGCAGGTTGATGGCGGTAGGCAGTTTGGTCATTTGGGGAACCGCTCAGAGATGATCCTGAAGGAACCGGCTTTAAACTGTGGGAGCGGGCTTGCTCGCGAATGCGGTGGGTCAGTTCATGCAATTGTGACTGACCCACCGCATTCGCGAGCAAGCCCGCTCCCACATTAAAGCAGAGCGGTTCCTGCGTGAGGCTTACAGGATATAACGAGACAGATCTTCGTTCTGCGCCAATTCGCCCAGGTGGCTGTTGACGTAGTCGGCGTCGATCTTGATTGCCACGCCATTCTGCGCGCCCGCCATGTCGCCGGCACTGAAGGACACTTCCTCCAGCAGGCGCTCAAGCAGGGTGTGCAAGCGACGGGCACCGATGTTCTCGGTCTTCTCGTTGACCTGCCAGGCAATCTCCGCCAGACGCTTGATACCGTCCGGCAGGAACTCAATCCCCAGGCCTTCGGTTTTCAGCAGCTCGCGGTATTGCTCGGTCAGCGACGCGTGGGGCTCGCTGAGGATGCGTTCGAAGTCACCCGGCGTCAGCGCTTTCAGTTCAACGCGAATCGGCAGGCGACCTTGCAGCTCCGGCACCAGGTCGCTCGGCTTGCTCAGGTGGAACGCACCGGACGCGATAAACAGGATGTGGTCGGTCTTGACCATGCCCAGCTTGGTGTTGACGGTGCAACCTTCGATCAGCGGCAGCAGGTCGCGCTGCACGCCTTCGCGGGACACATCGACGCCGCCGGAATTGCCGCGCTTGGCCACCTTGTCGATCTCGTCGATAAACACGATGCCGTGCTGCTCGACCGCTTCCAGGGCCTTGGCCTTGAGTTCTTCCTCATTGACCAGGCGCCCGGCCTCTTCGTCGCGCACCAGTTTCAGCGCTTCCTTCACCTTGAGCTTGCGGCTTTTCTTCTTGCCCTTGCCCATGTTGGCGAACAGGTTCTGCAACTGGCTGGTCATTTCTTCCATGCCAGGCGGTGCGGAGATGTCGACGCCGGACACTTCGGCGACTTCAATCTCGATTTCCTTGTCGTCCAGCTGGCCTTCACGCAGGCGCTTGCGGAACAGCTGGCGGGTGTTGGAATCCGAGCTCGGTGCGGCGTCTTCGTTGAAGCCCATGCGTGCCGGTGGCAGCAGGGCGTCGAGGATGCGTTCTTCGGCGGCGTCTTCGGCGCGATGGCTGACCTTGGTCATTTCCTGTTCGCGCAGCAGCTTCAGGGCAGCGTCGGCCAGGTCACGAATGATCGACTCGACGTCACGGCCCACATAGCCCACTTCGGTGAACTTGGTGGCTTCGACCTTGATGAACGGAGCATTGGCCAGCTTGGCCAGGCGCCGGGCGATCTCGGTTTTACCGACACCGGTCGGGCCGATCATCAAGATGTTCTTCGGGGTTACTTCAACGCGCAATTCTTCGGGCAGTTGCATCCGGCGCCAGCGGTTACGCAGGGCGATGGCAACGGCGCGCTTGGCATCGTCCTGGCCGATGATATGGCGATTGAGTTCATGGACGATTTCGCGGGGAGTCATGGACATAGTAATTGGCGGTCCTCAAGCGGGAATAAGCCTGCGGCTTATTCGGCGAGGTCCTGCTCCTCAATGGTCAGGTTGTGGTTGGTGAAGACACAGATGTCGCCAGCGATACCCAGGGCAGTCTCGACGATTTCCCGGGCCGACAGGTCGGTTTTCTTCAGCAGGGCGCTGGCCGCCGCTTGTGCGTAGCCGCCGCCGGAGCCCATGGCGATCAGGCCTTCTTCGGGTTCAACCACGTCGCCGTTGCCGGTGATGATCAGGGAGGCGTCTTTGTTGGCGACGGCCAGCATGGCTTCCAGGCGGCTGAGGGAGCGGTCGGTGCGCCATTCTTTGGCGAGTTCGACGGCGGCACGGACCAGATGGCCCTGGTGCTTCTCAAGTTGGCCTTCAAAGCGCTCGAACAGGGTAAAGGCGTCAGCGGTGGCGCCGGCGAAACCGGCGAGGACCTGGCCGTGGTACAGGCGACGGACTTTTTTCGCGTTGCCTTTCATCACGGTATTGCCAAGTGAAACCTGGCCGTCGCCGCCCATGACGACTTTGCCGTGGCGGCGAACTGAAACGATGGTGGTCAAGGGGAGAGTCTCCACGCTGCGGGGCGAAAATGCCCTGATGGAACTCATATGGGGGTGGCGGGGGGGATTTCAACTGTAGGACGGGAGGGCGGACGAGTGGTGTTTATGTGTCGGACTCGGTCCTGAGGCCGATGAAAATCAAATGTGGGAGCGGGCTTGCTCGCGAATGCGGTGTGTCAGTCACCTAAAATATTGACTGATCTACCGCATTCGCGAGCAAGCCCGCTCCCACATTAACCCGATGCTGTTTCCGGAATCAGCGGCTCTGGCGTTGTTGTAACAACAGGTTGCTAAACCCGGCGCCGGCCAGTTGCTTCTGCGCCACGGTCAGCTGTTCACGGTTGCTGAACGGCCCCACCAGCACGCGATACCAGGTCGCATCCTTAACCGTCCCGGACTCCACCGTCACCGCCTGCCCCAGCAAAATAATCTGCGCGCGTACCCGGTCCGCATCCGTCTGTTTCGGGAACGAGCCCGCCTGCAGGAAGAACTTGGTCACGGGCGCGGCCTTGGTGGTGGCGACCGGCGGCGGTGGCGGCGGGGTAATCCCGGCCAACGCAGCCTGGGCCCGGGCCGTGTCGATCTTCGCTGCTTCCGCCGGGGTAACCGGCGTAGTCGGCACCGGCTGCGGCGTCGGCAGGGTTTTCTCCGGCACGGCGTCCGGCGGCACGATCACTTCCGATTCCGGCAGCAGCGTGTAGAAGTCGTACTTCGGCTTCACCGGCGCAGTCGGGCTAGGCGGTGTCTTGTTCGCCTCGGCCATTTTCGTGGCCTTCTGCTGTTCTTGCTTGACCCGTTTGACGTCATCGCCCTTGCCCGGGTCGAGCTTCATCAGGAACACCACAAACGCGCCGACCGTCAGGCCGATGGCCATCCACAACCAGCCCGGAATAGGCTTCTTCGCCGGTGCCTGATAGCGGCTGGCGCCGCGCTTGGGTGCAGGTTTTTTCTTGGCAGCCAACTTACATACGCTCCAGAGTTTCCAGGCCCAACAATTCCAGGCCTTGCTTGAGGGTCCGTCCTGCCAGTGCGGCGAGGCGCAGGCGGCTCTGCTTTTGGGCTTCGTCGTCTGCGGTCAGGATCGGGCAGTTCTCGTAGAAGCTGGAGAACAAACCGGCGACTTCGTACAAATAGGTGCAGAGGATGTGCGGTGTGCCTTTTTCGCCGACGCTGTTCAGCACTTCGCCGAATTGCGCGAGCTTGGCAGCCAGTTCCTGCTCGTGTGGCGCCTCAAGGTTGATCTGGCCTTCGACTTCGCTGAAGTCCTTGCCCAGCTTGCGGAACACACCGGCCACCCGCGTGTAGGCATACAGCAGGTACGGCGCAGTGTTGCCTTCGAAGTTGAGCATCAGCTCGAAGTTGAAGCTGTAGTCGCTGGTGCGGTGCTTGGACAGGTCGGCGTATTTCACCGCGCCAATCCCCACGACGCGGGCGATGTTGCGCAGGTCGGCTTCGGCCAGCTCCGGGTTCTTTTCCTTCACCAGGTTGTAGGCGCGGTCCTGGGCTTCGTTCAGCAGGTCGATCAGCTTCACGGTGCCGCCGTCACGGGTCTTGAACGGGCGGCCATCGGCGCCGTTCATGGTGCCGAAGCCCATGTGTTCCATCTGCATCGGGTGGGTCACGAAACCGGCGCGGCGCGCCACTTCGAACACTTGCTGGAAGTGCAGGGCCTGGCGCTGGTCAACGAAATACAGGGCACGGTCGGCTTTCAGCACGCCGCTGCGGTAGCGCACGGCGGCCAGGTCGGTGGTGGCGTAGAGGTAGCCGCCATCGGCCTTGACGATGATCACCGGCAGCGGGTCGCCGTCGGCGGTCTTGAATTCTTCGAGGAACACGCACTGCGCGCCGTTGCTTTCAACCAGCAGGCCCTTGGCCTTGAGGTCGTTGACCACGTTGATCAGGTCGTCGTTGTAGGCGCTTTCGCCCATCACGTCGGCCATGGTCAATTTGACGTTGAGCAGCTCGTAGATTTCCTGGCAGTGGGACAGCGAGATCTCGCGGAAGCGGCCCCACAGTTCCAGGCATTCGGCATCGCCGGCTTGCAGCTTGACCACCAGGCCACGGGCGCGGTCGGCGAATTCTTCGGATTCGTCGAAACGCTTCTTGGCGGCGCGGTAGAAGTTCTCCAGGTCCGACAGCTCGTTGCTGGTGATCGGGTTTTCCTGCAGATAGGCCATCAGCATGCCGAACTGGGTACCCCAGTCGCCCACGTGGTTCTGGCGGATCACGTCATCGCCGAGGAACTCCAGGACCCGCGCCACGCCGTCACCGATGATGGTGGAGCGCAGGTGGCCCACGTGCATTTCCTTGGCCAGGTTCGGTGCCGACAGGTCGATGGCCACGCGCTGTGCCGGGCCGGCCTTGCGCACGCCGATTTTCGCGTCGGCCAGGGCCGCGTCCAGGCGCGAAGCCAGGGCCTGGGTGTTCTGGAAGAAGTTGATGAAGCCTGGGCCGGCGATTTCAGCCTTGGTCACCTGCGGGTCGGCCGGCAGCGCGGCGATGATTTTTTCCGCCAGGTCGCGCGGCTTCAGGCCGGCCGGCTTGGCCAGCATCATCGCGATGTTGCTGGCGAAATCACCGTGGGTCTTGTCGCGGGTATTTTCCACCTGGATCGCCGGCGTCAGGCCTTCAGGCAACACACCTTCGTTGACGAGTTGGGTGAGGGCTTGTTGGATCAGCTGGCGAATGGTGTCTTTCATGGTGTTCTCTTTCGACCGCAAGCGGTGGCGCGCGATGCGCAGGTGGAAAAACTGGGCATTATCCGTGGCGAGGGCGGGCTTGCCAACCTTCGCGGGACCTTGACGGACGATTAACCTGTGGCGAGGGAGCTTGCTGTGGCGAGGGAGCTTGCTCCCGCTGGAGTGCGTAGCGCTCCCGGCTTTTTTGGGGCTGCTACGCAGCCCAGCGGGAGCAAGCTCCCTCGCCACAGGGGGTTAGTACAAATCTACCGGGTCTACGTCCAGCGACCATCTCACCTGGCGACCACTGGGCATTTGCTCCAGCGCAAGTAACCAGCTGCTTAATAAACGATGCAGCGGCGCGCGGGCACTGGCTTGCAAGAGTAGCTGGGCGCGGTAGCGCCCGGCGCGGCGTTCCATCGGTGCTGGCACCGGGCCCAATAGCTCGATGCCGGTCAGACCCAGTTCCCCCAGCAAACGTTCAGCCTCGCTGCACGCTTCATCCAGGAAACCTTCGGCCTGCCCCGGCTTGTGTGCTTCGGCCCGCAGCAGCGCCAGATGCGCAAACGGTGGCAAACCTGCCGAGCGTCGCTCGCTCAAGGCCTGTTCGGCGAAGGCAAAGTAACCTTGTTCTGTCAGTTGAATCAGCAGCGGGTGGTCGGCCAGGTGCGTCTGGATGATCACCTTGCCCGGCTCTTCGGCCCGCCCGGCCCGGCCTGCGACCTGCACGATCAACTGCGCCATGCGCTCGCTGGCGCGAAAATCCCCGGAGAACAGCCCGCCGTCGGCATCCAGGATCGACACCAGGGTCACCCGTGGGAAGTGATGCCCTTTGGCAAGCATCTGCGTGCCCACCAGAATGCACGGCTGGCCCTTCTGGATCGTGGCGAACAACTGATTCATCGCGTCCTTGCGCGAGGTGCTGTCGCGGTCGACCCGCAGCACCGGGTAATCCGGGAACAGGATGCCCAGTCGTTCTTCGGCGCGCTCGGTGCCCGCGCCCACCGGTCGCAAGTCGACTTTGCCGCACTGCGGGCAGTGCCGCGGCACCCGCTCCACATGGCCGCAGTGATGGCAGCGCAACTCGCCGGAGCGCTGGTGCACGGTCATTCGCGCATCGCAGCGATTGCACTCGGACATCCAGCCGCAGTCGTGGCACAGCAGCGTCGGCGCAAAACCCCGGCGGTTGAGGAACACCAGCACTTGCTGGCCCGCCGCGAGGGTTTGCCCGATGGCTTGCTGCATCGGCCCGGAAATGCCGCTGTCCAGCGGGCGACTTTTTACATCCAGGCGCAGGAAGCGGGGTTGCTTGGCACCGCCGGCACGTTCATTGAGACGCAGCAGGCCGTAGCGCCCGGTGTAGGCGTTGTGCAGGCTTTCCAGGGAAGGCGTGGCCGAGCCCAGCACAATCGGGATGTTTTCCTGGCGGGCACGCACCAGCGCCAGGTCGCGGGCGTGGTAGCGCAGGCCTTCCTGCTGTTTATAGGAGCCGTCGTGTTCTTCGTCGATGATGATCAGCCCGGGATTTTTCATCGGGGTGAACAGCGCCGAACGGGTGCCGATAATAATGTCGGCCTCGCCGTCCCGGGCGGCGAGCCAGGATTCCAGGCGCTCGCGGTCGTTGACCGCCGAGTGCACCAGGGCGATGCGCGCGTTGAAACGCTGCTCGAAACGCGCCAGGGTTTGCGGGCCGAGGTTGATCTCGGGGATCAGCACCAGTGCCTGTTTGCCGGCTTCGAGGGTTTCGCGGATCAGTTGCAAATAGACTTCGGTCTTGCCGCTGCCGGTGACGCCCGCCAGCAGGAACGCGTGGAAACTGTCGAAACCGGTGCGAATCGCTTCATAGGCGGCACGTTGTTCGGGGTTGAGCGGCAGTTCCGGCTGGGCCAGCCAGTGTTCGTGGCGCTCGCCGGGAGCGTGCTTGCGAATCTCCACCTGCACCAGGCCCTTGGCCAGCAGCAAGTCCAGGCTGTCCTTGCTCAGCATCAGCTTGCTTAACAGCTGATGGGCGACGCCGTGGGGATGCTGGGCCAGGGTTGCCAGGGCTTCACGCTGGCGCGGGGCGCGGGCGATGCGCGGGTCGTCCATGCGCGCCCCCGGGACCATCGACCAGAAACGCTCCTGGCGCGCCTCGGCCAGTTCGCCCTGGCGCAACAGCACCGGCAGCGCCCAGCTCAAGGTGTCGCCGAGGCTGTGCTGGTAATACTGCGAGGTCCACAGGCACAGCTTGAACAGCGCAGGCGGCAGCGGCGGCGTGCTGTCGAGGATGGCCACGGCGGGCTTAAGCTTCTCGGCGGGCACTTCGCTGTGATCGGCGACCTCCACCAGGATGCCGATCATCTCCCGCCGGCCAAACGGTACCCGTACGCGCATGCCGGGCTGCAACTGCGACCGCAATACGCCGGCAGGGGCCCGATAATCGAACAGGCGGCGCAGGGGCGAGGGCAGGGCGAGGCGCAAAATGGCGTCGGGCACGCGGGGGTTCTCATATGACGGGCGGCGAAGAAGGGCGGGAGCCTAGCAGACCAGCGGTGGATGTGGGAGCCGGGCTTGCCCGCGATAGTAACGACACGGTGCACCTGAGACACCGCAGCGTCTGCATCGCGGGCAAGCCCGGCTCCCACAGGGCCTTGTGTATGCCGCGCTTTTCTGATGAAAGGGGCCGTTGTGCTTCTTGCGCGTTTAAAAAGGTCTGGTAGAATCCGCGGCCTAATTACGTGCGGTATTCAACAATAGTGTTGATTGGCGGCACGCTAGCCTGAGGAATACACCATGAAAGCCGATATCCATCCAAACTATGTTGCCATCGACGTTACCTGCAGCTGCGGTAACAAGTTCGAAACCCGTTCGACTTTCGGCAAAGCTCTGCCAATCGACGTGTGCAACGAGTGCCACCCGTTCTACACCGGTAAGCAGAAGACTCTGGATGTTGGCGGCCGTGTTGACCGCTTCAAGACCCGCTTCGGTGCTTTCGGCGCTAAAGCTGCTCCTAAAGCCGAGTAAGGCTGGTCCGCTTGGATGGCCTGTATGGCTTGTCCTCGCTGATGAAAAAGGCGTCCCTTGTGGGCGCCTTTTTTGTGTCTGCGATTTGGCTGGCGCCCGCCCAGGCCGAGGTGTTCTGCCCGGCGCTCGGCGATGTCGCGACCTTCGACGTGCAGCGGGTAGTGGATGGCGACACCGTGCGCCTCAAGGATGGCCGCAGCATACGCATGATCGGCGTCAATGCCCCGGAAACCGGCAAGCAGGGGCGCACTGATGAGCCCTTCGCCGTGGCTGCTCGCGAGCGCCTGCAAAGTCTGGTGGACGCGAGCGGTGGACGCGTTGGCGTGGTGCCCGGACGGGAGAGCAAGGACCGTTACGGCCGCACCCTGGCCCATCTCTACGGTGCCAATGGAGCAAATCTGGAAGCGCAGTTGCTCGCCGAAGGCCTTGGCTTCCAGGTGGCGGTCGCGCCGAATGTGGAACTGGTGGCCTGCCAGCAAGCCGCCGAACGCAGCGCCCGGCAGGCCCGGCTGGGGGTGTGGCGCCGGTCACCGGTGGTCGATGCGGCGAACATCCAGCGCTCGGGCTTTGCCGTGGTCAACGGCCGAGTGAGCAAAATCGAACGCAATCGCGGCGGAGTCTGGATTGAGTTGCAGGGCTCACTGGTACTGCGCATTGCACCCAATCTGGTGGGCCGATTCGACAGTGCGCTGTTGAAGGGTTTGCAGGGCCAGTCCATCGAAGCCCGCGGCTGGGTGCTGGACCGCTCCCGACGCGGCGGCCTGGAAAAGGGCCAGGCACGCTGGCTGTTGCCACTGACCGATCCCGGCATGCTCGAGCAGGCGCCGTAAGAAAAAATTGTAGACATTTTTCAGGTCGATTGTGAACAGTTGAGCCCTTGTATCCCGTGGCTCTTGGCCAAAAGTCGTAGGGCAGGGCCCTTGACACCTGTGACTGCCCAGTCTTGTGGGGACTTTGCGACACGCGTATCCTCGGCGGTCCGTCGACCAACAGTAAAAGCGGAATGCCGATATGTCTGATTTGAAAACTGCCGCTCTCGAATATCATGCCCATCCTCGTCCAGGAAAGCTGAGTGTAGAGCTCACCAAAGCCACTGCCACCGCCCGCGACCTGTCGCTGGCCTACAGCCCTGGCGTTGCCGAGCCCGTACGTGAAATCGCCCGCGATCCTGAACTGGCCTACAAGTACACCGGCAAAGGCAACCTGGTTGCAGTGATCTCTGATGGCACCGCGATCCTCGGCCTGGGTAACCTCGGCCCATTGGCTTCCAAGCCAGTCATGGAAGGTAAGGGCGTGCTGTTCAAGCGCTTCGCCGGCATTGACGTATTCGATATCGAAGTCGATTCCGAGAGCCCGCAGGCTTTCATCGACACCGTAAAGCGCATCTCCATCACCTTCGGTGGCATCAACCTGGAAGACATCAAGGCACCTGAGTGCTTCGAGATCGAAAAGGCCCTGATCGAACAGTGCGACATCCCGGTATTCCACGATGACCAGCACGGCACCGCGATCGTTACCGCGGCCGGCATGATCAACGCCCTGGAAATCGCCGGCAAAACCCTTGGCGAAGCCAAGATCGTTTGCCTGGGCGCCGGCGCCGCGGCCATCTCCTGCATGAAGTTGCTGGTGAGCATGGGCGCCAAGCTGGAAAACATCTACATGGTCGACAGCAAGGGCGTTGTGCAGTCCGAGCGTACCGACCTGAACCAGTACAAGGCGATGTTCGCGCATCCGTCCTCCAAGCGTACCCTGGCTGATGCCCTGGACGGTGCAGACGTGTTCGTTGGCCTGTCCGGCCCGAACCTGCTGAGCGCCGAAGGCCTCAAGTCCATGGCGGCCAACCCGATCGTGTTCGCGTGCTCCAACCCGGATCCGGAAATCTCCCCGGAGCTGGCCCACGCCACCCGTAGCGACGTGATCATGGCCACCGGCCGTTCGGACTACCCGAACCAGGTCAACAACGTACTGGGCTTCCCGTTCATCTTCCGTGGTGCCCTGGACGTTCGCGCCAAGCGCATCAATGAAGAGATGAAAGTCGCGGCCGCCAACGCCCTGCGCGAACTGGCCAAACTGCCGGTTCCTCAGGAAGTGTGCGACGCCTACGGCGGCATCAAGCTGGAATTCGGTCGTGAGTACATCATCCCGAAACCAATGGATAAGCGCCTGATCACCCTGATCTCCGATGCCGTGGCCAAAGCCGCAATCGAGACGGGTGTGGCCACCCTGCCGTATCCGAAGAACTACCCGCTGCAAAGCGTGGATGATGTGTTCAACGGCTAAGCCGTTGTAGCGCACCACCAAAAAGCCCCGGCTCTTGCGAGTCGGGGCTTTTTTTGTGGCTGGCAATTGGCTCGAGCCTGGCGGTGATCCAACTGTGGGAGCGGGCTTGCTCGCGAAGACGGTGTGTCAGTCGGCCCATCTGAGCCTGATACTCCGCTTTCGCGAGCAAGCCCGCTCCCACATTGGAGCTGCGTGTTAGAACAAGTCGATCGGCGCCGCCTCGTCCGCCGGCAGCGGGCTGCCCGGTGCAACACCATTGCCCAGCTCGTTGACCGACGGCGGCGTATCCTCGCTCTTGAACAGCTCGAAGTACGCATTCGGCGTGCTCGGCGCTGCTGCACGGCCGCTGACCGGGTCGATCCGCAGGCTCAGGATGCCTTCCGGTTCCGGCTGGGTATGCAGCGGCATATCCTTCAGCGCGGCGCCCATGTAGCTCATCCAGATCGGCAGCGCGACAGTGCCGCCGAACTCCCGGCGACCGAGGCTTTCCGGCTGGTCGTAACCGGTCCATACGGTGGTCACGTAGTCGGCGTTGTAGCCTGAGAACCAGGCATCCTTGGAATCGTTGGTGGTACCGGTTTTGCCGGCGATATCGGCACGGCCCAGGGCCAGGGCGCGACGCCCAGTACCCTTCTTGATCACGTCTTCCAGGATGCTGTTGAGGATGTAAGTGGTACGGCCATCCACCACACGCTCGGCCACGGCTGGCGCCTGTGGTGCGGCGGGTGCACCAGCTGCCGGCGCTTCGCCTGGCGTCGGCTCGATGGTGATGCCGCCGTTGGCCGGTGCTGCCTGGCCGTCAGTGGCCGCGACGCCATTGACCACGTCGCCCGGGACCCGTGGCGGGTTGGCGGTGAACAGGGTTTCGCCGCTACGGCTTTCGATCTTGTCGATCAGGTACGGGGTGATCTTGTAGCCGCCGTTGGCAAAGGTGCTCCAGCCGGTGGCGATTTCCATCGGTGTCAGCGTGGCGGTACCCAGTGCCAGGGACAGGTTGGGCGGCAGGTCCGACTTGTTGAAGCCGAAGCGGGTGATGTAGTCGATGGTCTTGCCTACGCCCATCGCCTGCAGCAGGCGGATCGACACCAGGTTACGCGACTTGTACAGCGCCTCGCGGACGCGGATCGGGCCGAGGAAGGTGTTGGTGTCGTTCTTCGGGCGCCAGACTTTGTCCAGGTACTCGTCGACGAACACGATCGGTGCATCGTTGACCAGGCTGGCGGCGGTGTAGCCGTTATCCAGTGCAGCGCTGTAGATGAACGGCTTGAAGCTGGAACCCGGCTGGCGCTTGGCCTGGGTGGCGCGGTTGTAGTTGCTCTGCTCGAAGGCAAAGCCGCCGACCAGGGCACGGATTGCACCGTTCTGCGGGTCAAGCGACACCAGCGCGCCCTGTGCCACGGGCACCTGGCTGAATTTCAGGCTGTCGTCCTTCTGGCGCTGCACGCGAATCAGGTCACCGACCTGCGCCACGTCCGACGGCTGCTTGGGCATCGCACCCATGCTGTTGGTGTTCAGGAACGGGCGAGCCCATTTCATGCTGTCCCACGACACATGCTCTTCGCCGGTGCGCGTCAGTACCTGCACGCCATCTTTCTTCACCTGGGTGACGATGGCGGGTTCAAGGCCGCTGATCGGGCGCTGTTTGCCCAGCTCGACGGTCCAGGCGCTCAGGGTCTTGCCCGGCAGGCGCGATTCAGGGCCGCGGTAGCCATGGCGCTGGTCATAGGCGACCAGGCCGTCGTGTACCGACTTGTTGGCGATTTCCTGCAGGTTGCTCGGAATCGTCGTGGTCACGCGGAAACCTTCGGTGTACGCCTCGCTGCCATAGCGGCCGACCATCTCGGCACGGGCCATTTCGGCGATATACGGGGCATTCACTTCCGGTGTCGGCACGTGATAGCTGGCGTTCAGCGGCTCGGCCACCGCACTTTCGTACGCGGCCTGGTCGATCTTGCCCAGCTTGTACATGCGGCCCAGGATCCAGTCGCGGCGCTCTTTGCTGCGCGCCGGGTTGGCCAGCGGGTTAAAGCGTGAAGGCGCCTTGGGCAGGCCGGCAATCATCGCCATCTGCGCCAGGCTGGCGTCACGAATCGACTTGCCGTAGTAAACCTGCGAAGCCGCCTCGATGCCGTAGGCGCGGTTGCCCAGATAGATCTTGTTGACGTACAGCTCAAGGATCTCGTCCTTGGTCAGCTGACGTTCGATCTGCAACGCCAGGAGGATTTCCGTGGCTTTGCGGGAAAAGCTGCGTTCGCTGGTGAGGAAGAAGTTCTTCGCCACCTGCATGGTGATGGTGCTGCCACCGGATTGAATGTGTCCGCTTTTTACCAACTGCGTGGCCGCCCGCACCAGGCTGCTTGGGTCGACGCCATAGTGATTGGCGAAGTTATCGTCTTCAGCCGACAGCAGGGCGTTGATGAAATTGGGTGGAATGTCGGCGAAACGGATCGGTGTGCGGCGCATTTCGCCGAACTCCGCGATCAGTTTTTCGTCGCTGCTGTAGACCCGCAAAGGAATCTGCAACTGGATACTTCTCAGGGCCTCTACGGAGGGCAAACCGGGACTAAGGTAGAGATAGGCCCCGCTGAGCACGAGCATCAGCCCGCAGACGATCGCGACAATGGAGTACCCGAAAAACTTCAGCAGACGAATCAAGGCTTTTGGATTTCCAAGGAAAAGAATGGGTTAGGCGTCGGGGCATGCACGGCAAGTGGTGGATCGACCCGGCCAGCAGATAAACGCGGGAAAAAACGCTGGGCATTAAAGCATTTTTCGGCTTCGGGCGTCATTCGCGCCGCTCATACAAGCCGACCGAATGCAGGAAGCCTGGCAGCAATCAGTCCGTAAGACAGGGAAAGTTTTGGGGAGTTTTATGAGAAAGGGATTTTTCAGGCGAAAAGCCGATGCCGTCCTGGGTATCGACATCAATGACACCGGCGTCAGGCTGGTGGAGCTGGAGGCTTCAGGCACTGGCTACAGCGTGCGTGGCTACGCCATGCAGCAGTTGCCGGCCCATGCGGTGGTCGACAGCAGCGTGGTTGATTTCGATGCCGTCGCGCAGGCACTTTCCCGGGCGCTGGTACAGGCGCATACATCACTCAGGCATGCCGCCGTGGCCGTGGCAGGGCCCTCGGTGATTACCCGCGTGCTGGAGATGGACACGGGGCTGACGGATGCTGAAATGGTGCGTCGAATCCATGGGGAAGCAGACCAGTACATTCCTTATCCGCTGGAGGATGTGGCTATCGACTTCCAGGTGCAGGGCCCGTCGGCCCATGACCCGCAAAGCGTCGATGTGCTGCTGGTTGCCTGCCTCAAGGAACAGGTGGAGGCCCGTGAGGCGGTTTTGGCCCTTGCGGGGCTGGCGACGCGGATAGTGGATGTCGAAGCATTTGCATTGGCTCGCGCGGGCAGGCAGGCTTCGGACAGCATCACGCCGGGCCGTCGTGTCGATGGCGCGCAATGGGCCGTGGATGCCCAGGGAATGGGAGTGGCCTGCGGGCTGGCCCTGAGGAGTTTCGACTGATGACACGAATCAACCTGTTGCCGTGGCGCGCAGAACGGAATGAGCGGCGGCGCAAATATTTTCTGGTGTTTTTGGCGGGGGCTGCAGCGGTGGCGCTGGCTGCGGTTTGGCTGGCAGACCAGGTGATCGACCGTGCAATCGATCGGCAGTTGGCCCGCAATAACCAGTTGAGCCAGGGTGTCACCGGGCTCGACTCGCGCATCAAGGCCATCGACGAACTGCATGAGCAGCGCCAGCAGTTGATGGAACGGATGAAAGTTGTGCAGGGTTTGCAGGACGATCGTGCGGCGGGTGCTCAGTTGCTGGACCAGTTGGCCCGTGCCGTGCCGGACGGGGTGCAGTTGCGCGAAGTGAGCGTCGACGGCGGTTCTGTTTCCATCAGCGGCACGGCCGGATCGAACCGGGACATTGCTCAGTTCATGCGTGGCCTCGAAGCTGCCGAAGACTTGGAAGCGCCCCGGCTTCAACGGGTTCGCGGCGCGCAGGAGGGCGACGACAATGGCTTCCAGTTGACGGTTCGCCATGGTCACTCGGATGAGGTGCGCCAATGAGAGGGGCGTCAGGCCTGCCAGGGCTGACGGAATCCGATATAACCCAGCTCTGCCAGAACGCCGCCAACTGGCCCTTGCCGGGCAAGGCGTTGCTGGCTGGCGCGGTGGTTTGCCTGCTGTGGGCGGTGGGCAATACCTTCTACTTGAGTGGGGCGCGGGAGCAACTGCGCCAGCTTGAGTCGCAGGAAGTGGCGCTTGAACAGCAGGTCGCGCTGAAAACCAGCCAGGCTGCCGGCCTGGAGTCCCTGGTCCGCGAACTCGAAACAATGCGAGGCCATTTCGCCAACCTGTTACGGCGGCTGCCTGCCGACACCCAGGTACCCGGCCTGCTTGAAGATATTGGCCGCCTGAGTGCCGCCAATGGCTTGGTGCTGGAGGCCATCGAACTTCGGGATGACCAGCCTCGCGCCCTGTACATCGAGTCGCCCATGCAGATTGGCGTCACCGGGACTTTTCACGACCTGGCGGCGTTCATCAACGGCATGGCCAGCTTGCGAGGAATTGTCACGGTGCATGACTTGGCATTCAGTCCTGTCGATCCCTCGGAGTTGCATCTCAGTCTGGTAGCCAGGACCTATCGTCACAACCGCCAGGCGGGCGATGACCTGGAGGTTGATTTGCACCCGCCGGCACAGGCTGTCGCCGAGCCCGGGCCGCAGCAAGTGGCGTACGATTTTGCAGCCTTGCGCGACCCTTTCCAGCCGCCCTCTCGCCAACTGGTTCGACCCGCCGGGCGACCGGCTGCCGGACCTGATCTCGCCAGGCCTCGCGGAATCCTCGAAGGCTTCGCCGTGGAGCAGTTCGAAATGGTCGGGACCCTGTCCCTGGGGGCCCAAACCTTCGCCCTGCTGCGCGGAGCGTCGTCTGTCCATCGGCTGGCAATCGGCGATTACCTGGGCCCGGACCACGGGCGCATCACGGCGATTCATGACTCCCATGTCGAACTGGCCGAGCTTTTCCCGGATGGCCAGGGCGCGTGGCTGGAACGCTCGCAAACCCTTGCCCTGAACGTGAGCTCATAACGGAAACAAACAATGAAAAGGACTTTTTCGTCCTTCGGTGTGGCGCTATGGATGGCGTTCACGGCACCGATGGTCATGGCTGTGCCCAATCGAATCGACTTGATTCACCTGCCGCCACCTGGCAATGCGCCCCTGAGTACCGGACGCGTGGCATTCACCGGGGACAAGCTGTCCCTCAACTTCCAGAACATCGAGTTGCGCGCGGTGTTGCAGCAGATTGCTGACGTTGCCGGCCTCAATCTGGTGACCAGCGACGACGTGCAGGGTTCGATCACCCTGCGCCTCAAGGACGTGCCCTGGGACCAGGCCCTGGACCTGGTGCTGCAAACCAAGGGGCTGGACAAGCGTGTGACGGCCAATGTGCTGCTGGTCGCGCCGGCCGAGGAGTTGGCCGCCCGCGAGTTGCTGGCGATGGAGTCGCGCAAGCAAATGACTGACTTGGCACCGCTGCACCGCGAGTTGCTGCAAGTCAATTACGCCAAGGCGTCGGACCTGGCCAAGCTCTTCCAGTCGGCCGTGGGCCTGGAAGGTGCCACCGATGAGCGCGGCTCGGTGGCGGTGGATGACCGCACCAACAACATCATCGCCTACCAGACCCGGGAGCGGCTGGAGGAGCTGCGCAAGATTGTGGCGCAACTGGATATTCCGGTAAGGCAGGTGATGATCGAGGCGCGGATCGTCGAGGCCAATGTGGATTACGACAAAAGCCTTGGCGTGCGCTGGGGCGGGCAACTGAATCGGGGTAACTGGAGCGCTGGCGGGATCAGGAAACCGCTGGCCGAAGGCACCGAGCCGCCTGAAATCCCGCCCAGCTCGCCGTTTGTGGACCTGGGGGCGGTCAACGGCAGCGCCGGCCTGGGTGTCGCGTTTATCACCGACAACCTGCTGCTGGACCTGGAACTGACCGCCATGGAAAAAACCGGCAATGGTGAAATCGTTTCGCAGCCCAAGGTCGTCACCTCCGACAAGGAAACCGCGCGAATCCTCAAGGGCACCGAGATTCCCTATCAGGAGTCCAGCTCCACCGGCGCGACCTCGGTGTCGTTCAAGGAGGCCTCCTTGTCATTGGAAGTGACCCCGCAAATCACCCCGGACGGCTGGGTGATCATGGAGGTCAAGGTCACCAAGGACGAGCCCGACTACCTGAACAGGCTCAACGATGTGCCGCCGATCAAGAAAAACGAGGTCAATGCCAAGGTGCTGGTCAAGGACGGGGAGACCATCGTGATCGGCGGGGTTTTCTCCAATACTCAAAGCAAAGTGGTAGATAAAGTGCCATTTTTGGGCGATGTGCCGTATCTTGGCCGCCTTTTCCGGCGGGATGTGGTTTCGGAGAAAAAATCCGAGCTGCTGGTATTCCTGACTCCGCGTATTATGAATAACCAGGCGATTGCTGTGAGTCGTTGATTCTGTGCGAAATTTGATTCTTGTAGGACCGATGGGGGCTGGAAAAAGCACCATCGGCCGTTTGCTGGCCAAAGAGCTGCGCCTGCCATTCAAAGACTCCGATAAGGAAATTGAATTGCGCACGGGCGCCAATATCCCGTGGATCTTCGATAAGGAAGGCGAACTGGGCTTTCGCGACCGCGAGCAGGCGATGATTGCCGAACTGTGCGGCTGCGATGGCGTGGTATTGGCCACCGGCGGTGGCGCAGTGATGCGCGACGAGAACCGCCGGGCGCTGCACGCCGGCGGTCGCGTGGTTTATCTGCACGCGTCTGTCGAGCAGCAGGTGGGCCGCACCGCTCGCGACCGCAATCGCCCATTGCTGCGCACCGCCGACCCGGCAAAAACCCTGCGGGACCTGCTGACGCTGCGCGACCCGCTTTATCGGGAAATCGCCGATCTGGTGGTGGAAACCGATGAGCGGCCGCCACGAATGGTGGTTCTCGACATTCTCGAGCGCCTGGCACAGTTGCCACCCCGTTAAAGCCAGGGCCGAAATGCGCTATCCTCGGCGGCGCGTCATGACCGTCCGAGTTGTGGCGTAGAGCCATCAGGCAGCGTCAGATCCCGACGTTGCCGACAACGTTAATGTAGGGCAGGACGCCTGCTTTCATCTTCAACGCGGGGACACATGCAGACACTTAAGGTCGATCTTGGCGAGCGCAGCTACCCGATCCATATTGGCGAAGGTTTGTTGGACCAGCCCGAGTTGCTCGCACCGCATATTGCCGGGCGGCAAGTGGCGATCATCTCCAATGAAACGGTCGCGCCGCTGTATCTTGAGCGTCTGAGCCGCAGCCTGGCGGCGTACTCGGTGATCTCGGTGGTGCTGCCGGACGGCGAGGCCTTCAAGACCTGGGAAACCCTGCAACTGATCTTTGATGGCCTGCTGACGGCCCGTCATGACCGGCGCACCACGGTGGTGGCTCTGGGTGGCGGTGTGATCGGCGACATGGCCGGCTTTGCAGCCGCCTGCTATCAGCGCGGCGTGGACTTTATCCAGGTACCGACCACCTTGCTGTCCCAGGTCGATTCGTCGGTGGGCGGCAAGACCGGCATCAACCACCCGCTGGGCAAGAACATGGTCGGCGCGTTCTATCAGCCGAATGTGGTGCTGATCGACACTGCCACCCTCAATACCCTGCCACCCCGCGAGCTGTCGGCGGGCCTGGCGGAAGTCATCAAGTACGGGCTGATCTGCGACGAGCCGTTCCTGACCTGGCTGGAAGAACACGTCGACGCCCTGCGCGCCCTCGACCAGGTGGCACTCACCGAAGCGATTTCCCGCTCCTGCGCCGCCAAGGCGCTGGTGGTGAATGCCGACGAACGTGAGTCCGGCGTGCGCGCCACCTTGAACCTCGGCCACACCTTCGGCCATGCGATCGAGACCCACATGGGCTATGGTGTGTGGTTGCATGGAGAGGCCGTAGCGGCTGGCACAGTGATGGCATTGGAGATGTCGCAACGCCTGGGCTGGATCAGCGCCCAGGAGCGTGATCGCGGGATCCGCCTGTTCCAGCGCGCCGGGTTGCCGGTCATTCCTCCCGAGGAGATGACCGAGGCAGATTTTCTCGAACATATGGCAATAGACAAGAAAGTGATCGACGGTCGACTGCGACTGGTGCTGTTGCGCCGAATGGGCGAAGCGGTAGTGACCGACGATTATCCGAAAGAGATTTTACAGGCCACGCTGGGAGCGGATTACCGCGCCCTGGCCCAGCTTAAAGGTTAATAAGATCCCGATGACTAGTTTGCATGCCGACGAGGCGTTCCTCGGCCATTACCAGTTAAGCCACGACCCTTTTGCTCCTCGGGTGCCTGGTTTCAAGTTTTTCCCTGCGCAACGCAAGCCGGTGCTGGGGCAACTGCACCACCTGGCGCGCTACAGCCAGTTGCTGCTGGTGGTCACCGGCCCATTGGGCAGCGGCAAGACCTTGCTGCGCCAGGCGCTGGTGGCCAGCACCAACAAGCAATCGGTACAGAGCGTGGTGGTTTCCGCCCGTGGTGCCGGTGATGCGGCAGGCGTGTTGCGTCAAGTGGCCCAGGCCCTCGACGTGTCCACTGCCGAGCCGAATGCGATCCTCAAGCAAGTGGTGCAACTGGGCCTGACCGGCCAGGAAGTCTACCTGCTGGTGGATGACGCCGAGCAGCTCGACGAATCTGCCCTGGAAGCGTTGCTGGCCCTGGCGGCCGGTACGCCTGAAGGGCGCCCGCATGTGTTCCTGTTTGGCGAGTCTTCGCTGATCGCCGAGCTTGAACAGATCAGCGGCGAGCAGGAGCTGTTCCACGTCATCGAACTGCAGCCTTACGAAGAAGAAGAAACCCGCGAATACCTGGCCCAGCGGCTGGAAGGCGCAGGGCAGGGCATCGAACTTTTCTCCGCTTCGCAGATCTCTGATATTCACGAAAGCTCCGACGGCTGGCCTGGCACCATCAACCAGGTTGCCCGGGATGCCATGATCGAAGCCATGATTGCCAGCCGCTCAGCGGTAAAGCGTCCAAAGATGGGGTTTACTATGCCGAAGAAGCACGTATTGGCAATTTCTGCCGTTGTCGTGGTTGCCGTCGCCGCCGCCTGGTTGATTCCAGGTCGCAACAAGGCACCGACCACCGCTGGCGCGCCAACCGAACAGGCGCAGTTGCCACTGGGCAAGCCAACGCCGAACGTTGAGTTTGCCAACTCCGGCCAACCCACCAACCTGCCGATGGTCGGCCAACCGGTGATGCGCGGCCCGCTCGCCGAGGAAGCTGGCGGCATTTCTGAAGGCGACGACGGCGTGCCGGTAGAGGGCTCCAGCGCCACGCCGCCGACCGTGACCACCACCGCGCCACCTGCGGGCGTGCCAGCCGGTCAGCCAGCGGCCAAGCCGACGCCAGCGCCAGCCCAGGTCGCCACCGCCAAGCCTGCGCCTGTTGCCAAGCCGGTCGCCCCGGCGCCTGCGGCCAAGCCGGCTCCAGCCGCCAAGCCTGCCGAAAAACCGGCCGTCGTGGCCAAGGCCGCGACTGGCGCTGCCGGCAGCAGCTGGTATGCCAGCCAGCCTACCGGTAACTTCGTGGTGCAGATCCTCGGCACCAGCTCCGAAGCCAACGCCCAGGCGTTCGTGAAAGAGCAGGGCGGCGAGTACCGTTATTTCAAGAAAGTGCTCAACGGCAAGCCTCTCTATGTAATCACGTACGGCAACTTCTCCAGCCGTGCAGCAGCGGAATCCGCTATCAAGGCCTTGCCAGCGAAGGTTCAGGCTGGTAAACCTTGGCCTCGCACTGTCGCCAGCGTTCAACAAGAACTGGCAACAACTCGCTGAAGATCCGGCGGCCTTACCCAGGCCGCCCTCTCGGCACCTCAAAAAAAACAACACAGCGTGCAGCCCTGAAGGCCGCGCGCTTTGTGGTGTCTGCGTCACAGTGGCTTTTGAGTCGTAGCGGTCAAAATTAAAAAAGTTTTGACTAGCACAGCATATCGCTTTAAACCTTTCATAAATGCGACATAGATTTGCGACATTTCGTCGCTAAATTTGTGAGCGTCTGTGTCGGTGTGTACAATGACCTCCCTTTTGCCCCCGCTAAGCCGGCGTACGTTCGGCGTGGAAGGTAACCGGTTGAATTGAAAAGAAATTTGCCTCGGAATAAGAGGCAGCCTGGTGAGAAAGTGTCTATGAAAGCAGGTCTGTACCAACCCGATGAATTCAAGGATAACTGCGGTTTCGGCCTGATAGCCCACATGCAGGGCGAGCCCAGTCATACCCTTTTGCAAACGGCCATCGAGGCCCTGACCTGCATGACCCACCGCGGTGGGATCAACGCCGACGGCAAGACCGGTGACGGTTGCGGCTTGCTGATTCAAAAGCCCGACCAGTTCCTGCGCGCAGTCGCCAAGGAACATTTCGGCGCCGATTTGCCCAAGCAGTACGCTGTGGGCATGGTGTTCTTCAACCAGGACCCGGTAAAAGCCGAAGCTGCTCGCGAGAACATGAACCGCGAGATCCTGGCCGCTGGCCTGCAGCTCGTCGGCTGGCGCAAAGTGCCGATCGACACCAGCGTACTGGGCCGCCTGGCCCTGGAGCGCCTGCCGCAGATCGAACAAGTGTTCATCGCAGGCGACGGCCTGAGCGACCAGGACATGGCGATCAAGCTGTTCACCTCTCGTCGTCGCTCGTCCGTGGCCAATGCCGCCGACACCGACCACTACATCTGCAGCTTTTCCCACAAGACCATCATTTATAAAGGCCTGATGATGCCGGCGGACTTGACCGCCTTCTATCCAGACCTGAGCGATGAGCGCCTGCAAACCGCAATCTGCGTGTTCCACCAGCGCTTCTCCACCAACACCCTGCCGAAATGGCCGCTGGCCCAGCCATTCCGCTTCCTCGCCCACAACGGCGAGATCAACACCATCACCGGCAACCGCAACTGGGCCGTAGCCCGTCGCACCAAGTTCGCCAACGACCTGATGGACCTGGAAGAGCTCGGCCCGCTGGTCAACCGCGTGGGTTCCGACTCCTCCAGCATGGACAACATGCTCGAACTGATGGTCACCGGCGGCATCGACCTGTTCCGTGGCGTGCGCATGATCATTCCGCCGGCGTGGCAGAACGTCGAGACCATGGACCCCGACCTGCGGGCGTTCTATGAGTACAACTCGATGCACATGGAACCGTGGGACGGCCCGGCCGGCGTGGTAATGACCGACGGTCGCTACGCCGTGTGCCTGCTCGACCGTAACGGCCTGCGCCCGGCGCGCTGGGTGACCACCACCAACGGCTTCATCACCCTGGCGTCGGAAATCGGCGTGTGGAACTACAAGCCGGAAGACGTGATCGCCAAGGGCCGTGTTGGCCCGGGCCAGATCCTCGCCGTGGACACCGAGACCGGTCAGATCCTCGACACCGATGCCATCGACAACCGCTTGAAGTCCCGTCATCCGTACAAGCAATGGCTGCGCAAGAATGCCCTGCGCATCCAGGCAACCATGGAAGACAACGACCACGGTTCTGCCTTCTACGACGTCGACCAGCTCAAGCAGTACATGAAGATGTACCAGGTCACCTTCGAAGAACGTGACCAGGTGCTGCGCCCACTGGGCGAGCAGGGCTATGAGGCCGTTGGCTCCATGGGCGATGACACGCCAATGGCCGTGCTGTCCCAGCGCGTGCGCACGCCGTACGACTATTTCCGCCAGCAGTTCGCCCAGGTGACCAACCCGCCGATCGACCCGCTGCGCGAAGCCATCGTGATGTCCCTGGAAGTGTGCCTCGGTGCCGAGCGCAACATCTTCCAGGAATCGCCTGAGCACGCTTCCCGCGTGATCCTCAGCTCGCCGGTCATTTCCCCGGCCAAGTGGCGCTCGTTGATGACCCTGGATCGCCCGGGCTTCGACCGGCAGATCATCGACCTGAACTACGACGAGAGCCTCGGCCTGGAAGCCGCTGTGCGCAACGTCGCCGATCAGGCTGAAGAAGCCGTGCGCGCCGGCCGTACCCAAATCGTGCTGACCGACCGCCATATTGCTCCGGGCAAGTTGCCGATCCACGCTTCCCTGGCCACCGGCGCGGTACACCACCGCCTGACCGAAAAGGGCCTGCGTTGCGATTCCAACATCCTGGTTGAAACCGCCACCGCCCGCGACCCGCATCACTTTGCGGTGTTGATCGGCTTCGGCGCTTCGGCGGTGTATCCGTTCCTGGCTTACGAAGTACTCGGCGACCTGATCCGTACCGGTGAAGTGCTGGGCGACCTCTACGAGGTGTTCAAGAACTACCGTAAGGGCATCACCAAGGGCCTGCTGAAGATCCTGTCGAAGATGGGCATCTCCACCGTCACGTCCTACCGCGGCGCGCAATTGTTCGAAGCCATCGGCCTGTCGGAAGAAGTTTGCGAGATGAGCTTCCGTGGCGTGCCGAGCCGCATCAAGGGTGCGCGTTTCGTCGACATCGAAGCCGAGCAGAAAGCCCTGGCCGCCGAAGCCTGGAGCGCGCGCAAGCCGATCCAGCAAGGCGGCCTGCTGAAGTTCGTGCACGGTGGCGAATACCACGCCTACAACCCGGACGTGGTCAACACCCTGCAAGCCGCCGTGCAGCAAGGCGACTACGCCAAGTTCAAGGAATACACCGCGCTGGTGGATAACCGCCCGGTGTCGATGATCCGCGACCTGTTCAAGGTGAAAACCCTGGACACGCCGCTGGCCATCAGCGAGATCGAGCCACTGGAATCGATCCTCAAGCGTTTCGACTCCGCCGGTATTTCCCTGGGCGCCTTGTCGCCTGAGGCTCACGAAGCCCTGGCCGAAGCCATGAACCGCCTGGGTGCGCGTTCCAACTCCGGCGAAGGCGGTGAAGACCCGGCGCGCTACGGCACCATCAAGAGCTCGAAAATCAAGCAGGTCGCCACTGGCCGCTTTGGTGTGACCCCGGAATACCTGGTCAACGCCGAAGTGCTGCAGATCAAGGTTGCCCAGGGCGCCAAGCCGGGCGAAGGCGGGCAACTGCCAGGCGGCAAGGTCAATGGCCTGATCGCCAAGCTGCGTTATGCAGTGCCGGGCGTGACATTGATTTCGCCGCCGCCGCACCACGACATCTACTCGATCGAGGATTTGTCGCAGCTGATTTTCGACCTGAAACAAGTCAACCCGCAGGCCCTGGTCTCGGTGAAACTGGTCGCAGAAGCCGGCGTGGGCACCATCGCCGCCGGTGTGGCCAAGGCCTATGCCGACCTGATCACCATCTCCGGCTACGACGGCGGCACCGGCGCTTCGCCGCTGACCTCCATCAAGTACGCCGGTGCGCCGTGGGAACTGGGCCTGGCCGAGACTCACCAGACCCTGCGCGGCAACGACCTGCGCGGCAAAGTCCGGGTGCAGACCGACGGTGGCCTGAAAACCGGCCTCGACGTGATCAAGGCTGCAATCCTCGGCGCCGAAAGCTTCGGCTTCGGCACCGCGCCAATGATCGCCCTGGGCTGCAAATACCTGCGCATCTGCCACCTGAACAACTGCGCCACCGGCGTGGCCACTCAGAACGAGAAGCTGCGCAAGGACCACTACATCGGTACCGTCGACATGGTGGTGAATTTCTTCACCTACGTCGCCGAGGAAACCCGTGAGTGGCTGGCCAAGCTGGGCGTGCGTTCCCTGGAAGAGCTGATCGGCCGTACCGACCTGCTGGACATCCTCGAAGGCCAGACCGCCAAGCAACAGCACCTGGACCTGACGCCGCTGTTGGGCAGCGATCACATCCCGGCCGACAAGCCACAGTTCTGCCAGGTTGACCGCAACCCGCCGTTCGACAAGGGCCTGCTGGCCGAGAAGATGGTCGAGATGGCCACTTCGTCGATCAACGACGCAAGCGGCGGCGAATTCGCCCTGGATATCTGCAACTGCGACCGTTCCATCGGCGCACGCATCTCCGGCGAAATCGCGCGCAAGCACGGCAACCAGGGCATGGCCAAGGCGCCGATCACCTTCCGCTTCAAGGGTACCGCTGGCCAGAGCTTCGGTGTGTGGAACGCCGGTGGCTTGAACATGTACCTCGAAGGCGACGCCAACGACTACGTGGGCAAGGGCATGACCGGCGGCAAGCTGGTGATCGTCCCGCCAGTGGGCAGCGTCTACAAGACTCAAGACAGTGCCATCATCGGCAACACCTGCCTGTACGGCGCAACCGGCGGCAAGCTGTTTGCCGCGGGCACGGCCGGTGAGCGTTTCGCAGTGCGTAACTCCGGTGCCCACACCGTGGTTGAAGGCACGGGCGATCACTGCTGCGAGTACATGACCGGTGGTTTTGTCGCGGTGCTGGGCAAGACCGGCTACAACTTCGGTTCGGGCATGACCGGCGGTTTCGCCTACGTGCTCGACCAGGACAACACCTTCGTCGACAAGGTGAACCACGAGTTGGTGGAGATCCAGCGGATCAGCGGCGAAGCGATGGAATCCTATCGCAACCACTTGCAGCATGTGCTGGACGAATATGTCGAGGAAACCAACAGCGAATGGGGTCGCAACCTCGCTGAAAACCTCGATGACTACCTGCGTCGTTTCTGGCTGGTCAAGCCCAAGGCTGCCAACCTGAAATCGTTGCTTTCCAGCATCCGTGCCAACCCGCAGTGATATGCGCCTGAAGAGTTTGATGAGGTTTTAACATGGCTGAACGTCTGAATAACGACTTCCAGTTCATCGATGTCGGGCGCAAAGATCCGAAGAAGAAACTGTTGCGTCAACGCAAGAAAGAGTTCGTGGAAATCTACGAGCCCTTCAAACCCCAGCACTCGGCCGACCAGGCCCACCGCTGCCTGGGTTGCGGTAACCCGTATTGCGAATGGAAGTGCCCGGTGCACAACTTCATTCCGAACTGGCTGAAGCTGGTGGCCGAGGGCAACATCCTCGCCGCCGCCGAGTTGTCGCACCAGACCAACACCCTGCCGGAAGTGTGCGGCCGGGTGTGCCCGCAGGACCGTCTGTGCGAGGGTGCGTGCACCCTCAACGACGGCTTCGGCGCGGTGACCATCGGTTCGGTGGAGAAGTACATCACCGACACCGCGTTCGCCATGGGCTGGCGCCCGGACATGTCCAAGGTCAAGCCGACCGGCAAGCGCGTCGCGATCATCGGCGCGGGCCCGGCGGGCCTGGGCTGTGCCGACGTGCTGGTGCGTGGCGGCGTGACCCCGGTGGTGTTCGACAAGAACCCGGAAATCGGTGGCCTGCTGACCTTCGGCATCCCCGAGTTCAAGCTGGAAAAAACCGTACTGAGCCATCGTCGCGAAGTCTTCACCGGCATGGGTATCGAGTTCCGCCTCAATACCGAAATCGGCAAGGACGTGACCATGGAGCAACTGCTCGAAGAATACGATGCCGTGTTCATGGGCATGGGCACCTACACCTACATGAAGGGTGGCTTCGCCGGTGAAGACCTGCCGGGCGTGTACGACGCTCTGGACTTCCTGATCGCCAACGTCAACCGCAACCTGGGCTTTGAAAAGTCGCCGGAAGATTTCGTCGACATGAAAGGCAAGAAGGTCGTGGTGCTGGGCGGTGGTGATACCGCGATGGACTGCAACCGCACTTCGATTCGCCAGGGCGCCAAGTCGGTGACCTGTGCCTACCGTCGTGACGAAGCCAACATGCCGGGTTCGCGCAAAGAGGTGAAGAACGCCAAGGAAGAAGGCGTGAAATTCCTCTACAACCGCCAGCCGATCGCTATCGTCGGTGAAGACCGTGTCGAAGGCGTGAAAGTGGTCGAGACCCGTCTCGGCGAACCGGATGCCCGTGGCCGTCGCAGCCCCGAGCCGATCCCGGGTTCCGAAGAGATCATCCCGGCAGACGCCGTGGTCATCGCCTTCGGTTTCCGCCCAAGCCCGGCGCCGTGGTTCGAGCAGTTCGAAATCCAGACCGACAGCCAGGGCCGCGTTGTAGCCCCGGAACAAGGCCAGTACAAACACCAGACCAGCAACCCGAAAATCTTCGCCGGTGGCGACATGGTGCGCGGGTCTGACCTGGTAGTGACGGCCATCTTCGAAGGCCGCAACGCCGCCGAAGGTATCCTGGATTACCTGCAGGTCTGACCCCGATCCCGGATTGAAATGGGATCAAAATGTGGGAGCGGGCTTGCTCGCGAATGCGGTATATCAGTCACCAGATGTGTTGGCTGACCCACCGCTTTCGCGAGCAAGCCCGCTCCCACATTTGTTTTGTGGCGCTTTCATATCCGCGACAAATTGACCCGATAGACAAAAGGCACGGCTCTTGCCGTGCCTTTTGCGTCGCGCTCTGAGAAAATGCCCGCACTTTTTTTGCGGATGCCGACATGACTGCCCTCAAGAACGACCGTTTCCTTCGTGCCCTGCTCAAGCAACCCGTGGACGTCACCCCTGTGTGGATGATGCGCCAGGCCGGTCGCTACCTGCCGGAATACCGCGCCAGTCGCGCCCACGCCGGCGACTTCATGAGCCTGTGCATGAACCCGGAGTTCGCCTGCGAAGTCACCATGCAACCGCTGGACCGCTATCCACAGCTGGATGCGGCCATCCTGTTCTCCGATATCCTGACCATCCCTGATGCCATGGGCCAGGGCCTGTACTTCGAAACCGGCGAAGGCCCGCGTTTCAAGAAAGTCGTCAGCACCCTGGCCGACATCGAAGCCCTGCCGATCCCCGATCCCCACAAGGACCTGGGCTACGTCATGGATGCGGTCAGCACCATCCGCCGCGAGCTGAACGGCCGCGTGCCGCTGATCGGCTTCTCCGGCAGCCCGTGGACCCTGGCCACCTACATGGTCGAAGGCGGCTCGTCGAAAGACTTCCGCAAGACCAAGGCCATGCTGTACGACAACCCGCAAGCCATGCACCTGCTGCTGGACAAGCTGGCGCAGTCGGTCACCTCCTACCTCAACGGCCAGATCATGGCCGGCGCTCAGGCGGTGCAGATCTTCGACACCTGGGGTGGCAACCTGTCGGCGGCGGCGTACCAGGAGTTCTCCCTGGCCTACATGCGCAAGATCGTCAGCGGCCTGATCCGCGAACACGAAGGCCGCAAGGTGCCGGTGATCATGTTCACCAAGGGCGGCGGCCTGTGGCTGGAAAGCATCGCCGACGCCGGCGCCGACGCGCTGGGCCTGGACTGGACCTGCGACCTCGGCGAAGCCCGTCGCCGCGTGGGCAACAAGGTTGCGCTGCAAGGCAACATGGACCCGACCGTGCTGTACGCCAAGCCGGAAGCGATCCGCGCTGAAGTGGGCCGCATCCTTGCCAGCTACGGCAAAGGCAGTGGTCACGTGTTCAACCTTGGCCACGGCATTACTCCGGAAGTTGATCCGGAGCACGCAGGCGCGTTCCTGCGGGCGGTGCACGAGTTGTCGGCGCAGTATCACGAGTGATCGCGCGGCAATGAAAAAGCCCGGCAGATGCCGGGCTTTTTTGTGAGCGGTGATTAAGCCTTGGCTTCCTGCAACGGCGGTAACTTCGCCAGCTTCAACGCCACCAGCAACGCGACGATCAACAGCGCGACGATAAACCCGCCAATCCCGTTCCACCCGGCGTAGTGCCAGAAAAACCCGCCCGCCGTCCCCGCAATACTCGACCCCACGTAGTAACTGAACAGGTACAGCGACGACGCCTGGCCCTTGGCTTTCAGCGCGCGGCGGCCGATCCAGCTGCTGGCCACTGAGTGGGCGCCGAAGAAGCCGAAGGTGAAGATCAGCATGCCGGGCACTACCAGCCACAGCGGGGTAAACAGCGTCAGGGCGATGCCGCCGAGCATCAGCACGATGGTGCCCCACAGCACTCGGCGACGGCCCAGGCGGTCGGCCAGGGAGCCGATTTTCGCCGAGCTGTAGATACCCGAGAGGTAGACCAGCGACAGCAGGCCTACCACGGCCTGGCTCAAATCGTACGGGTCCGCCAGCAAGCGGTAGCCGATGTAGTTGAACATCGTCACAAAGGCGCCCATCAGCACGAAGGCTTCGAGGAACAGCCACGGCAGGCCGGCGTCCTTGAAGTGCATGGTGAAGCCGTCCACCAGGCTGCGCGGGTGCAGGGTGCTGGCGCGGAAGTTGCGCGACTCGGGGAGGATCTTCCAGAACACCGTGGCTGCGATCAGCGCCAGGGCGCCAATGATCAGCATCGCCGTGTGCCAACTGACGAAGTCGATCAGCACACCGATGATCAAGCGGCCGCTCATGCCGCCAATGGCGTTACCACCGATGTACAAACCCATGGCCAAGCCGATGTGTTGCGGGTGGATCTCTTCACTCAGGTAGGTCATGGCCACCGCTGCCAGGCCGCTGAGGGACAGGCCCACCAGTGCGCGCATCAGCAGGATGCCTTCCCAGCTTGGCATCAGGCCGCTGGCGATGGTGCACAGTGCGGCGCAGAACAGCGCGGCAACCATCACCGGCTTGCGCCCCAGGGTGTCGGAAATCGGCCCGGTGATCAGCAGGCCAATGGCGAGCATGCCGGTGGCCACCGAGAGAATCAGGCTGCTTTGCGCGGCATTGATGGAAAATTCGTGGGACAGCGCCGGCATCATCGGCTGTACGCAGTAGAGCAGGGCGAAAGTGGCGAAACCGCCGGAGAACAGCGCCAGCACCGTGCGCATGAACATCGGGGTGCCTTTTTCGATGTACTGCTCGTTGAGCTGTGCCACCACTTCATCGAGGGCGGTGGGCGGTACTTCTTGAGCAAGCGGAGCGACAGCAGATTTCACGCGGGACCTCGGGGAGGAAAGGCTGCCAGGGCTGGCAATGCAAAAAAGAATATAGCTCCCTATTGATTCTTTCCAATATATTGTTCGACCTGTTTAAGAGCTTTTACGACCTAATGAGGTTTTCATGGAACTGCGCCACCTGCGTTACTTCATCGCCGTGGCTGAAGAGCTGCATTTTGGCCGCGCCGCGCAGGTGCTGGGGATCTCCCAGCCGCCCCTGAGCCAGCAGATCCAGGCGCTGGAGCAGGAGATAGGTGCGCGGTTGTTTGAGCGTACCAATCGTCGGGTCGAGCTGAGCGAGGCCGGCAGGTTGTTCCTGCAAGAGGCGCGGTTGGTGCTGGCGCAGGTGGATAAAGCGGCGGACGTGGCGCGTCGGGCGCAGCTGGGGGAACTGGGGGAGTTGAAGATTGGCTTCACCTCTTCTGCGCCGTTCAACTCCAGCATCCCACAGGCGATCTTCGCGTTTCGCCAGGCATTCCCGGCGGTGCATTTGAATCTGCAGGAGATGAGCAGCACGGAGGTGGCCGAGTCGCTGGTGGATGAGTCGATTCAGGTGGGGTTGATGCGACCGTTGCCGTTGCCCGATTCCTTGAGCGTCGTGGAACTGATGCGCGAGCCCTTGGTGGCCGTGCTGAACGCCGGGCATCCGTTGGTGGAGGGCAGTGAGCGGGGTTTGCACCTGGCGCAATTGGCCGAAGAACCGTTTGTGTTTTTCCCGCGGACTTACGGCAGCGGGTTGTATGCCCAATTGATGAGCCTGGCGCGTGATGCCGGCTTCAGCCCGCACTTCGCGCAGGAGGCCGGGGAGGCGATGACCATCATCGGCCTGGTGGCGGCGGGGTTGGGTGTCTCGGTGTTGCCGGCGTCGTATCAGCGGATCCGCATTGATGGCGTGGTGTATCGCACGTTGCTGGATCAGGAGGCGGTGACGGCTGTGTGGCTGGTGCAGCGCAAGGGTCAGCAGACGCCGATGGCCAAGGCGTTTGTCGAGCTGCTGACCCGCAAGGCATTGGTATGACCGACGTATAACCTGTGGCGAGGGAGCTTGCTCCCGCTGGGCAGCAGCCCCGAAACCCGACGACTGAGTTTTACCAGGCAACCCTCAATCGCAGGTTTCAGGGGCGCTTCGCGCCCCAACGGGAGCAAGCTCCCTCGCCACAGGGAAGCGGGTGTTTCAGTTCTGCTTCGACGTCCCGGTCTGCTGGAGCAACTGCGCCGTGTCGCTCACACCATTGGTGCGCAACGCCGCCAGGATGTCACGGTCCAGCATGCTCACCCAGCGGTTGTAGTTGCGGTGAATCTTGCCGTCCTTGTAGCCCAGGTCGCGGCTGTCGCGGTAGGTGATGGCGTAGCTGGTGGCGGTGTAGCGGATGTCGATTTCAGCGTGGAACTGGTTGCGCACGTTGATCTCGGCCTGCACCAGTTGCGGGCTCAGGCGCTGCACCACCCATTGGCGTTTGTTCAAGGCCGCGATAATGGTCTGCTTCATTTTTTCTTCGTTGACCTGCGGGTTCGCCGGCAAGTCGTGCTGGGTGTTGAGCACCGGTTTGTTGGTGCAGCCAGCGGTGGTGAGCAGGGCCAAAGCGACCAGTGTTGCGCGTAGCAGGGAAGACATTCCATTTCTCCAGTCAGTAAAAAAACCTACACCCAGCGGCGGAAAATCAGCGAAGTGTTGACGCCGCCAAAGGCAAAATTGTTGTTCATCACGTAGTCGCTGTGCAGCTCGCGGAACTCACCTTGCAGGTAGTCCAGCTCGCCGCAGCGCGGGTCGACTTCGTCGAGGTTGAAGGTGTGCACGTATTGGTTGCGGTTCATCATCTCGATGCTGAACCACGACTCCAGCGCGCCGCATGCGCCCAGGGTATGCCCAAGGAAACTCTTCTGCGAACTGATGGGCATGCGGCTGCCGAACAGGCTGCTGGTGGCCAGGGTTTCGGCGATGTCGCCCTGGTCGGTGGCGGTGCCATGGCCGTTCACATAGCCGATCGCGTCGGGCGCAAGCCCCGCATCTTCCAATGCCAGTTCCATGGCGCGGCGCATGGTGGCCTGTTCCGGGCGGGTGGTGTGCTGGCCGTCGGCGTTGCTGCCGAAGCCGACGATTTCCGCGTGGATATGCGCGCCACGGGCCAGTGCATGTTCCAGCTCTTCGAGTACCAGGATGCCGCCGCCTTCGCCGATCACCAGGCCGTCGCGCCCACTGTCGTAGGGACGCGGGCTGGTTTGTGGTGCATCGTTTTTCAGGCTGGTGGCGTACAGCGCATCGAACACCATGGCTTCGGTAGGGCACAGCTCTTCGGCGCCACCTGCCAACATCAGCGGCAGGCGGCCGAACTTGATGGCCTCATAGGCGTAGCCGATGCCCTGGCTGCCGCTGGTGCACGCGCTGGAGGTGGGGATCAGCCGGCCGGTGAGGCCGAAGAAAATGCTGATATTCGCCGCCGTGGTGTGGGGCATCATCCGCACGTAGGAGTTGGCGTTCAGCCCCTCGGCTACCGAGTTCAGCAGCATATTGCCGAAGGCCTTGATCTCGTCGGTGCTGCCGGTGGACGAGCCACAGGCCACGCCCATGCGCCCGTCCTTGATCGACTCGTCGCCCAGCAAGCCGGCGTCTTTGAGCGCCTGCTCCGCCGCCCATACAGCCAGCCGGGAAACCCGGCCCATGCTGCGCAGTTGCTTGCGGGTCCAGTGGGCGGGCACCACGAAATCATCGATCGGCCCGGCCAGCCGGGTGTTCAGTTCGGTGAAACGGTCCCACTCGTCCATGCGCCGGATGCCGCTGCGGTTGGCGCGGAAGTTGGCGGCGATGGTTGCCCAATCGCTGCCCAGGGACGTAACGCCGGCCATGCCGGTGACCACCACACGTTTCATCAGCACAGGCCTCCATTCACGGCCAGCACTTGGCGGGTGATGTAGCCGGCTTCTGCCGACATCAGGAAATTCACCGCCCCGGCGACTTCTTCCGGAGTGCCCATGCGCTGGACGGGGATCATTTTCATCAGCTCTTCCACCGGTACGTTTTCATCGAGCATCGCGGTGTCGATCAGCCCGGGGGCCACGCAATTGACGGTGATCTTGCGCTTGCCCAGCTCGATGGCCAGGGCCTTGGCGGCGCCGATCAGGCCGGCCTTGGACGCGCTGTAGTTGACCTGGCCGCGGTTGCCGATCAGCCCGGATACCGAGGTGATGCACACGATCCGCCCGGCGGCGCGACGACGAATCATCGGCATCATCACCGGGTGCAGCACGTTGTAGAAACCGTCGAGGTTGGTGCGCATCACCACGTCCCAATCGTGTTCCGACAGCGCTGGAAACGCGCCGTCGCGCGTCAGGCCCGCATTGAGCACCACGCCGTAATACGCGCCATGGGCTTCCACGTCGGCTTCAAGGATCTCCTTGCAGCTGGCGCGGTCCGCCACATCGAATTGCAACACCCGGGCCTTGCGCCCCAGCGCTTCGATTTCGACCTGCACCGCATCCGCCTCGGCACGCCCGCTGCGGCAGTGCAGCACGATGTCGTGCCCGGCCTGGGCCAGGCGCACAGCGATAGCGCGGCCGATGCCACGGCTGGAGCCGGTCACCAATACGGATTCAGTCATGGCGTGGTGTCCTTCGATTCATCTAAATAGTTGGCCGCCTGGGGCGGTCGAAATACGTTCAAGCGCGCGCTGGCCTGGATGCCGTGACCGGTGAGGTGGCATTCGAACACACCCATGCCGTTGTCGTCTTCCAGGGAGCGCAGGCCGTGGATGGTCAGCTCGGTGCCGGCGGGAAAGTGCTCGACGTTGCACTCGAACTTGCGCGTGCCCAGCAGGAAGCCCAACTCCACGGCTTCACCTTTCTGGCGCGCGCGGCAACCGGCGTAGGCCGCGACGCTTTGCGCCATCAACTCAATGCCGACCCACGCGGGCAGGCTGCCGTCGGCGCGGTTGAAAAGACCGCCGGGCTTGACCGTCAGGCGGGTCTGGATCTGTTCTTCATCAAAGCTCAGGACCTGATCGATCAGGATCATGTCACCGGCGTGGGGCAGCAGTTCGGCGAGCGGCCAATCAGTCATGGGGCGTCTCCGATAATCAGGCTGACGTTGTTGCCACCGAAGGCAAACGAGTTGCTCATCAGGCAGCGTTTTTCCAGGGCGTCGCCGGGCGACGCCCACTTCAGTACGGGCAGGTCGGGGTCCGCCTGGCCATCCCAGACATGCGGCGGCACTATGCCTTCTGCCAGGCTCAGCCAGCAGAACGCCGCTTCCAGCGCGCCGGCGGCGCCCAGGGTGTGGCCGGTCATGGGTTTGGTCGAGGAGCAGGCTACGCCGTCCGGGAACAGGGCCGCGACCGCCAGGCTTTCCATGGCATCGTTATGTTGGGTAGCGGTGCCGTGCAGGTTCAGGTAACCGATTTGTCCGGGCGCCAGTTGTGCGCTGGCCAGGGCCTTGCGCATCGCTTGCAACGCACCCTTGCCGGCAGGCTCGGGGGCGGAAATATGGTGGGCGTCGCAACTGGCGCCACTGCCCAGCAGTGCGACCGGCGCCGGGGTTTTGCTCATCAGGAACAACACGGCGGCTTCGCCGATATTGATGCCGTTGCGGTTCAGCGAAAACGGATTGCAGCGCTCTGCCGAAACCGCTTCCAGGGACGAAAAACCATTGAGGGTCAGCTTGCACAGCGTGTCGACGCCACCGCAGATCACCGCATCGCACACACCCAGGTCCAACAGGCGTTGGGCACTCATCAGCGCTCGTGCGCTGGAGGTGCAGGCGGTGGAAATCACGTAAACCGGGCCGCTCAGTTGCAGCCAGTCGGCGAGGAAATCGGCCGGGGCGCCAAGCGCCTGTTGTTGATAGTCGTAGTCGGCGGGGAACTGGTTTTCCCGCAGATAGTGGGCGATGCCACGGCTGGCTTCATCGATGCCCGAGGTGCTGGTGCCGAGCACGATGCCAATGCGCGACGCGCCGAACGTCTGGATCGCTTGCCGGATCTCGTCGTCAATCTGCAACGCGGCTTCCAGCAGCAACTGGTTATTGCGGCTGCGATGGGATTCCAGCCCGGGCGGTATCGCCGCCAGTTCACCGTGCACAGCGGCCACCGGCAACACACGCTCCGGCACCCAGCCGCTTTCGGCGCGCATGCCGGAGCAGTCGCCGGCAAACAGGCTGCGGCTGACTTCGCGCTTGTCGCGGCCCAGGGCGCAGATCACGCCGAGGGCATTGAGGTAGGCGCTCATCGGGCAGCCCCTAGCGGCGAGATGTGGTAGGTCAGGTGTTGCCCGATCACGTCCACGCGAAACACCAGGGAGGAGTGATAGGTGATCTTCCAGTGGGACGGCAGGGTGCGGATCAGGTCCATTTCCTGGGTCCCGGGGTACAGCCTGGAAACTTCATCCGCCGAGGTCAGGGCGAACAACAGCGCGGCAAACAATTCACGCGCCTGGGGATTGGGCGGCAGCAGACCGTCGGCCTGCCAGGCGCCATTGATCAGCATCTGCCGAGCCTGGGGAATGCCCAGCGGGTCCATCATCGACCAGCGGATCCCGCCGCCTTCGCGCTGCATCACCAGCAACCAGTCCTGGCGCTGGCCACCCTGTTCGCGCTGTACGTGCAGTTGCAGTGGCAGGCTCAGTACCGGGTTTTTCGTCGGCAACGGCGGCTGGCTGGCGCACGCGCCCAGCAGCAATAGACAGCCGATCAACAGCATTCGGATCATGTTTCAGCGCTCGCCAGAGGTTTGCGGGCGACCACGTTGACCAGGGTTTCTTCGCGCTGGCCGGCCGGTTTTGGCTGGCGCAGGCCCCAGCGCTCAAGCAGGCCGAAGTCGGTGGCGCGGCTCCACCACAGGTACGGGTACGAGACGTTCTGCGGGCCGAACTCAAAGCCCTGCTCGTGAATCATCTCAAGGTACTCCTCGGCGCTTTTCTGCACATGCATCGGGTGACGAAACAGCCAGCGGATTACCCAGGTGTCGATATAGGCCTCGGTGGATTCGGCAAACAGCAGGTAGCCGCCTGGCTTGAGCACCCGATAGAACTCTTTCAGGGCGCGATGCTGTTCCACCAGATGATGGAAGGTCTGGTGACAGAACAGCACGTCGACACTGGCGTCGGCCACTTCGAGGGTCGCGCAGTCGCTGCCGATCAACTCGATGGCGATGCCCTGGCGCGCGGCTTCGGCGCGGCTCAGGTCGAGGCTGTGGGGGTCGGCGTCGAGGCCGATCAGGCGGTCGGGGGCGAACACCTGCTGCAGGTACTGGAACGACTTGCCCTGGCCGCAACCAGCGTCCAGCAGCACCGGGGCAACCGGCAGCGGGTCGCTGAACAAGCTGCGCAGGTCGTTGATGGCCACGCGCAGCACATGGTGCTGCCAGGTGTGGCTGCGCAGGAACCAGAAGCCGAATTTGGTTTCTTCGACGTAGTTTTTACTCAGGTATTGGCTGCTCATCTCATCTTCCTTGTCCCGGACGGGCTGGCCCACGGCGCCAGCATGAAGCTGAACGCCAGCCCCAGGCTCACCGACAGCCCAAAATTACTCACCGCCGGTGTGCTGGAAATAGCCAGCAGGCCGAACGATAGCCAAGTAGTCACGGCCGCCAACAGTGTGCCCAACAGGCTCACGGCGGCGCCGCCAATTTGTTCACGCATCAGGATCGCGTAGTCGACGCTGATGGCGGTCACCAGCAGCAGGCCGAACAGGCTGAACAACGTCAACGGCTGCCCCAGCCAACCGAGGCTGGCCAGGCTGCACAGCGCCGCCAGCAACGGCAGGGCGACGATGCGCAAGGCACCGCCGAAGCCGAACGGCAGGATCAGCAGCAGTACGATCAACACGCAGGACATCAATTTCAATTCCGCCGCGCTGATCTGTGTGGCGGCGAACACCTGGTTCAAGTCGCCGAGGCGATCCACCAACTGCACGCCGGGCAGATCCAGGGCCTGCACCCGCAGCAAGGCCGGGTTGTTCAACCCTTGCAGGCTCACCATCGCCGCCACGCCACCGTCGACATTCCCCAGCCACAGCGTGCGCCACGGCTCGGCCAGCGGGCCGACCAGTGCTGCGTCGATGTCTTCGGTGGGCAAGGCCTGCAACTGGGCCAGCTCGGCTTGCAGGGCGGCGGCCGGTACGCCGAGGTCCAGCAATGGCTGCCAGTACTGCGGCAGTTGGTTCAGGGCCTCGCGCAGTTGCTGTTGCTCCGCCGGCGCGCTGACCAACTGGTTGAGCGCCAGGTAACCCTGGAGCTTGTCCATGTTCACCAACTGATCCAGGCGCTGGCTCAGCGCGGCCTGGCGTTCCAGCAACTGCTGCTGGTTGTCCGCCCGCACCAGGAAGAACTGGCTGGTGGGCTGGAACCCGGTAATCCGCGCAACGGCCTGGGCTTCCTGCAGCAACTGCGGTGGCGCACCGATCCACTGGCGGATATCGTTTTTGCTGTTCAGGTGCCACAGCCCACCGGCGCAAAACACCAACACCAGTATCAACAACACCGGGCTTGGCAGGCGCTTGAGCAGCGACTCGCGCACGCTCAGCAGGAACTCGGCAATGCGCAGGGGCCATTGCGCCGGGCGCAGTTCGACGCCTTTGAGCAAGGCCGGCAACAGGCACACGGCCGACAGGTAAGCGCCCACCAGACCGGCAGCGGAGAACACCGCGATTTGCGTCAGCGCCGGGAACGGCGTCCACGCCAGGGCCAGGTAACCGATGCAACTGGTGGCCAGGCTCAGGCTCAGGCCCGGCAAGGTCACGCGCAACGCTGGCCAACTGCGCCAAGGGCTCATGCTCCAGCTCTTGGACAGGTAATGCAGCGGGTAATCCACCGCCACGCCGATCAGGCTCGAGCCCAGCACCAGCGTGATCACATGCATATGCCCGAACAGCGCCACGCAGGCCACCGCACCAAACAGCATGCCCACCAGCACCGGCACGAACGCCAGCAACACCCGCCAGCGGCGGAACGCAAGCAGCAGCAATAACAGGATGCCTACCGTCGCGCCGCCGCCGACCCAAGTGATTTCCCGGGTGGCCTGCTGCTGACCATTGGCTGCATACAGCAGGCCGCTGGCGGCGAGCAATTGCGCGCCTTGCTGGTCGGCCTGCTCGCGGCTGGCCTTGAGCAGGTCAGCCACTTGCAGCGGCAGTTTCATGTCGAAGGCATTGCCGGTGGTGCGGGCCCGCAGCAGTACCCAGCTTTTGCCGTCGGCATCGGCGATCAGCGCGCCGCTGCCGATATCCAGCTGCACCGAACCGTGTTGCGGCTGGCTGTTCTGGATGCGCCCGGTGAGGCCCAGCCAATCGTCCTGGCTGGGCACCAGGCTGAAGCCGGTGAACGGGTCGAACAGCGCCTGAACCCGCTGCTGAATAAACGCCTGGGGCTCGTCGATCAGTTGCTCGCGATCCTTGGTCGAGAGCATCGCCAGCCGGCCTTGCAGCAACTGCTGACGCAGGGCCGGCAGGTCGGCTTGGAGGTTCCACTGGACCTTTTCAAACAGGCCGCTGGCTTGCCAGGCTTCGCCCAATTGCGTCGCCATGGCCACGGCTTTTTGTCGATCGGCATGCCCCACCAGCACCAGCATTTCGCGGTTCAGCGGTTCCTGCATGCGCTGTTCGGCCCGCAGCTCCAGCGCATCCGGCGCGGTGCCGGGCACCAGTTCCATCAGGTTCGCCGACAGCGGTGCGCCATGGCGCCATTGCCAGCCCGCCAGGGCCAACACGGCCACCAGCAGGATCAGGAACAGGCGCGGCAACCAGCGTTCACTCGGCAAAGTCGTGTTGCTCCGCGTCGCTCAAGGGCTGGCTGCTGGTGCTGTCCTGCATGCGCAGTACGGTGCTGTCGCCCTGGGTTTCCAGCAGCTCGATCTTCTGCACCAGTTCGCCGCCGTCGATATTGATTTGGGTGAACACCTGCTTGAGCAGCAGCGAGCGCGGGATCAGCGTGAGTTTCCACTGCTGGGCTTCGCCTTGCAGTTGCAGCTCGAAGTCACGCTGCAAGCCGCTGCTGTCGCCCTGCAACACGGCGAGGAACAAACGGTTCTGCTCGGCACCGGCACTCTTGTTCGGCAGCAATTGCCAGCCGTTGGCGTCTCGCCGGGCGATGCCGGTGGCGCTGATGCGGTAGTCCTGTTGCAGCGGGGTTTTCAGCAGCCACAGCAGGCCGTGATCCTTGGCCAGGACAAACGTGCCCTTGCTGACCAGCGGTTGCGGCAGGGCGCGCAGGTGTTTTTCCTGGATGAAGTTGCCGTGGATCACCGTTGGCTTTGCAAGCTGATCACTGAGTTGTTGCAGGTCGAAAGCATGGGCCAGGCCTGGAATGCCCAACAACAGAATGAAGGCGATTCCTGTGGGAGCGGCGGTGCGACGATTCGACTTGCTCGCGAAGAACCTGAGGGCGCCACGGGGTGTCAGGCGGCCTGCGTTATCGTTGACGATTTTCGCGAGCAAGTCGAATCGTCGCACCGCCGCTCCCACAGGGAATCTCATTTCAAGGCTCTCTCTATGGCGTCAGTGAATATTTTTGGCGACGCCAACTGCATTTCACGGCTGGCAATCTCCACCGCCACTTGCACGGTGCTGGCGCGGGTCAGGCGCTCGCCCGTGGCCTTGTCGCTGATCAGGTAATTGACCTTCAAGCGGTTCTCCCACTCCACCAGGCTGGCGCGCACGTTGATGGTCTGGCCGAAGGTCGCACCGCGCACATAGCGCAGTTGCATATCGATCACCGGCCAGGCGTAACCCGCTTCCAGCATCGCCGTGTAGTTGTGGCCGATCTTGTCCAGCAAGGCGCAGCGGGCGACTTCCAGGTACTTTACGTAGTGCCCGTGCCACACCACGTTCATGGTGTCGATGTCGAAAAACGGTACGAGGATTTCAGTGTCGCAGTGCAACACGCCGGGGCTACGCATGCAGCCTCCAGTGTTGCTCGGCGATGCGTTTCAGGCACAGGCGCAATTCGCCTTCCAGGGCGCGGTCTTCGATGACCGGCGGGAAGTCTTTGGCCAGCTCGTCGTGCATGGCGGCCAGCGCCGGCGGCAGCGGGCGCGCATCTTCAGCCTGGGCCCGCAGCCATACGCCCTGGTTGGCGGCGAGCAAAGTGGCGGCGGCGACTTGTTCGGTCAGTTCCAGCACACGAATCGCATCGCGGGCGGCGATGGTGCCCATGCTCACCTTGTCCTGGTTGTGGCACTCGGTGGAGCGCGAGAACACGCTGGCCGGCATGGTGTTTTTCAGCGCTTCGGCGGTCCAGGCGCTGGTGCCGATCTGCACAGCCTTGAAGCCGTGGTTGATCATCGCCCGCTCGACTGGCGCACCCGACAAATTGCTCGGCAAGCCGTGGTTGTAACGCACGTCCACCAGCAGGGCGAGCTGGCGGTCCAGCAGGTCGGCGACGTTGGCCACCAGGGTCTTGAGGCTGTCCATGGCGAAGGCGATGTGGCCGCCGTAGAAGTGGCCGCCGTGCAGCACGCGTTCTTCTTCGGCGTCGATGATCGGGTTGTCGTTGGCGCTGTTGAGTTCGATCTCGATGAACGAACGCAACCAGTTCAGGCTGTCGGCCAGCACGCCCAGGACGTGGGGCGCGCAGCGCAGGGAGTAACGGTCTTGCAGGCGATGCAGCGGCGCGGTCGGCGCGTCGATGGCCAGATCCTTGCGCAGCCAGGCGGCGACTTGCATCTGCCCCGGGTGCGGCTTGGCGGCGAACAGGCGCTCGTCGAAATGCTCCGGGTTGCCTTGCAGCGCCACCACGTTCAGCGCGGTGATGCGCGTGGCCAGTTGCAGCAGGTAGTCGGCGCGGGCGAAGGCCAGGCAGGCGAGGCCGGTCATCACGGCGGTGCCGTTCATCAGTGCCAGGGCCTCTTTCGGGCGCAGTACCAGCGGGTCCCAGCCCAGCTCGCGGTGCACCTCCGACGCCTGGCGGCGTTCGCCACGGAACATCACTTCGCGCTCACCAGACAAGGTTGCGGCCACGTAGGACAGCGGCGTCAAGTCACCGCTGGCGCCTACCGAGCCTTCTTCCGGAATCAGCGGCAGCACGTCGAATTCCAGGAACGCGTGCAGGCGCTCCAGCAACTCCACGCGCACGCCCGACACGCCATGGCACAGTGACTGCAACCGCGCCGCCAGCACCGCGCGGGTGGCTTGCGCATCCAGCAACTTGCCCAGGCCGCAGCCGTGGAACGTGTAGAGGTGGCGGGGCAGTGCTTCGACGTGCTCCAGCGGCACCGCCACCACGCACGAGTCGCCGTAGCCGGTGGTCACGCCGTAGATCACGCCTTCCTTGTCCAGCAACGAATCCAGGAACTGCGCGCCCTTGGCGATGCGCTGGCGGTACTTGGCATCGGCTTGCAGTTGAGTCGGCGCCTGACGGTTGGCCAGGGCCAGCACGTCTTCGATGCGCAGGGGAATTTCGCCGAAGGTTACCGGCTCAAGATGCGTCGTCATCGGTCTTCCAGAAAGGGTAAAAGTTGAACCATTGTTGGGGCGCTTCCAGGCAGAACTGGCCCAGGCGCTCGGCGTAGCGGGCGGTCCATTGTGCGATCACCTGCTGGCGGTCGCTGCGTTTCCATTCGATCAACTGGGCAAACGGCTCGATGATCAGGCGATAACGGCCTTGATGCTTCAAGCACATCAGCAGGTTGACCGGGCATTTCAGCAAACCGGCCAACAGCCACGGGCCTTGGGGGAAGGCGGCGTCATGGCCGAGGAAATCCACGCGCACCGTACGCCCGCCATGCAGCGGTACGCGGTCGCCGGCAATCGCCAGCCACTCGCCGTCGTCGAGGCGCTGGCTGAGCAGCATCATCACCGCCGGGTCAAGTTCGCTGACCTGGATCAGGCGCAGATTGGTCGCCCCGGCTTCGCCCAGAATCCGGTTGAAACGTTCAGCGTGCTTGGTGTGCACCAGCACGTTCATGGTGACCTTTTCGCCAAGCTCGGCGAGGGCGCGGCACACCTCAAGATTGCCCAGGTGCGCGCCCACCAGCATCTGCCCGCGTTCGCTGCGCAGCTGGCCGCGCAGTTGGGCCGGGTCGATGATTTCGATCTGCTCCAGGCGCAGCTTGCCGTTCCATACGTCGAGCTTGTCCAGCAGGGCGTCGGCGAACGCCATGAACTGGCCGAAGACGCTTCTGTGGGTAGGGCGCAGGTCGTCGCGCCGGCTCCAGTCGGCCAGGCGCTGCTGGTATTGCCAGGCGCTTTGGCGGGCCGTGCGGCCGAACAGAAAGAAGTAGAAAACGATGCCGTAGAGCAGCGGGCTCAGCAGCCGGCGCCCGAGGACCTTGGCGGCGAAGGCGGTGAATTTCATCAGCCAGAAGCTGCCGCGCTCCTCGCGGTCGGCCCAGTGCTTGGTGTCCTGGCTCATGCCTGCCACCGGCGCCAGAGGATCATCGGCGCGCGCACCAACATGCCGAAGAACAGCCGGGTGTGCATCGAGGAAATCAGCGCGTTGTCATGGAACAGGCGAAAGTGCGACAGGCCGTCGGCGGGGTAGTGCACCTTGGTCGGCAGCCAGCGCATCGGCTGGTTGCGCCAGGCCAGTCGCACCAGGATGTCGGAGTCGAAATCCATGCGTTTGCCGATGTTGGCCGAGTCCATCAAGGCCAGGGTCGGTGGCAGTGGGTACACGCGAAAGCCGCACATGGAATCGCGGATCTGCAGCGACAAGGTGTTGATCCATACCCAAACGTGGGTCAGGTAGCGCGCGTAAAGGCGGCCCTTGGGCACGCTGTCGTCGTATTCCGGGTAGCCGCAGATCACCGCATTCGGGTGGGCGCGGGAGGCGTCGAGGAAGGTACCGACTTCCCGCAGGTCGTGCTGGCCGTCGGCGTCCACTTGCAGGGCGTGGGTGAAGCCCAGGCGTGCGGCTTCGCGAAAGCCGGCCATGACGGCGGCGCCTTTGCCCTGGTTGGCGGGCAGGGTCAGCAGGGACACGTTGTCGAGGGTTGCCAGTTGCGCCAGCACGGCGGCGCAGGCGGCGCTGCTGCCGTCGTCTACCAGCAGGCATGGCAGGCCGCTGGACAGCACGCTATGAACCACGGCGGGCACGGCGGCCTCGTGGTTGTAGACCGGGATCAAGGCGCAGGGGTTATGCATAACAGGTACCCCATTGGCAGAAGCGCTGTGCGTGGCGAGGGAGCTTGCTCCCGCTGGGCTGCGAAGCGGCCCCAACACAGGCGACACCGATTTGCCTGATAAACCACAGTGCCTGGGTTGGGAGCGCTGCGCACTCCAGCGGGAGCAAGCCCCCTCGCCACAAAAGCTTAATCACTGACCCTCCCCAGCACGATCCGCCCACTGGAGCAGGCGGCCGCCTCATTGCGGTAGGCGAAGTACAACTTGCCGCGCTCCTGGTCGAACCGCAGGTGCAGTTCGATCCGGTCATCCGGGCGCACCAGTTGCTGGAACTTCAGCACTTCCATCCCGGCGAACTGCCCCGGCAGGTTGAGCAGTTGCTGGCCCAGGCTCAGCGCCCAATCCACTTGCACCACGCCAGGCAGCACCGGGGTTTGCGGGAAGTGGCCGCTGAAGTAGGCGAGGTCCGGCGGGATCGCCAGTTGTAGGGTCCATTCACCGTTGGCTTCGACTTGTTCCAGTACTTCCGGGGCTTTCGGGCGCGGTGCCAGCAGCAGGGCTTCGACGTCGGCCTGGGGCAGCTTGCCTTGGGTGTTCAGCGGCAATTGGCGCAACAGGCGCCAGCGGCGGGGCAGGGCCAGGGCTTCGCAGTGTTGGCTCAAGTGCTGGCGCAGGGTTTGGGTGACGGTGCGTCGGCCCTGATTACGCAGGGCATGCAAGCCGTCTGCGCTGAGCACCACGAGGGCGCCGAGGGAGGCGCGGTTTTCCTGCACCACGCCCAGGCGCGTTTCGGCGACCCAGGCATGGTCCATCAGCGCTTGTTCGAGCATCGGCAGGGAGATGCGTTTTTCTTCCAGCTTGACGATGCGGTCCAGGCGGCCGAGCAATTCGAAGCGGCCGTCGGCGTGGATGGTGGCGGCGTCGGCGGTCTGTTCGACATGGCCGGCGGGCAGGTATGGCGAGGCGATGCGCAAGGCGCCGTCGGCGTCCTGGCTCAGTTGCACGTCGGCAAACGGCTGCCACGGTTGTTCGCCCTGGCGCCAGGCGATACCACCGGTTTCCGAGCTGCCGAGGATTTCCGTCGGCCATTGCTGCAGGCGCTGATGCAGGCTGCCGGCGGCCTCAAGGGGCAAGGCGCCGCCGGAGGAAAACACCCGTTTGACCGGTGTAAGCGCTGGCCAGTCGAGGTTGTCACCCATGCGCTTGAGGAGCGCCGGGCTGGCGACCCAGGCAAATTGCGCATGCTCGCGGCTGGCGCGCTGCAAGTCCTCGGGAAATGCCAACTGTTGGCGCACAAAGGTGCGCCCGGCACACAACGGCCACAGCACCCGAAACAGCAAGCCATAGATATGCTGGGTGGCGACGCTGCCGATGATGCACGCCTCGCCCAGGTCGGCGCCCCACAGGGTTTCCAGCGCCTGGACTTCATTGGCCATCTGCCGCAGGGTTTTGTCGATGCGCTTGGGTTCGCCGCTGGAGCCGGAGGTGCACAGGCTCAGGCAGCAGGCGTCCAGGTCCAGGGCCGCGGCGCTTAATGGCGCTTGATACAGCGCATCCAGGTCGCCAGCTTTGGTCAGCCAGGCATCGACGACATCATCCCAGCGTTGGCGCGTTTGTGGTTGCAGGTCAGCGGGCAACAACACGCTGACGCCTGCTCGCCACGCACCCAGCAGGGCGATCGCCAGCAAGCCGGCATCTTCCAGGTACACCGCCAGGCGCTGGATGCCCCGGGCTTGCAACCCGGCGGCCAGGCTCAGGGACTTCTCCCACAGGTGTGGGTGATCCAGGGCAGGTTCGGTGGTCACCAAACGCTGCTCCACAGGCTCAAGCAGCAAGTGCTCAAGATTCAACCAATTCATACGCGGCCTCGAACCCTTTGTCGTACCAGCCATTCCACGGCAAACAACAGCCCCATCAGCCCGTAGGCGATCATGCCGTTGTACAACGTCCACCAGCTCAGCGGCGCCCACAGGGTGAGGGCGGCGGCGAGCAGGCCGTTACACAGGAAAAATACACTCCACACCACGGTGACCTTGCGGGTATACACAATCGCTTCTTCGGGCAGTTGCGGCTCGCTCATGCGCGCCAGGCGCTCGACCATCGGCGGCCCGTATTTCAGGCTCAGGCCGAACAGTGCCAGCATGAAGGCGCTGACCAGGCTCGGGTACCAGCGCAGCATCTGCGGGTTGTCGAACCAGGCGAGCAGCAGACAAAAGACAATGATCGCCGCCGCCATCCAGCGGCTGCCCGGGCGCCTGGCGCCGGTCAGGGCGCGCAACAGCCACAGGCTGCCCAGCAGCAGGCCAAATTGCCACGGGGCAAAATGCTCAGTGCCGTAATACACCGCAAAAGGGTACAGCAGCCCCGCCAGCAACAGGCCAAGGCCGATCAGCCGGCTCATGCGGCCGGTTGAACCAGACGGTAGACCGCCTCGACCACGTCATTCACGGTACGCACGGCCTTGAACTCTTCGGCGGCGATTTTCTTGCCGGTCTGGCGCTTGATGTGGTCGATCAGGTCCACTGCATCAATGCTGTCGATTTCCAGGTCCTGGTACAGGTTGGCGTCGAGCGTGACGCGTTCCGGTTCCAGTTCAAACAGTTCCACCAGGGCGTCGCGCAAGGTGTTGAAAATATCGTCACGAGTTTGCATGGTACGGTCTCAAGCTGCCTGTCGGGCCGTGACGAACGCCGCGAGGCTGGCCACGTTGGTGAAGTGATTGCGGGTGTCCTTGGCGTCGGCATCGATCTTGATGCCGTACTTTTTCTGGATCGCCAGGCCCAATTCCAGGGCGTCGACTGAATCCAGGCCAAGGCCTTCGCCGAACAGGGTTTGCTCGTTGCCGATGTCGCTCTCGCTGATGTCTTCCAGGCCCAGGGCCTCGATGATCAGCGTTTTTATGTCGTGCTCAAGGCGGTGTTGGTCGCTCATCTTCGGCGAGCTCCTTAATAAAATACTGGTGCAGGTAATCGTTGAGCTTGCGTGATGCCTGGGGCGCGGGCCCTTGTGCGGCAAACGCCTGTGGTTCTATATCGGCACCCACGCGCAAACTGAAGTGAAAGCGGCGATTCGGGATGCGATACCAGGGTTCGGCCTTGGTCAGTGTGGTGGGGCTGACCTTGATCACTACCGGAGTGATGATGCTCGCACCGCGCAGGGCAATGGCGGCGGCGCCGCGATGAAAGGTCGGTGCCTGGCCCGGTGAGGTGCGGGTACCTTCCGGGAAAATGATCAGGGTCTGGCCGTCCCGCAGGGCATCGGCGGCGGCGTCGAGCATGTCGGCGCTGCCGTCGTTGCTGATGTAGCCGGCGTCGCGCACCGGGCCCCGGGTGAAGGGGTTCTGCCACAGGCTCTGCTTGACCACGCAGTTGGTCTGGCGCATCTGGGCGATCAGGAACACCACGTCCACCAGCGATGGGTGGTTGGCAATGATCATCTGGCCCGGGCGGCCGAGCTTTTCCGCGCCTTCGACGCTGTAGGTCAGGATGCCCAGGCGCGTCATCATGCGGATAAACAACCAGAACAGGCAGCTGATGGTGTGGCGGGCGCGTCGCTGATGCTGTTTGGCATCACCCGGCAGGCAACTGAGCAGCGGAAACACCAGGACACGCAGGCACAGGCCGCCGAGGCCAAACAGGGCGAAGGCGGTGGCAGTGGCGAACAGGCGCCAGTAGTAGGCCTTCCGGGGCTTTTCGGTCAGGACTTGCGTTGCCAGTTCCATACTCGGTTCTTCCAGGCATGTTGGCAGGCGCCCTGTTCGTTCAGCAGGGTGCGCAGCAGGTTCAGGGCGTGGGGCCACTGGGCTTTGGTGGTGGGTTGGACAGCGGCTGTATTCAGTTCCAGCTGCCACTCGTCGCCCGGTGTCAGCAGCAGGCCGAGGGCGTAGGGGAAGGGCACGTCCTCGATCCAGCGCGCATAGGCTTCGGGGGGCTGTTCCTCGGTAATGATCAGCAATACAGCCGGTGCGCCTTCATTGAGCAGGGCAGCGGCTTCGAGCATGCCGTGCTCCAGGCCATCGCCGGCGGCGGCGAGGGCGGTCATTTCACTGGTTTCATTGCGCAGGATCGACCACAGGCCAATCACCGCGTTATGCACCGACAGGCTGAACTGGGTCGGCGACAGGGGCTCGTCGTTGGCCAGGTCGCTGAGAATATCGAGGGTGCGTGGGGTTTCGCCGTGACGGGAAACAAACACCAATGGCAACTGTTGCAAGCCTTCGGCCAGGGGCCAGCCCACACTGAAGGCCATGCGCGCCAGGCGGCTCAGGCGCCGGCGCTGCATGGCCGGCAGGAAGGACACGTCGGGTGCCGCGTCGCTGCGGGCGAGCAACATCGGCTGCCGGCACCAGGTACGCCAGTCGTCCGCGCTTTCGAGCCCGGGAGCCCAGGCGCGCCATTGGGCGATGTTGAAATTGATCACTGAGAAGTTATCCCGCCCCTGCGGGCTTCCTTGTGCGGCCATTGGCCCCGAATACCGGGACAGGGTGCAATCGCCGAATGGCGCGCATTATCCCGGTGCTGCGGGGTTCTAGCAAACTTTGGTAAAGAATTGTTCACGGATGATTACAAATTCGCTGGAAAGAATTACCGATTGTCCATCATGCAGGTAGGGCAGCAGGTGTCAGGCAATTCCTGCTTTGTCGGACAGACGGGAAATTGTTATGCGAGATAGAGCCTCTGATGCTGTAGTACAGGAACAAACGAGGTAGCTAACGGGCGCTTTTGCCCTCTACACTCGGGTCATTCATTGATACACGGAGGTTTTTCCATGCGGCGCGTGGTGTTCAACCAAAAAGGCGGTGTTGGCAAGTCCAGCATTGCCTGCAACCTGGCGGCGGTCAGCGCCAGCGAAGGCTATCGAACCCTGTTGGTGGACCTCGATGCCCAGGCTAACTCTACCCAGTACCTCACCGGGCTGACCGGCGACGATATCCCCATGGGAATCGCCGACTTCTTCAAGCAAACCCTGTCTTCCGGGCCGTTTTCGAAGAAGAACCAGGTGGATATCTACGAAACCCCGTTCGACAACCTGCACGTCATCACCGCCACCGCGGAACTGGCAGACCTGCAGCCCAAGCTCGAGGCCAAGCACAAGATCAACAAGCTGCGAAAGCTGCTGGATGAATTGAGCGAGGACTACGACCGGATCTACCTGGATACGCCGCCGGCGTTGAACTTTTATGCCGTTTCAGCGCTGATTGCCGCTGATCGCGTGCTGATCCCCTTCGATTGCGACAGCTTCTCCCGCCAGGCGCTGTATGGCCTGTTGGCCGAGATCGAAGAATTGAAGGAAGACCACAACGAAGGGCTGGAAGTGGAAGGCATCGTGGTCAACCAGTTCCAGGCCCGGGCGAGCCTGCCGCAGCAGATGCTGGATGAATTGATTGCCGAAGGGTTGCCGGTACTGCCGGTGTACCTCACCAGTTCGGTGCGCATGCGTGAATCGCACCAGGCGAACATGCCGCTGATCCACCTGGACCCACGGCACAAGCTGACACAGCAGTTTGTGGAATTGCATAACTTGCTGGAAAACGCGTGATTTAGCAGGCAACACATCACCCATGTGGGAGCGGGCTTGCTCGCGAATGCGGTGGATCAGTCGAATTCTCTATTGACTGACTCACCGCATTCGCGAGCAAGCCCGCTCCCACATTTGGTCTTTGTTTCTACAGGGAAATCGTCGTCTTGCGCCGTTGCCTACAGTTACGCCAGAATCCGCCGGCTTGTGCGTCTGGATGGGCGTCTCTAAGGTTGCTCGGTCGCTGAATTCTCAGTGATCGGGTTTAGTAGCCCGAGTGTTTGTCGTTAAGTGCATAAGCTTCATCTTTCAGGCGCTGAGTCTGTGCTTGATGGTAGCTGTGCGTAGGGCGTCTTCGGGCGCGCCGGCTTCGACATTTCCCGGTCTACTAACCTGCGTACAGCTGCCACCCTAATTCGTTTAGTAGCGATCAGATGGCGGCTCCAATCAGGAATGTCGACCATGTTTAAAGCTACTCCAAATCCCCCGTCGTACCTTTTTACAGTCAGCCCCGGCCAAGCCACCGAAACCCTGATCCTCAATACCTACGAAACCTTCTCCTCAGTCACCACCCTCTTGCTCGACCTTTCCGACGACCTCACCGGCAAGCAGCGCGATGTCGCGTTGGCCATTCATCAGTTGAGCGAATTGGGCGTATTGCTGATGGGGCAGGTGATGGACCGGGGCGTCCCGCTACCTCAAACGCCCTGACTGCGCAGCCAGCTCATCAACTGCGGTAACGGAAACGCACCGCTCTGACGCGCCACTTCCCGGCCATTCTTGAACAGGACCAGGCTGGGAATCGAGCGAATCCCCAACTGAGCGGATAACTGCTGATTGGCCTCGCTATCGAGCTTGGCCAATCGGCACTTCCCGGCCAACTGCCCGGCGGCCTGCTCAAACACCGGCGCAAACGACTTGCACGGCCCGCACCATTCGGCCCACACGTCCACCAGCAACGGCAGGTCGCCCTTGATCTGGCTGGCGTAATCGCCCTGTTTCAGCTCAAAGGGTTTGCTCAGCAGCACCGGTTGCTTGCAGCGCCCGCACTTCGGCGCATCGCCCAGGCGTTCATTGGGGATGCGGTTAAGACCGTTGCAGTGGGGGCAGGGGATTACTAGAGAGTCGGACATGCTGGGCTCCGTGAAAGTGGCCAATGGGTTCTATTTGGAGCCGCCGTCGGGGTTTATCAAGGAACAACACAAGCCATCAGCGTGCAATCTTCTTTCGTGCCAGTTGGCAGGCAAACACGTTGCCCACAGCACAACCCCCAATCACCAGCATCAGAGTGAAAAGCAGTGGTGCATTCCATTGAGACCCTAGCCAGGTTAATAATCCTGCCCCGGCCACAGTGATGCATCCGAAAACCGCAGAAGCTTTGGCTTGGTGAGACGCGTCGATATCCAGTGCCCAGCTGGTCGCAAGGGGCAACAAAATGCAGAAGGCAATACTGGTTGCTGCTGCAGCTGCCAGGTAAAGGTAGATATTGACATGTAGCCATGCCGCTACCATCAACAGTGCGGCGAGGCACTGAGAGGCGGATCCTGCATTTAGGCGTTGGGCGTCACTGAATCGTGTGACGGCTTTCCCTGAAAAGAAAAAACCTGCCGCTACCAGCGCCGCCCAACCTGAAAGGATCATGCCTGTTGCTTGTGGTGAGAGATGAAAAACTCCCTGCAGGGCAAACGCCTTGCTGAGGTTCAGCTGTGTGAAGGCGCTCTGTATCAGGAGTGCAAGCAGTAAACCGCAGATGAATTTCGGGTGTTTCCCTAGTAAAGATTGGGTTTCAGTTGCAGCCTGTTGGCCTTGGTCGGTTGCCTTGCCGTGATGAGTGGCCAGAAGTCCCAGGCCGATTATAAAAAGCAGGCAACCGAGTACGCCAAAAACCCATCTCCACCCCCAAAACGAGGCTGCCGCCAGCAGAGTCGGCGGGCTTAGTACCGTAAGGACGCTAATAGCACTCAAGAGATAAGCTGTTGCGCTTTGGAAGGTTGCTTGCCTGAGTCGTTGACGCAGCCAAAGGCGTGAAGAGGTTGCTGCCACCGCGTTGGCGATGAACATGAAAGTAAAGATGATCGATAGCATGAGGGCGCTTGTTGATAACGCCACTGCGACACATAGCAGCGCGATCAGCACCGATGCACCGGCCAGGCTGACGCTGGTTCCCAGTCGGTTGACCAGCGGCGTTGAAAACAACTGGCTGAATGCGAAAGCCATCAGGCACAAGCCGAGCATGCCTTGAAAGAATGCCGGAGAAACACTCAAGTCCTGAGCGATTAACGGAGAAAGAGGAACAAGAGCGTCGAAAACAACCGCACTGACCAGCGTCCTGGCCACCACGACCCTAAGGCCTGGGGTCACGGTTTTATGTTTCAAATTTGATTTACACATCCGCTAAACCCTAAGCCGGATGTGTATTTGGGGATGTCAGGCGCGTCCGATACTTATTTCTGGATATATCCGTGTTGTGGTGAGGGAGCTTGCTCCCTCGCCACATTGGCTCGCTCCTACGACGAACAACTAATCTCCAAATGCTTCCCCCAATCCGGCGGCCGCTGGGCGTATTGTTCCATCCCCGGCTGCTCTTCAAACGGTTTGGTCAGCACTTCATGCAGCCGGCGCACTTCGCTGTAATCCCCAAGCTCCGCCGCCTGGATGGCGTTCTGCGCCAAATAGTTGCGCAGGATATAAAGCGGATTCACCCCATGCATCCGCTCACGTCGCTGTTCTTCTGTGCCGCTGGCGTCGCGCTCTACGCGCGCCTTGTACAGATCCGCCCACCCGTCAAACCCCTTGAGGTCGACAAAATCGTCGCGCAACCGCGCCACGGCCAATGCGGCGGATTCATCCCCCAGCCGGCGGAAGAACAGGGTGTAGTCGACGCCGCTGTTCTGCATCAGTTGCAGCAGGCGCTCCACCAGTTTCTGGTCGTCATCTTCGGCGGTGGTGAGGCCCAGTCGGCGGCGCATCAGGTCCAGGTAGTGGGCCTGGAACAACGGCAGATACAGCCCCAGCGTTTCCCGCAGCGCCTCGACGCTGATAAACGGCGTCAACGCCTGGGCCAGTGCGCTCAGGTTCCACTGCCCGATCGGCACCTGGTTGCTGAAGGAATAACGCCCTTCATGGTCGGAGTGGTTGCAGACGAACTGCGCGTCGAAATCGTCCAAAAATGCAAACGGCCCGAAGTCGAAGGTGATGCCGAGGATCGACATGTTGTCGGTGTTCATCACTCCATGGCAGAACCCATAGGCCTGCCACTTGGCGATCAACTCGGCATTACGCTCGACGATTTCGCGGAACATCGCCAGGTACGGCTCGGGCTGTTCCATGCATTCCGGGAAGTGCAGGGACAGCACGTGCTCCGCCAATTGCTTCTGCAATTCAGGCTTCTTGGTGTAGTAGAAATATTCGAAATGCCCAAAGCGCACGTGGCTGTGGGCCAGGCGCAGCACCATGGCGGCGCGCTCCTGTTTCTCGCGCCACACCGGCGTGGTGGAACCGATCACACACAGCGCACGACTGCTGGGAATGCCTAGCGCATGCAGTGCTTCCGACGCCAGAAACTCCCGGATCGACGAGCGCAACACCGCACGACCATCGCCCATGCGCGAGTACGGGGTTTGCCCGGCACCCTTGAGGTGCAGGTCCCAATGCTCGCCGGCCTGGTTGTACACCTCGCCCAGCAACAATCCGCGGCCATCCCCCAGTTGCGGGTTGTACGAGCCAAACTGATGCCCGGAATAGATCATCGCCCGCGGCTCGGCCTCGGCCCACAGCTTGTGCCCGCCGAACAGCTCGGCAAATACCGGTGTTTCGGCCACGGCGGGGTCGAGATCCAGCAGCGCCATGGCTGCCTCGCTCGCCACCACTAAACGCGGTTCGTCGATGGGCTCGGGCAGCACATGGGTTGAGAAGCCGTCGCCCAGGCGGGCGAAGCGGTTGTCGAAGGTCAGTTCGTCGAGGGCTTTCAACGGCCATCTCCTGAGCAGAATGTCCGACCATTCTGCTGGGGAGAGCGCGTTTAGTCGAGTTTGGCGGGCGGCGGCTCGGGCAGGTCCTGGTCCTGGGCGGGCGGCAGGATGGTCCGGTTTTCTTCTTCCACCGGCACCAGCTTGTATTCCTGGCCATGCAGGTTCTTCAGGTAAACCTCCATCTGCCGGAACGAGATGTTGATGTGGTGGTTCTTGAACTCGCGGTTGATGAAGCGGTTGACCTCATCGATCACCGGGTTGCGGTCGCCCAGGTCCCGTACATGCATGCGCAGTTCGTGATCGAGGGTGCTTTCACCGAAGTTTAGGAAGTACACGTGGGGCGCCGGGTCCTTCAACACGCGTGGGTTTTCGGCGGCGGCCTTGAGCAGCAATTCCTTCACCAGGTCCAGGTCCGAGCCGTAGTCCACGCCCAGTTTCAGGGTGACCCGGGTGATGGTGTCGGTCAGCGACCAGTTGATCAGTTGCCCGGTGATGAACGTTTTGTTCGGGACAATGATGTCCTTGCGGTCGAAGTCGGTGATGGTGGTGGCACGGATGCGGATCTTGCTCACCGTGCCCGACAAGTTGCCGATGGTGATGGTGTCGCCGATCCGTACCGGGCGCTCGAACAGGATCATGATGCCGGAGATGAAGTTGGCGAAGATTTCCTGCATCCCGAACCCCAACCCCACCGACAGCGCGGCCACCAGCCACTGCAACTTGTCCCAGCTCACGCCGAGGGTCGACAGGGTGGAGACAAACCCGACGCCGGCAATCACATAGGACAGCAAGGTGGTGGTGGCGTAGGCGCTGCCCTGGGCCAGGTCGAGCTTGGACAGCACCAGTACTTCCAGCAGGCCGGGCAGGTTGCGCGCCAGGGCAAAGGTGATGCCGATGATGATCAGGGCGCCGAGCAAGTCGCCGATGCTGATGGGCACCATGCTGATATTGGCGCCGGTGCCGCTGGTGTATTCGTAGAGGGTGACGTTGTCCAGGTAGGAAAACACCGAGATCAAGTCGGACCACACCCAGTACAACGCAGCGATAAAGCCGCCCAGCAGCGCCAGGCGAATCAGGCGCATCGACTGTTCGTTGACCTGTTCGATGTCCAGGGTCGGCTCTTCGATCACTGCTTCACCCTCACCGGCTTCCTTGGCGGCCTGGCGTTTGGCCAGGGCCCGCGCATAGGCCAGGCGCCGTGCCGCAACGCCCAGGCCACGTACGAAGGTGGCTTCGATCACCAGCCAGAACATCAGCAGGTACAAGGTGTTGATCAGCCGGTCGCTGAGCTTGAGGGCGGTGTAGTAGTAGCCAAAACATACGGCGATAAACAGCGCCACCGGCAGTGCCGTAAACACCAGGCCCACGGCCTTGCGAAACAGCGAGGCTTTTTCATGAGTCGGGCTGTTGAGCAGCAGGCGCCCGAGCAGCCACGCCATCAGTGCGTAGCAGGTCAGTACCACGCCGATGCCCAGCACATCGTCGGCCAGCGCTGCCGGCTGATGCTCGGCGATGGCCACCACGGCCACCAACGCCAGTACCACGAGCCCGAGCTTGCGTACCCAGCCCTGGAGGAATTCGACCTGGGGTTTTTCCCAGCGGAAGTGCAACTCGGCGACGCCGCCGGGCGCGAGGATCCGATACGCGGTGTAGAACACCAGCCACGCCTGGGCGATCTGCAGCAGGGCGGCGCCGAGGTTGGCGTTTTGCCCGCGGGCGTCGATCTGCAGCGCATAGCCGCAGAGTGCCAGGCCCAGGGCCACCGGCATCGCCAGCGCGATATTCACCAGGATCGCCACCGGCGTGTGCCACTGGCTGTCGCGTTTGAAGTGGCCGATGTCCATATGGATTTTTTTCAGCCGGGCATACAGGTAGCTGCGACGCCACAGCAGCGCGCCGATCAACAACAGCAGGGGCAGGAACAGCAGCGGGCGCTGGGTCAGGCCGTCATACAGCTCGCTGACGCTGGAGGCCCACGGCAGGGTATTGACCTGTTTGCTCAGGTGCGCCGGTACGGTTTCCAGCCATTCGGTATCCAGCGGCTTGTTGCTGGGAATCCAGAACATCTGTTCGTCGAGGGTCGCCCGCAAGGTGGTGGCGGTGCTCAGCAGTTGTTTCTGGTTCAGTTGCAGGGTGATGGATTCGTTGAGCAGTGCGCTCAGTTCCCGGCTCAAGCGCTCCAGCAGGTCGCTGCGGGTGATCGCCAGTTCCAGCAGGGTGCGCCGCAGTTGTGGCGTCACCTGGTCGGCCGGCTGGTTGGCCAGCAAGCTGTCGACGTAGGTGCTCGGGGTGCTGATCAGTTCGCGCTGCTGGTTGACCTCGAACTGGTACAGGCGAATGTTGGCGATGTCATCTGCCAGGTCGCGGTCCACGGTCAGGCGCGGGAGGGCCTGCTTCTGTTTGTAGAGGATCTTGGACAGCAGCAGGCTGCCCTTGAGCACGTTGATCTGCTCGTCCAGCGCCGAGTCGCTTTGGGTCACGCTGTCCAGTTGCTGCTTGGTTTGCAGGTTTTTCTGGGTCAGCTCGTTGAGCCGGTCAGTGCTTTTGAGCAGGTAGTCGGACAGTTTCAGGTTGGCCGCGCTTTCCGTGGCGAGCAGGCTGCTGCCACCGGCCTTCTGGGCTTCGATGGACTGCTGGGTCACGGTTTCCTGGGACTGGGCCAGGCGTTTCTGGTTGATCAGGGTTTGCAGGTCCTGGATTTCCTGCTCCAGGCGCGCGGTCTTTTCCAGCACCAGGTCGTGCTGGCTGTTGCCCAGGTCTTGCAGTTGGCTGTTGCCGGCCAGTTCCTGGCGGCGCAGGGGAATCAGGGCGTTGAGGGCGGCCAACTCGGCATTCAGCTGGTTGCGCTGGTCGCCGCTGAGGGTCTTGCCGTTGTCCTTGCCTGCCTTGAGAGTCGCGTTGATCTGCTGGATACGTGTCTGGCTGCTGCTGATTTCGGTCTGGGCGCGCTCGGGACGGGTCTGGGCCGCGATGGTCAGGCTGTTGGCGTCGGCCAGTTCCTTTTGCAGGTCGCCTTGCTGGGTGGTGCGCTGCACCAGCAGTTGTTCAAGTTGCGGCACCGGCAAGGTGGCGTAGCGCTGGGCGACCGGAATCACCTTGGTGGCCTTGAGGCGGGTCAGTTCGCGCTGGTTGTCGACGGTCTGGCGCGGCGCGTCTTCGAGCTGGCGCTTGAGGTCCACCAGGCGCTGCTGGTAGTCCTGCTGGTTGCCCAGGAAGGTGAGCGTTTGCTGCAGGATGCTTTGCAGCGCCTTCATGTCGGCGTCGGGCAGTTTGCGGTCCGGCAGCTTGTCCAGGGTTTGCTGGACGGAATCGATGCTGGGCGGGTCGGCCGCGTGTACGGTGCCGACGCAGAGAGTCAGGCCCAGCAGGGCAGTGGCGAGAAAAGTGCGCAGGGTTGTCATAGAGACCGGTCGAGCAAGGTGAAAAATAGGGGGCGTCCCGACATCGACTGGCGCGCCGTCGCCCCGCAGTTTAGAGGAAGAGTCCGGGGCCCGGGCGACTTCCTTCGGGGAATCTGACGCCGACTTTGCCGATCTTGTTCCCGTCCATGACCGCGACGGTCCAAATGGTGTTGTTCCATTCCACCTGGTCGCCGACCACGGGCGCACCGCCGACTTTCTGGGTGATGAAACGACTCAGTGGCATGTCCGGGTCGATGCCCTCGAGCTTGAGCCCGTACAGGGCCGAAACCGCGCCCAGCTGGGCGTCGCCTTCCAGGACGAAGTCACCGAAGAAGCGCAGGTCGAGGCCCCGTTGTGGTGCCTGGCTGAACAGTTTGCCGAGGGCCGGCAAGTTGTGTTCATGGCCGATTACGCACAGCAGATCGTCGACTTCGAGCACCGTACTACCCGACGGATGGAGCAGTTGCTGGCCACGAAACAGCGCGGCGATCCGCGTGCCTTCGGGCATTTTCAGCTCCCGCAGGGCGGCGCCGATGCACCATTTCTCGGCACCCAGGCGGTAGACGAACAGCTCCCACTCGCTGGTGACGTGCACTTCCAGGGCCGCCCGGGAAATCGGCGCCGGCTCTGGCGGTACCGTCACTTTCAACAGTTTGGCGACCCACGGCAGGCTCGTACCCTGCACCAGCAACGACACCAGCACGATAAAGAACGCCAGGTTGAAGTACAGCTGCGCGTGGGGCAGGCCGGCCATCAGCGGGAACACCGCCAGAATGATCGGTACCGCACCGCGCAGGCCGACCCAGGCGATAAAGGCTTTCTCTCGGCCATGGAAGGCCTTGAACGGCAGCAGGCCGACAATCACCGACAGCGGCCGTGCGAAGAGAATCATCCACAGCGCCAGGCCCAGGGCCGGCAACGCGATGGGCAGCAAATCATGGGGCGTGACCAGCAGGCCCAGCACCAGGAACATGCCGATCTGTGCCAGCCAGGCCATGCCGTCGAGCATATGCAAAATGCCGTGCCGGCTGCGCACCGGGCGGTTGCCGATCACCAGGCCGCACAGGTAAACGGCGAGGAAGCCGCTGCCGTGCAGGGCGTTGGTCAGGGCGAACACGAAAAGGCCGCCGGAAATCACCAGGATCGGGTACAGGCCGTTGGCCAGGTTGATCCGGTTGACCATCTGCAGCATCAACCAGCCGCCGCCCAGGCCGATGATGCCGCCGATGCCGAACTCGCGGATCAGGTGGCCCAGCAGGCTCCAGTGCAGGCCGGTCTGGCCGCTGGCGAGCATGTCGATCAGGGTGACGGTGAGGAACACCGCCATCGGGTCGTTGCTGCCGGATTCGATTTCCAGGCTGGCGGTGACCCGTTCGTTCAGGCCTTTGCCGCCCAGCAGCGAGAACACCGCTGCGGCGTCCGTGGAGCCGACGATGGCGCCGATCAGCAGGCCTTGAATGATGTTGAGGTTGAACAGCCAGGCGGCTGCCATGCCGGTGAGGCCGGTGGTGATCAGCACCCCGACCGTCGCCAGGGACAACGCAGGCCAGAGGGCTACACGGAAACTGGCTACCCGCGTTCGCAGTCCGCCGTCGAGCAGGATCACGGCCAGGGCGAGGTTGCCCACGAGGTAGGCAGTCGGGTAGTTGTCGAAGATGATGCCGCCGCCGTCGACGCCGGCGATCATGCCCACGGCCAGGATGATCACCAGGATCGGAATCCCCAGGCGGGACGAAAGAGAACTCACCAGAATGCTCGCACCTACCAGCAACGCGCCGATCAAGAACAGGCTGTTGATGGTCGTCGCATTCAAAGGCAGTACTCCATGAGCAGGAAAGACGAGGCGCAAACTGACCATGCAGTCTGCGTGCCAGCGATTCTAACCTGTTGAATTGCTGTGCTGTCAAAAAGGTTTTGAATGGCTGGCGCATATTCAATGTGGGAGCGGGCTTGCTCGCGAAAGCGGTGTGTCAGTCGCGTTATGCGTAGCTGATCCACCGCATTCGCGAGCAAGCCCGCTCCCACATTTTTAGCCCTGCGGTATCCGTTAAAGCCTGAACCGCCCCACCATCCCGTTCAAATCCACCGCCAACCGCGACAGCTCACTGCTCGCCGCACTGGTCTGGCTGGCGCCGGTCGCCGACTGCACCGACAAGTCACGAATATTCACCAGGTTACGATCCACTTCCCGCGCCACCTGCGCCTGCTCTTCAGCGGCACTGGCGATCACCAGGTTGCGCTCGTTGATTTCAACGATGGCAGTGTTGATGGTGTCCAGCGACATCCCCGCACCCTTGGCGATGTTCAACGTCGATTCCGCCCGCTCGGTGCTGTTGCGCATCGAATCCACTGCATGCTCGGTACCGGCCTGAATGCTGCCGATCATCCGCTCGATTTCGCTGGTGGACTGCTGGGTGCGATGGGCCAGGGCCCGCACCTCATCCGCCACCACCGCAAAACCACGCCCGGCTTCACCGGCACGCGCCGCTTCAATCGCGGCGTTCAGGGCCAGCAGGTTGGTCTGGTCAGCCAAACCACGAATCACGTCCAGCACCTTGCCGATGTCCCGGGACTCTTCCGCCAGGTTGCCGATCAAGGTGGCAGTGGCTTGCACGTCGCTGCTCATGCGTTCAATGGCGCTGACGGTTTCCTGCACCAAATCACGTCCATCGCCCGCAGACGACGTGGCGTTCTTCGAGGCTTCGGAAGTGCTGACCGCGTTGCGGGCCACTTCTTCAACCGCGCTGGTCATCTCGTTCACCGCCGTGGCGGCCTGTTCGATTTCGTTGTTTTGCTGGGTCAGGCCACGGGCGCTTTCGTCGGTCACGGCATTCAGCTCTTCCGCGGCGGAGGCCAATTGGGTGGCCGAGCCGGAAATGCGCTGCAAGGTGTCCTTCAATTTGTCCTGCATCTTGGCCATTGCCAACAGTAGTCGGCCGGCTTCGTCGTTGCCTTCCACCTTGATCGGGCGCGTCAGGTTGCCTTCGGCGATTTCCTCGGCGGCATCCAGGGCCTGGGCGATCGGCAGGGTGATGCTGCGGGTCAGCAACCAGGCGAACAGCATGGTCAGCGCCGTGGCGAGGATCAGCAGGATCACCACCAGCTCAAACGCCATGTCGTACTGGTCGGCAGCTTGCTGGTTGGTGGCCAGCGCCATCTTGTTGTTGATGTCCAGCAGGCGGTTCAGTACGGCGTTGACCTGATCCGAGTTGTTCAGCAGCTCGGTATTCAGCAGCGTGCGCAGTTCTTCCACCTGATTGGCCCGTGACAGGCTCTTCATGCGCTCTTCAATCTGATGGTACTGGGCCAGCAGACGCACGTATTCATCGTAGGCAGCACGTTCTTCGCTGCTGTCGATCAACTTCTCGTAGACCGCCTGGGCCGTACGAATCTGCTGATTGCGCACGTCAAAAGACTCAAGGGTCTTTTGCTGGACGTCAGGCTCGCGGTTGGTCAGCAGGCGATACGACAGCACCCGCAGGCGCAGGGTCAGTTGAGTGAACTCGTCCAGGGCGCGAATGCTCGGCACGCTGCTAAGGGTGATGTCTTCCGTCGCCGCACGGATCTTGCTCATCTGGTTCAGGGCGAACACACCGAGAAACAACATCAGCGCGCCAATCAACGCGAAGCCGAGAAAGGCCCGCGGCGCGATATTCATATTACGAAGAGACATGTTGTGATCCTGGGGAGAAGCGCGATCCATGCGGGGTTTGAGCGGGGTGTCCATGACCTATCGGTCATACGACTAAAGTCTTGAGGGGGTGCGCGCTTTTGTCGCAGATCGGGGCGGGCCGACGGGATTCAGGAACCAGATGCCATAAATGCAGTCACTAAGGCTCGAAAGCGTGGCCTGCCCTGTAAAATCAAGGCCCCGCGCCAGGGATAACCCTGGCATCCGAGGTGAATTTTCTTTATCGTCACCGCCCTTTGAAAAAGCCCGAGAAATCAAAATGTTAGAAGCATCCCTCAGCCAATTGGAACAACTGGTCAGCGACCTGGTACAGCAGAACCAGGATCTGCTGGGCACCAACGAATCCCTCAAGGCCGAACTGGCTCGCGCCAAGGATGAAAACGACAGCTTGCAGCTGAACCTGATGGAACAGGAAGAAAAGCAGGGCGCCACCGCTGCCCGTATCCAGGCGTTGGTTGAGCGTGTGAGCGCAGGTCCTGTCAGCGCATGAATGAAGGGATAAAGGTCGTTTCGATTCTCGGTGAGGATTACTCGATCAAGGCACCGGAAGGGGAAGACAACACCCTGATGAGCGCCGTGACGATGCTCAAGGCATCCCTGGCCACCACCAAGAAAAAGTACCCGACGTTGATCGGTGACAAGCTATTGGTGCTGGCGGCGCTGAACCTGTGCGCCGAGCAGATCGAAATGCAAAAGCACCACCAGCAGGAACTCGACCGTTACCAAGAGCAAGTCAGCGCCACGGTCGAGGTGATTTCCAAGGCAATCGGAACGCCTTAGAACCACTCATCCTGCATCCCCAGGCACGTGTCATCGCGTGCCTCGAGAATCGCCAGTTCATGATGGCAGCCCGGTATTTCCCACGTCAGGAAGTACCGGGCGGCCTGGAGCTTGCCCTTATAGAAGGCGACATCGGCAGCATTGCCCCTGGCCAGCCCTTCCTCGGCGCGAATTGCCTGTTCCAGCCAGCGCCAGCCAATCACCGTATGCCCGAACACCTTCAGATACAGCGCCGAATTCGCCAGGCTGCTGTTGACCTTGCCCTGGGCGAGATCCGTCAGCAGGCCGAGGGTGACCTCTTGCAGGCGCGCCACCAGTTGTTCCAGCGGTTCCCGCAAGGCATTCAGCGACGGATACTCCTGTGCCCGTGCGCCGGTCTCGGCGATCAGGCGGATCAGTTGCTTCAAGCCCGCACCGCCGTTCTGCGCCAGTTTGCGCCCGAGCAAGTCCAGCGACTGAATGCCGTGGGTGCCTTCATGGATCGGGTTCAGGCGGTTGTCGCGGTAGTACTGTTCCACCGGGTATTCGCGGGTGTAGCCGTGGCCGCCGAGGATCTGGATCGCCAGTTCGTTGGCCTTCAGGCAAAACTCCGATGGCCAGGATTTGACGATCGGCGTCAGCAGGTCCAGCAGTTCGTGGGCCTGTTTGCGCGCAGCTTCGGTTTCCAGGGTGGTGGTGTCGTCGAACAGGCGCGCGGCGTACAAGCCAAGGTCGAAGGCGCCTTCCACGTAGGCTTTTTGGGTCAACAGCATGCGTTTGATATCGGCGTGCTGGATGATCGACACCGGCGCGGTGTTGGGATCCTTGCTGTCGGGCAAGCGGCCTTGGGGACGTTCACGGGCATATTCCAGGGAGTACAGGTAGCCGGCGTAACCCAGCATCACCGCGCCCATGCCCACGCCGATCCGCGCTTCGTTCATCATCTGGAACATGCAACTCAGGCCCTGGTGCGGCTGGCCCACCAGGTAGCCGACGCACTCGCCGTTATCGCCGAAATTCAACGCGGTCGAGGTGGTGCCACGCCAGCCCATCTTGTGAAACAGCCCGGCCAGCAGCACATCGTTGCGCTTGCCCAGGCTGTCGTCGTCGTTGACCAGGAACTTGGGCACGATAAACAGCGAAATGCCCTTCACCCCGGCAGGTGCGTCCGGCAGCTTGGCCAGAACCATGTGCACGATGTTTTCCGACAGCGGGTGATCGCCGCCGGAGATGAAGATCTTGTTGCCCTTGAGGCGATAGCTGCCATCAGCCGCCGGCTCTGCGCGGGTACGAATATCCGACAGCGATGAGCCCGCATGGGGCTCGGTCAGCGCCATGGTGCCAAAGAAGCGGCCTTCGATCATCGGTTGCAGGAAGCGTTGCTTCTGCTCCTCGGTGCCGAAGCTCTCGATCAGGTTGGCGGCGCCCATGGTCAGGAACGGGTAGGACGTGGATGCGGCGTTGGCCGACTGGAAGTGGGCGAAACACGCCTGGGAGAGCAGGGTGGGCAGTTGCATGCCACCGGCTTCGAAACTGCGGGCGGCGTTGAGAAAACCGGCTTCGAGGAAGGCATCTACCGCCGGTTTCACCTCGGGAATCAGAATCGCCTGACCGTTTTCGTAGCGGGGCTCGTTCTCGTCGCCCTTGCGGTTATGCGGGGCGAAGAACTTCTCGGCAATGCTGCGGGCGGTGCCGATGGCGGCGTCGAAGGTTTCACGGTTGTGTTCGGCAAACCGCTCGCGCTGGGTCAGGCCCTCGGCATCGAGGACTTCGTACAGCTCGAAAGCCAGATTGCGGGAACTGAGCAGCGTCTCGGACATGGCGGCTTACCTGTGTGGGAATGGGCCTGAGTCTAAGTGCGCAAATAGAGGCTGGATAGCAAGATTGATCTGGGTGATGGAGGGGCAAAACAACAGCGGTGAGTTGCAAACACGGTCAGTGTGGGAGCGGGCTTGCTCGCGAATGCGGTGGATCAGTCAGTACATCTGGCGACTGACACTGCGCATTCGCGAGCAAGCCCGCTCCCACATTTTGACCGCGTTTCGTCAGTTAGCCGATGGTCATCAGGCTGGCGTTACCACCCGCAGCAGCAGTGTTGACGCTCAGCGCCCGCTCGATCACCAGGCGCTCCAGGGCAATCCCGGTTTCGCCCGAAGACAAACCGTGAACCCCGACAATCGCCCCGCCACGCTTGGCCACTTGCTGGCAAACCCCGCGCAGTTGGTCGGAATCGCCGTGATGCAGCACGGCATCAAACACGGTTTCATCCTTGGTCCAGTCAGCCACCCGCGTGATCTTCGCCTGAATATCCTTCGGCAAGCGTGCGAACACGGCCTTGGTCAATTCAGTTTCCGGCCATACCGCCGAGCCGCCGACTGCCAGCACGGCCGCCAGTTGCGTCAGCAGGTCGCCTTCCACTTCCGCCAGGCACAACACGTGCTCGCGGGGCAGGATGGCATAGCTGTTGCGCTCGCCGGTCGGGCCGGCCAGTTGGCGGGTGATACCGCTTTGGGATTGCGCGGCGAACTGCACGCACAGGGCGCTCAAGTCGCTGAGCTTGCTGCTGTCGGCCCAGGCTTTCAGGGCGGTCAGCGGCTTGCTCATGGCATCCCGCAGGCGAACATCCGGTGCGGCCAGTGCATCACCACGGACGAAGGATTGCTCGATGGCGTCCGTAGGACGGGTCGACAGCAGACGGTACAGATACAGCGGGCCGCCAGCTTTCGGGCCAGTGCCCGACAAGCCTTCGCCACCGAACGGCTGCACACCGACCACGGCACCCACGATGTTGCGGTTAACGTAGACGTTACCGGCATGGACGTTGTCGATCACCTTGGCGATGGTCTCGTCGATGCGGGTGTGCACGCCCAGGGTCAGGCCATAGCCGGAGGCATTGATCTGGCCGATAAGCTGGTCGATCTCTTTGCGCTTGTAGCGCACCACGTGCAGCACCGGGCCGAAGATCTCCCGTTGCAGTTCGTCGAAGCTTTCCAGTTCGATCAGGGTTGGCATCACGAACGTGCCGCGCTTGATCTCTTCGCTATCGGCAATCGCGACCTGGTAAACGTTGCGGCCTTTGTCGCGCATGGCCTGGATATGTTTCTCGATGCCAGCCTTGGCTTCGGCGTCGATCACCGGGCCGATATCCACCGACAGGCGCTCCGGGTTGCCGAGGCGGCATTCAGCCATGGCACCTTTAAGCATTTCGATGACGCGGTCAGCGGAATCTTCCTGCAAGCACAGTACGCGCAGGGCCGAGCAACGTTGGCCGGCACTGTCGAAGGCCGAGGACACTACGTCGATCACCACTTGTTCGGTGAGCGCCGAGGAGTCGACGATCATTGCGTTCTGGCCACCGGTTTCGGCGATCAGCGGAATCGGACGACCCTGTGCATCCAGACGGCCGGCGACACTGCGTTGCAGCAAGCGCGCAACCTCGGTGGAACCGGTGAACATCACGCCCTTGACGCGATCATCACCCACCAGGCGCGCACCGACGGTTTCGCCCTGGCCCGGCAGCAGTTGCAGCACGCCTTCCGGAATCCCGGCTTCCAGCAGCAGGCGCACGGCTTGTGCGGCCACCAGCGGCGTTTGTTCGGCAGGCTTGGCCAGTACCGGGTTGCCGGCGGCCAGTGCAGCGGCGACCTGGCCACTGAAGATCGCCAGCGGGAAGTTCCACGGGCTGATGCACACCACCGGGCCCAGCGGGCGGTGAGCGTCGTTGGTGAAATCGTTGCGAGCCTGCACCGCGTAGTAACGCAGGAAGTCCACGGCTTCACGCACTTCGGCGATGGCGTTGGCGAAGGTCTTGCCGGCTTCGCGGGCCAGCAGGCCCATCAGCGGCTGGATCTCGCCTTCCATCAGGTCGGCGGCACGTTCCAGGATCGCGGCGCGTTCGGCGGGCGGGGTGGCCTGCCAGATTGGCGCAGCGTTCAGGGCGCACTGGATGGCGTTGTCGACGTCTTCGACAGTTGCTTCCTGTACGTGGCCGACGACGTCACGCAGGTCAGAGGGGTTCAGCACCGGCACAGCGGCTTCATTGCTGGAAGCGCAACCGAGCATCGGCGCGGCTTTCCAGTTGTTATGCGCGGTAGCCAGCAAGGCGCAGGACAGCGACGCCAGGCGGTGTTCGTTGGCCAGGTCGATACCGGCGGAGTTGGCGCGCTCGGCACCATACAGGTCACGCGGCAGCGGGATACGCGGGTGCGGCAGGCCGAAGCCGCCTTCCAGCGTCGCCATCTGCTCGATGCTGGCCACTGGATCGGCCACCAGCTCCTGGATCGAGATGGATTGGTCGGCAATACGGTTGACAAACGAGGTGTTGGCGCCGTTTTCCAGCAGGCGACGCACCAGGTAAGCCAGCAGTGTTTCGTGGGTGCCGACGGGTGCGTACACGCGGCACGGACGGTTCAGCTTGCCTTCGGAGACCTTGCCTACAACCTGCTCGTACAGAGGCTCGCCCATGCCGTGCAGGCATTGGAACTCGTACTGGCCGGGGTAATAGTTCTGACCGGCAATATGGTAAATCGCCGACAAGGTGTGAGCGTTGTGGGTGGCGAACTGCGGGTAGATAACTTCCGGTACCGAAAGCAGTTTGCGTGCGCAGGCAATGTAGGAAACGTCGGTGTACACCTTGCGGGTGTACACCGGATAGCCTTCCAGGCCTTCGACCTGGGCGCGCTTGATTTCGCTGTCCCAGTACGCGCCTTTTACCAGGCGGATCATCAGGCGGTGGCGGCTGCGGCGTGCCAGGTCGATCACGTAGTCGATCACATACGGGCAACGCTTCTGGTAAGCCTGGATCACAAAACCGATACCGTTCCAGCCCGTCAGTTGCGGCTCGAAGCACAGTCGTTCCAGCAGGTCGAGGGACAGCTCCAGGCGATCGGCTTCTTCGGCGTCGATGTTCAAACCGATGTCGTATTGCTTGGCCAGCAGGGTCAGCGACAGCAGGCGCGGGTACAGCTCGTCCATCACGCGCTCGTACTGCGCACGGCTGTAACGCGGGTGCAGGGCCGAGAGCTTGATGGAAATGCCCGGGCCTTCATAAATCCCGCGACCGTGGGACGCCTTGCCGATCGAGTGGATGGCTTGTTCGTACGAGGCCAGGTATTTCTGGGCGTCATGTTCGGTAAGTGCGGCTTCACCGAGCATGTCGTAGGAATAGCGGAAGCCCTTGGCTTCGAACTTGCTCGCATTGGCCAGGGCTTCGGCGATGGTTTCGCCGGTGACGAACTGCTCGCCCATCAGGCGCATGGCCATGTCGACGCCCTTGCGGATCATCGGCTCGCCGCTCTTGCCGATGATGCGGCTCAGGGACGAGGTCAGGCCGGCTTCGTTGTGGGTCGCGACCAGTTTGCCGGTCAGCAACAGGCCCCAGGTGGCGGCGTTGACGAACAGCGACGGGCTGTTGCCCAGGTGCGGGTGCCAGTTGCCGGTGCTGATCTTGTCGCGGATCAGTGCGTCGCGGGTGCCCTTGTCCGGGATGCGCAGCAGCGCTTCGGCGAGGCACATCAGCGCTACGCCTTCCTGGGACGACAGGGAAAATTCTTGCAGCAGGCCCTGGACGATGCCTGCACGGCCGCCGGCGCTTTTCTGATTGCGCAGTTTCTCGGCGATCGAAGAGGCGAGCTTGTTGGTGGCCTCGGCCATTGCCGCGGGCAAGCGAGCCTGCTCGATCAGCATCGGCACCACTTCCGGCTCCGGGCGACGGTAGGCGGCGGTGATCGAGGCGCGCAGTACGGATTGCGGCAGGATGCTTTCGGCAAATTCCAGGAAGCACTGGTGGGCGTGGTCGGTCTGGACCTCGCCGGCTTCTTCCGCGTCCTTGCTGCCCAGGCCGTTGAGCTCGGCCAGGGTTGCACCACCCTCGAGTTTCTCCAGGTAATTGAAAATCGCCTGCTTGATCAGCCAGTGCGGCGTGCGATCAATGGAGGTCGCGGCCGCCTTCAGGCGCTCGCGGGTCGGGTCGTCAAGTTTGACCCCAAGGGTGGTCGTAGCCATCTTTTTATCCTCATGGGTGCCACTACTGCGTGGCATCAGCTGGCGGCAAGATTAGCTTTGCGCCGAGAGAGGTGCAACCGGGTGCAACCCTTTTTATCCATGAATTTTTTGATGCTGATCGGGAAAAATTATCGCCGCAGCCGAATCGGCTGCGCCTTGGTGCATTTGCTTCTGACTTCGGCTGCTCTTGCTCCGAAAAGGAGCAAAAACACGGTGTTTTCCACAAAAAACATCGAGGTGCAACTTATTCTCAAGAAACTGGTTGCACCTTATTTGCTTTGTTGAATAGCATTCGCGCCCAAGGTGCAACCTCTTACTGACGGTTCATCGGCTGATGGCTTTCCTGGGGAAACGTCAGTCATAAATGCGCGGCGCCAGGCTTCGTCTATCCACTAGCAAAGTGGATGGCCGTCCGGACAGACCGCCGCTACATAAAAACAAAGCCAGGGCGTAACTCAATGAGCGTAAGTAATCCTACCCTGATCACATTTGTGATCTATATCGCTGCCATGGTGCTGATCGGCTTTATGGCCTATCGCTCCACCAACAACCTTTCCGACTACATCCTCGGCGGTCGCAGCCTCGGCAGCGTGGTTACCGCGCTTTCGGCCGGTGCCTCGGACATGAGCGGCTGGTTGCTGATGGGCTTGCCCGGCGCGATCTACATGTCTGGCCTGTCGGAAAGCTGGATTGCCATCGGCCTGATCGTCGGTGCCTACCTGAACTGGCTGTTTGTAGCCGGCCGCCTGCGGGTGCAGACCGAGCACAACGGCGACGCCCTGACCCTGCCGGATTACTTCTCCAGCCGTTTCGAAGATAAAAGCGGCCTGCTGCGAATCATCTCTGCGGTGGTGATCCTGGTGTTCTTCACCATCTACTGCGCTTCCGGCATCGTGGCTGGCGCCCGTCTGTTTGAAAGCACCTTCGGCATGTCCTACGAGACCGCGCTGTGGGCCGGTGCTGCCGCGACCATTGCCTACACCTTCGTCGGTGGTTTCCTGGCCGTGAGCTGGACCGACACAGTGCAAGCCACGCTGATGATCTTCGCCTTGTTGTTGACCCCGATCATCGTGCTGCTGGCCACCGGTGGCGTCGACACCACCTTCCTGGCGATCGAAGCGCAGAACCCTGACAACTTCAACATGCTGAAAAACACCACCTTCATCGGCATCATTTCGCTGATGGGCTGGGGCCTGGGTTACTTCGGCCAGCCGCACATCCTCGCGCGTTTCATGGCGGCGGATTCGGTGAAATCTATTGCCAACGCACGTCGCATCTCCATGACCTGGATGATCCTGTGCCTGGGCGGCACCGTGGCGGTGGGCTTCTTCGGTATCGCCTACTTCTCGGCGCACCCGGAAGTCGCCGGTCCCGTGACCGAGAACCACGAGCGTGTGTTCATCGAGCTGGCCAAGCTGCTCTTCAACCCATGGATTGCCGGTGTGCTGCTGTCGGCCATCCTGGCGGCGGTAATGAGCACCCTGAGCTGCCAGTTGCTGGTGTGCTCCAGTGCCCTCACCGAAGACTTCTACAAAACCTTCCTGCGTAAAAACGCCTCCCAGGTCGAGCTGGTATGGGTCGGTCGCGCCATGGTGCTGTTGGTGGCGCTGATTGCCATCGCCATGGCCGCCAACCCGGAAAACCGCGTACTGGGCCTGGTGAGCTACGCCTGGGCCGGTTTCGGTGCTGCGTTCGGTCCTGTGGTACTGATCTCCGTACTGTGGAAAGGCATGACGCGTAATGGCGCATTGGCCGGCATCCTGGTGGGTGCGATCACCGTGATCGTGTGGAAGCACTTCAGCCTGTTTGGCCTGTACGAAATCATCCCGGGCTTCATCTTCGCCAGCCTGGCGATCTACTTCGTGAGCAAGCTGGGCGCTCCGACGGCTGGCATGCTTCAGCGGTTTGACGCAGCCGAGGCGGATTACAACCTCAACAAGTAATCGGCGGGGGCTTGAATGCCCGCTGAAGTGAAAACGGCCCGCATCTTTTGGATGACGGGCCGTTTTTTTGCCTTCCAGATCTCGCAGTGTTGTTTTCACAGATTCAGATGATCACTGAAGTAAACGGCCAATTTAAGGGCTCGCCTGGTGGCTGTGAGCGTTGAATGTGAGGCGGTTTTTATACTTTGGGAAAAGGGCTACAAACTACCGTCAGCTATCTGACAGTAGTTTGTGAAAGGGCATCCACCGATTTTGAATTCGTGGTTTTTCAGTCGTGGTCAGTGTCCGGCTGGTTGAGAAAAATCAGCACACCCAGGATCGCCATATAGAACTTGAACGCCGCTTCCTGGCCGTTCCACTGATGGGATTGCCACATCAGGAACCACTCGCCGCCGATCACCATAAAGCCGAAGAACCACACCACGAAACCCAGGGTCAGCCCGACGATTGCGCTTTTCTTGGCGCGATTGAAGTCGATACCTGTGGCACGACGAGCCCGCCACAAGGCCAGCGCTCCACGCGCCAGCAGCACGGCCGTCAGGGCTTCACCGGCGATGATCAGCCAATATGCACCGTGCCACAGCCATGGGGTGGTGATGGCGCGATACATCGCGGCGTTGCCGGGGAAGGTGGTGTCCATGCTCAGCACATGTTTGACGAAGGCAAAGTTGGAGCCGTAGTCGGTGATGTTGCTGAAGGCCACGAGTGTGGCGAAGGCTGCCAGGGCAAGGGTCAGGACGATTTTTGCGTAGCGGGTGGCCATGTTTTTTCCATTGTCATGGGGCGACGGGGGACGAATACGCTAGCACGCTGGTGGTAGGGCTTCGATGCCTGATACATGAAGATTAAAGCGCCTGCGATGTAGGGATTTACTGATTTGCCTGCAGCGCACTCAGCTCGGCAAACAGCTGGTGCAGAATCGGCCACCCACTACTCGCAGAGAAACACCAGATGTTCGCTCCTGCCAATCAAAGTGCCTTTAGCCTGACCCTCGACGGTGTGCCCAGTGATCTCAAGGTACGTGAGTTCACGGGCGATGAATTCGTCAGCCTGCCCTATCGTTTTGACCTTGAACTGGTCAGCGAGCAACCCGACCTTGACCTGGAAAGCTTGATGCATCGCCAGGCGTTCCTGGGGTTTGATGCGCATGGCCATGGTATTCATGGCCAGGTCTATCGGGTGGCGCAAGGCGACTCGGGCAAGCGCCTGACGCGTTATCAGATCACGCTGGTTCCGCAGTTGGCTTATCTTGAGCACAGCGCTCACCAGCGGATTTTCCAGAACCGGACGGTGCCGCAGATCATTGCACTGGTGCTGGAAGGGCAGGGTATCCAGGCGGATGCCTTCTCGTTTCAACTGAGCGGGGTGTACCCCGAGCGTGAGTACTGCGTTCAGTTTGGCGAAACCGATCTGGCGTTCATCCAGCGCTTGTGCGCCGAGTCGGGCATTCACTACCACTTCCAGCATCACCCCGAGCGCCACCTTTTGGTGTTCGGCGATGACCAGAGCGTGTTCGCCCAGCCTGAGCAAGCCACTCAATACGCGGCGGGTTCGGGGATGGTTGCCGACACGCCGGTGATCAAGCGTTTTACCCTGGGGTTGAAGACCCGTACCACCGATGTGAATCTGCGGGACTACGACTTCAGAAAGCCACGCCTGAGCTTGGAAAGCACGGCGTCCGGCGGCCAGCGTCCCATGCTGGAGGAACAGTGTTATCCCGGGAATTTTACGGATCGCGCTCATGGTAAATACCTGGCGCAACGTAGGTTGGAGCGCCATCGCGGTGACTTTCGCCAGGCCAGTGGCCATAGCGACCAGCCGTCCCTGGTCAGCGGGCAGTTCCTGAGGATGGGAGGGCATCCTCGCCAGGAATGGAATGATTTGTGGCTGGTCACCCAGGTGACGCATGCAGGGCGCCAGCCTCAGGTGCTGGAGGAGTCGACCATCGACGCCTCAGGTGATGAATCGGCTCAGGGCTACAGCAATCACTTTGTCGTAACGCCATGGGAGGTGCCGTTTCGAACACCGCTGCTGGTATCGCGACCGCCGGTGTCTGGCTATCAAAACGCCGTGGTTACAGGGCCGGCAGGCAGCGAGATCCATTGTGACGAGTATGGCCGGGTCAAGGTGCAGATGGCCTGGGATCGCGCCGGGGAGCACGACGAACATTCCAGTTGCTGGCTGCGGGTGGCCAGTGGCTGGGCCCATGAGCACTACGGCTCGGTGTTGATCCCGCGGGTAGGCATGGAGGTGCTGGTGGGTTTCGTCGACGGCGACGCCGACACGCCGCTGGTGGTCGGTTGCCTGGCCAATGCCGCCACGCCGGTGCCGCTGGACCTGCCAGCCGACAAGACCCGCAGCATCTTCCGTAGCCAGACCAGCCCCGGCGGCGGTGGCTACAACGAGCTGCGCATCGAGGACCGCAAGGGTGCCGAGGAAATCTACCTGCGCGCCCAGCGCAACTGGACCCAGCATGTACTGCACGACCAGCACGTGCAGGTCGACAACCAGCGCGACGTGATCGTCAAAGGCCTTGATCGTCACGAGCTTCAGGGCGAAGAACAGCGCACCACCCACGGCAACCGCCTGACCGAACTCAAGCAGGACGATCACCTGATGGTCGCGGGCTCCCAGCAGGTACGTGCCGGGTTGACCATTCACATCGGTGCCGGGAAAAACGTCGTTATTGATGCGGGTGCCAGCGTGACCCTCCAGGCCGGTGGGCAGTGGATCAACGTTTCGGCGGGCGGGATTTTCAGCAGCACGCAAATCCAGCTTGGCGGCGCCCCGGCACCGGCGGGAGCGCCGCTGACGCCGGGGCTGCAGGAAAAGTTGCTGGCGGTAATACCTGCACCGTTGAGTGCCGTCCAGGTGTTAAGCCTGAAGCGCAGCGCACCCTTTTGCGAAGAGTGCGAGCGCTGCAGGAATGGCGTGTGCAATACGCCCCTGCATCGCAATACATCACTGCCCGCGGGTGCGCCATGATTTCTCCCGGGCAGTGGCTTGAGGCTGCGCCGTTGCAGGCGGGCGAGCAGTTGTTTGTGGTGATGGGCAATGCCAGCGACTGCAAGCCGCTCGATGCGTGGCGGCGTACCGACGGACGTGCACTTAGCCCCATCTGGGCGGGTAGCGAGTATGCAGCGTGGGAGGAGGTCATGCCCTACGTCGCGGTGGTCGCCGTCGACAGCGCTTTTTTGAAATGGGCCGCTGAATGTGAAGGTATCGACTGGGGTTGGCTGGCGGTGTCGTCCTGTTCCTTGCACACCGTCGTCGAGCATCTGCGCAGCCTGACCAAGGTACTGTTGCCGGAAGGGCCGGCGGTGTTCTTTCGCTTCTGGGACGGTGCTTATGTCCTGCCTGTGTTGCAGGCGCTGGGGCCACAGGCAAAGGAGTTGCTCCCGGTGTTCAGTCGCTACTGGATCAATGGTCGCCAGCATGAGGTAGCGGTTACGGCAGCGGGAGCGGCAAAGCCCGGCCCATGGTGGCAAGTGCCGCCGCATGTTCTCCAGCACCTGGGTGAGCAATCGAGCGTTACGCAGGTGGACAACCTGTTGCAATGGCTGGAAGAACAGCGCCCGGACCTATACAGCGCCTTTGTGCCAGCGACCTTGAAGCACAAGGTCGCCTACTTCGTGCGCCGGCCGGATGTCAGCCATCAGGCGCTGGCCGCCTGGCTGGCCTCAGAGCTGGGTTGAGGTCAGCGACTGCTGCAGGTCCTCGATCAGGTCTTCAATGGCCTCGATGCCCACCGACAGGCGAATCATCTCCGGCTTCACCCCGGCCTTCGCCTGCTCCTGTTCATTCATCTGGCGATGGGTGGTGGACGCCGGGTGGCAGGCCAGGGACTTGGCATCGCCAATGTTCACCAGGCGCTTGAAGATCTGCAGCGAATCGTAGAAACGCACGCCTGCCTCATAACCACCCTTCAGGCCGAAGGACAGAATCGCCGACGGTTTGCCCTGCATGTATTTCTGCGCCAGGTGATGGTGGGGGTGATCCGGCAGGCCGGCGTAGCTGACCCACTCCACCAGTGCGTGGTCTTGCAGGAAGTGGGCAATCTTCAAGGCGTTTTCGGTGTGGCGCTCCATGCGCAGGGCCAGGGTTTCCAGGCCTTGCAGCAGCAGGAATGCATTCATCGGCGCCAGGGCCGCGCCGGTGTTGCGCAGCGGCACGGTACGGGCGCGGGCGATGAACGCCGCCGGGCCGAATTTTTCGGTGTAGACCACACCGTGATAGGCCGGCTCCGGCTGGTTGAGGCCGGGGAATTTCTCCGGGTACTGGGTCCAGGGAAAGGTGCCGCTGTCGACGATCACGCCACCCAGCGAGTTGCCGTGGCCGCCCACGTATTTGGTCACCGAATGCACGACGATGTCCGCGCCGAACTGGATCGGCTTGCACAGGATTGGCGTGGCCACGGTGTTGTCCACCATCAGCGGCACGCCACGGGCATGGGCGACGTTGGCCAGGGCTTCGATATCGATGATATTGCCTGCCGGGTTGCCGATGCTCTCGCAGTACACCAGTTTGGTGTTGTCATCGATCAGCTCGGCGATGGCTTCGGCGGAGTCGTCACGGGCGAAGCGCACGTCAACGCCGAAGCTCGGCAGCAAGTGGGCGAACAGGGTGTAGGTGCCACCGTACAGCTGCGGGGTGGTGACGATGTTGTCACCGGCACGGGTCAGGGTCTGGATCGCGTAGTGGATCGCCGCGCTGCCGGCCGACACCGCCAGGGCCGCGATGCCGCCTTCGAGTGCTGCGATGCGTTGCTCCAGCACGTCGTTGGTGGGGTTCATGATGCGCGTGTAGATATTGCCGGGCACGTCGAGGTTGAACAGGTCGGCGCCGTGCTGGGCGTTATCGAATTCGAAAGCGACGTTCTGGTAGATCGGCACGGCGACGGCCTTGGTAGTCGGGTCCGACTTGAAGCCATGGTGCAAAGCGATGGTGGCGTCTTTCATGAGTTGTTATGACCTCCATGGATAATTGCTCGCCACAATAAATCCGCTTTCGCACCGCCAATTAGACTATTTTCGGCAGCGCCCCTGTGTTTGCGGCATAAGCGCCACCTGACGCGCAGCCCTGCACCTTTGCCTGCGTAAAAGGTAAACTTCGCCCCCTGCGCAGGAGCAACCATGAATTATCGTCACGCCTATCACGCCGGCAACCACGCCGATGTCTTCAAACACCTGACCTTGACCCGCCTCATCGCCCTGATGTCGCGCAAGGAGCAGCCGTTTGCCTATCTCGACACCCACGCCGGCATTGGTCTGTACGACCTGCAGGGCGACCAGGCGAACCGTACCGGTGAATACCTGGAAGGCATCGCCCGCCTGTGGGGCCAGGCCGACCTGCCGCCGCTGACCGCCGATTACATGCGTGTGCTGCACGAGATGAACCCGGATGGCGAATTGCGCTACTACCCGGGTTCGCCGGAGCTGGCGCGACGCCTGACTCGTCCTCAGGACCGCGTGCTGCTCAACGAAAAGCACCCGGAAGACGGCCTGCTGCTCAAGGACAACATGAAGGGTGATCGTCGGGTGAAAGTCCACCTTGGCGAAGGCTGGCACGTGCCACGGGCATTGCTGCCGGTGCCGGAAAAGCGTGCGTTGATGTTGATAGACCCGCCGTTCGAGAAGCTCGACGAGATGCAGCGCTGCGCCGCGTCCCTCAAGGAAGCCGTGAGCCGGATGCGCCAGACAGTGGCTGCGATCTGGTACCCGGTGAAGGACCAGCGCATGCTGCGCCGCTTCTACCAGGACCTGGCCGGTACCGGTGCGCCGAAGTTGCTGCGGGTGGAATTGCTGGTGCATCCGCTGGACACGCCCAACACCCTGACCGGTTCGGGTCTGGCGATTGCCAATCCGCCGTGGGGGCTGGAGGAGGAGTTGCGTGAGCTGCTGCCGTGGTTGTCCAAGCAGCTTGGGCAAACCCAGGGTGGCTGGCAGATGGATTGGCTTATCGCCGAGTAAGCCAATCTCAAGGTATTGAAGACCCAATGTGGGAGCGGGCTTGCTCGCGAATGCGGTGTATCAGAAACACATTCAGTGACTGACACTCCGCTTTCGCGAGCAAGCCCGCTCCCACATTTTTATCGGTGTCGCTCTTAGATCGGGCAGGTCACGCCGGTGCCGCCGATTCCGCAGTAACCCTGCGGATTCTTCGCCAGGTACTGCTGGTGGTACGCCTCGGCGAAATACACCGTCGGCGCTTCTTCGATTTCGGTGGTGATGGTGCCCAGGCCGGCCTTGGTCAATTCCGCCTGATAAGCCTCTGCGCTGGCCTTCGCCGCCTCCAGGTGCTCCGGCTTGACCGCGTAGATCACCGAGCGGTACTGGCTGCCGATGTCATTGCCCTGGCGCATGCCCTGGGTCGGGTTGTGCAGTTCCCAGAACATTTTCAGCAGCTCTTCGTAGCTGATCTTGTCCTGGTCAAACACCACCAACACCACTTCGCTGTGGCCGGTCAGGCCCGAGCAGACTTCTTCATACGTCGGGTTCGGCGTGTAGCCGCCGGCATAGCCCACCACAGTGCTGACCACACCGTCGCGCTGCCAGAAACGACGCTCTGCACCCCAGAAGCAACCCAGGCCGAAGATCGCAAACTCTACGTTGTCGACAAAGGGGCCCAGCAGGGGGTTGCCGTTGACGAAGTGCGTCTCGGGCAGCGACATCGGGGTTTCACGGCCAGGCAAAGCTTGTTCTTGAGTGGGAAGCACGTTTTTATTCACCAGGATTTCCGAGCGCAAGACCATGATCAGTCCTCTCAGTCAGATTGAGTTACAAGTAAGAGTTCAGACTGCCAGTGTGCCCGAGTGTTACCGCGCTGTCAGGCGATTGGCCCGCGAGGGTAGCGTTTAAGCATCGTCATCAGCTCGGCCCCCGGGATTGGCCGGTCGAACAGGTAGCCCTGGCCGACGTCGCAACGGTGGCGGCGCAGGAACGCCAGCTGCTCGGCAGTCTCGATGCCTTCGGCCACCACCTTGAGCTTGAGGTTGTGGGCCATGGCGATCACCGCCGAGGTGATTTCCATGTCGTCCTGGTTGTCCGGGATTTCATGGATGAAGCTGCGATCAATCTTGATGATGTCGATCGGGAATTTTTTCAGGTAGCTCAGCGACGAGTAACCGGTACCGAAGTCATCCATCGCCAGGGTCAAGCCGAAACTCTTCAGTTGGTCCAGTTGCAGGCGCGTGTCTTCGGTGGCTTCCAGCAGCAGGCCTTCGGTCAACTCCAGTTCCAGCAGGTTGGCCGGCAACTGTTCTTCCTTGAGGATCGTGGCAATCGAGGCCACCAGGTCCGGGTCGGAAAACTGCTTGGGCGACAGGTTGATCGCCACTTGCAGGTTGCCCATGCCGGCGGCGGTCAGCTGTCGGCTCATGCGGCAGGCCTGGCGGGCGATCCATTTGCCGATGGGGATGATCAGCCCAGTCTCTTCCGCCACGCTGATGAATTGATCGGGGCGGATCATGCCCTTTTCCGGATGGTTCCAGCGTAACAACGCTTCCATCCCCAGCAGACGACCGCTGCGCAGGCACAGCTTGGGCTGGTAGAACACGTCCAGTTCGTTCTGGGTCAGGGCGCGGCGCAGGTTGTTTTCCACGAACAGTTTGTAGCTGGCTTCGGCATTCAGCGCTTCGGTAAATACCTGCACCTGGTGTTTGCCGTTGGCCTTGGCCTTGTGCAGCGCCAGGCCTGCGTTGCGCATCAGGGTCTGCGGGTCGCGGCCATGCAGCGGCGCGCAGGCGAGGCCCACGGAGCCGGTGACGCTGATCAGCTGGTTGTCGACGAACATCGGCTTGTCGAGGGTGGCCAGCAACTGGCTGGCGACCTGCTGGCCGGTTTCAAGGTCGGTATCGTCCAGCAGCACGGCAAATTCGTTACTGGCAAATCGCGCCAGGCTGCCACTGGCGGTCAGGCTGTTGCGCAGGCGCCGGGCCAGGCTGATCAGCAGCTTGTCGCCGGTCTGGTGGCCGAGGCTGTCGTTGATCCGCTTGAAGTTGTCGATGTCCACCAGCAGCAGGCTGATGGGGCTGTCGCTGTCCCGGGCAAAGCGTTCGTCCAGGTTGCGGATGAACGCCGGGCGGTTGCCCAGGTTGGTCAGGTTGTCGGTGTAGGCCAGCCGCTCGATGCGCTGCTGGGCCAGCTTGGTCTGGGTGATGTCTTCGTAGATGCCGATGTAATGGGTCAACTCACGGTTATCGCCATAAACCTTGGAGATCGACAACTGGCCCCAGTAGGGTTCGAGGTTTTTGCGCCTGCTCTTGAACTCGCCTTGCCAACTGTTGCTCTTGGCCAGGCTTGAAGGCGCGTCGAACAGCAGCTCGCTGAGGTTCTCCAGTGCCGGCAGTTCCGACAGCTGGTGGCCGTGGACTTCTTCGGTGCTGTACTGGGTGATCGCGGTAAAGCTGGGGTTGACGTATTCCACCACGCCGTCGCAATTGACCAGCAGGAACGCATTGGCGCTTTGCTCCACGGCTCGCTGGAACAAGTGCAGGGCACTGGTGGCGGTGCGGCGGTTGTGGTTGTTGATCACCTGGGCGAACTGGTCGGCCAGCTCGCCGGCAAAGGCGATCTCGTCGGACTGCCAGACGCGGGTGCTGCCACTTTGCTCCAGGCACAACACGCCGACCACGTTGCCATCGACGCGGATGCTGGCGTCGAGCATGGCGTGGATATCCCGCGGGCGCAGGCTCTCGGCCATCTCACGCGTGCGTGGGTCGCGCATGGCGTTGGTGGCGTCGATCGCACGGCTGGTTTGCAGGGCTTCCAGGTAATCCGGGAAGCCACTGGCATCGATAGACTCTGGCAGGTGGTGCTGCTGATCGGCGCGGTGATAAGCGGAAATCGGCACCAGATGCTGGTTTTCGAGGTTCCAGATGCTCGCGCAGTCGATCTGGTAGATATCGCAGGCACTGCGGGTGATCAGCTCGGCGGCTTCCTGCAGCGAGTTGTTGGTGCTGTAGCGCTGGCGGGCCAGCAGCAGGATCAACTCCTGCTGGGCGCGCACCCGCTCAAGGTGTTGCAGTTGTTCCTGCTGGGCGCGCTGGTTGAGTTCCAGGGCAATCTGCAAGCGGCTGTTCTGGCTCTCCAGGTCTGCCGCAGGGGCCGGTGGGAGATCACTGAACAGGCCGTCGACCACCATCAGGTAGCCGCGCAGCAGGTGACGATTGTGTTGTTTGTAGGCTTCACCCAGTTCCAGCAGGCTCAACGGGCCGTCGTTGGTGTGCAGGGTGTAGCGCACCAGGTAATGCGGGCTGATGGTCAGCTGTTCCTGGATCGCATCATGCAGTTGATAGCGCGCCTGGGGCTCCATCAGGCTGGCGTAGGGCGAGCCGATCAGGGCGCACAGTTCCATCGCGGGCAGGCCGAACTGGCGTTCGCAATTGGGGTCGAGGTACAGCAGGGCCCAGCTAGCCTCATTAAGCCGCTCGAAACGCAGCATACCGAGGCGCGAAGGCACCGGTAATTGCGTCACTACCTCGGCCGCCGTACGGGCGACATCGGGTTGGCTTTTCATGGGGAAACTCGCTTGGAAAAATGCGCATCGCGCCGGGCTCACGCCCTCTTTACTGTTGCCTGCGGCAAGGTTGCATCATGCAGCACAGGCTGACAAGAGAGGATGAAGGCTAAGTGCTATAAGTGGGTTATCGGCCAGCGAGCGGTTTTCTGCAACCGGGGTGATGGGCGGTGTACAACCTCGATTTCCGTGTCCAGGTTTTCCCTGGAAAGCAGGCAAAAAAAGCCCCGCCAATTGGCGGGGTTGAGGTACGAGCGTGGCGCTCGGAAATCGTTGAAGCCAGGTCTTCTGCATGGGCAGAAGACCTGTTGTGGCTTAAAGCAGGATGGTGCGGATGTCGTTCAGCAACTGGCTCAGGCGCTGGGTGAAGCGTGCGGCAGCCGCGCCGTTGATCACACGGTGATCGTAGGACAGCGACAGTGGCAGCATCAGCTTCGGCTGGAACGCTTTACCGTCCCACACAGGCTGGATAGTGGCCTTGGAAACACCCAGGATCGCCACTTCCGGCGCGTTGACGATTGGCGTGAAGCCAGTGCCGCCAATGTGCCCGAGGCTGGAGATGGTGAAGCACGCGCCCTGCATGTCGTCCGGGGTGAGCTTCTTGTCGCGGGCCTTGGCAGCCAGTGCAGCAGCCTCAGCGGCAAGCTGGAGCAGGCTCTTCTGGTCGACGTTCTTGATGACCGGTACCAGCAGGCCATCCGGAGTGTCGACGGCAAAGCCGATGTGCACGTACTTCTTGCGAATGATCGCCTTGCCGCTTGGCGCCAGCGAACTGTTGAAGTCCGGCAGTTCCTTGAGCAAATGTGCGCAAGCCTTGAGCAGCAGGGGCAGCACGGTCAGCTTCACGCCGGCCTTCTCGGCCACGGCTTTCTGCGCAACGCGGAATGCTTCCAGGTCGGTGATGTCGGCCTGGTCGAACTGGGTCACGTGCGGGATGTTCAGCCAGCTGGCGTGCAGGCCGGCCGCGCCGATTTGCATCAGGCGGGTCATCGGCACTTCTTCGATTTCGCCGAAGCGGCTGAAGTCGACGGTGCGGATCGGCGGAATGCCCGAGCCACCGGTAGCAGCGCCGGCAGCCGGAGCTTCCTTGGCCTTCTGCATCATGGATTTGACGTAAACCTGCACGTCTTCCTTGAGCACGCGACCGTGTGGACCGCTGGCGGTTACCGCGCTCAACTCGACGCCGAATTCACGGGCCAGTTGGCGCACGGCAGGGCCGGCATGAACCTTGGCACCGCTTGGCGCAGGTGCAGCCGCCGGAGCCGGTGCGGCCTCGGCTTTTGCAGCAGGCGCAGGTGCAGGCGCGGCGGCAGCCGGTGCGGCTTCAGCCTTGGCGGCCGGAGCAGCGGCGGCCGGAGCGGCAGCAGCAGGAGCCGAAGCGCCCGCTACTTTCAGCTTGAGGATGAAGTCACCAGTGCCGACTTCGTCTTCCAGCTTCACGGCAATGCTTTCCACCACGCCGGCTGCCGGCGAAGGGATTTCCATGGAGGCCTTGTCGGACTCCAGGGTGATCAGCGATTGATCAGCTTCGACGGTGTCGCCGACTTTAACCAGCAGCTCGATGATCTTGGCCTTGCCCGACGAACCGATGTCCGGAACATGAATGTCCTGGACTGTTTCGGCGGCAGGTGCAGCCGCCGGAGCCGCAGGGGCCTCGGCAGCAGCGGCAGGCTTCTCGGCGGCAGGAGCCGGGGCAGCAGCAGGAGCGGCCGCCGCAGGGGCCGCATCAGCGGCACCTTCGATTTCCAGCTCAAGCAGTTCGTCGCCTTCTTTCAGGCGGTCGCCCAGCTTCACTTTCAGGCTTTTGACCACGCCGGCCTTGGGAGCAGGGATTTCCATGCTCGCCTTGTCCGATTCCAGGGTCAGGATGCTCTGGTCGGCTTCGACGGTGTCGCCGACCTTCACAAACAGTTCAATTACTTCACCTTCACCGCTGCCGATGTCAGGTACGCGAATGAGTTCGCTCACAGAAAGTCTCCTCAGCAGTCCAGTGGGTTGCGTTTTTCCGGGTTGATCCCGAACTTGACGATAGCGTCTGCTACCACCTTGGGTTCGATTTCACCACGGTCAGCCAAGGCTTCCAGGGCTGCCAACACCACGAAGTGACGGTCGACTTCGAAGAAGTGACGCAGCTTCTTGCGGCTGTCACTACGGCCGAAACCGTCGGTGCCCAGGACTTTGAATTCCTTGGACGGTACCCACTGACGAATTTGTTCAGCAAACAGCTTCATGTAGTCGGTAGAGGCGATAACCGGACCCTTACGGCCAGCCAGGCACTCTTCGACGTAGGTGCGCGCAGGCTTCTGGCCCGGGTGCAGGCGGTTGCTGCGCTCTACGGCCAGGCCGTCGCGACGCAGTTCGTTGAAGCTGGTAACGCTCCATACGTCAGCACCGACGTTGAACTCTTCACGCAGGATTTTTGCAGCTTCACGCACTTCGCGCAGGATGGTGCCGGAGCCCATCAGTTGCACGTGGTGAGCGGCTTCCTTGGTGTCTTCTTCGAGCAGGTACATGCCCTTGATGATGCCTTCCTCGACACCGGCCGGCATGGCTGGCTGCTGGTAGGACTCGTTCATCACGGTGATGTAGTAGAAAACGTCCTGCTGCTCTTCGGTCATCTTCTTCATGCCGTCCTGGATGATCACCGCCAGCTCATAGCCGTAGGTTGGATCAAAGGTGCGGCAGTTCGGGATGGTGCCCGCCAGGATGTGGCTGTGACCGTCTTCGTGTTGCAGGCCTTCGCCGTTCAGCGTGGTCCGCCCGGCAGTACCGCCGATCAGGAAGCCACGGGTACGGCTGTCGCCTGCTGCCCAAGCCAGGTCGCCAATACGCTGGAAACCGAACATCGAGTAGAAGATGTAGAACGGCAGCATCGGCTGGTTGTGGCTGGAGTACGAAGTACCGGCAGCGATGAAGGAGCTCATGGCGCCCGCTTCGTTGATGCCTTCTTCGAGGATCTGGCCCTTCTTGTCTTCCTTGTAGAACATCACCTGGTCTTTATCGACTGGCTCGTAGAGCTGGCCGACGGAGGAGTAGATGCCCAACTGACGGAACATGCCTTCCATACCGAAGGTACGGGCTTCGTCCGGGATGATCGGCACGATACGCGAGCCGATTTCCTTGTCCTTGACCAACTGTGCGAGGATCCGCACGAAGGCCATGGTGGTGGAGATTTCACGGTCGCCCGAGCCGTCCAGGATCGCCTTGAGGGTATCCAGTGGCGGAGTCGGGATGTTGAAGCTCTTGGCGCGGCGCTGTGGCACGAAACCGCCCAGTGCAGTGCGACGCTCGCTGAGGTAGCGGGCTTCGGCGCTGTTTGGCTCCGGCTTGAAGAACGGCAGGTTCTCCAGCTCTTCGTCCTTGACCGGGATGTCGAAGCGGTCGCGGAACAACTTCAGGCTGTCGACATCGACTTTCTTGGTGTTGTGCGCAGTGTTCTTCGCTTCGCCGGCACCGGTGCCATAACCCTTGATGGTCTTGGCCAGGATGACGGTCGGTTGTTCTTTGTGGTTGACCGCTTCGTGGTACGCCGCGTAGACCTTGTACGGGTCGTGGCCGCCACGGTTGAGTTTCCAGATCTCGTCGTCGGACAGGTCTGCAACCATTGCCTTGAGTTCAGGCGTGTTGAAGAAGTGTTCACGTACGAACGCGCCGTCTTTGGCTTTGTAGTTCTGGTACTCGCCGTCGATGACTTCGTCCATGCGACGTTGCAGGATACCGTCGACGTCCTTGGCCAGCAGTGGGTCCCAGAAACGGCCCCAGATGACTTTGGTCACGTTCCACTGAGCACCACGGAACACACCTTCGAGTTCCTGGATGATCTTGCCGTTGCCGCGAACCGGGCCGTCGAGGCGCTGCAGGTTGCAGTTGATGACGAAGATCAGGTTGTCCAGCTTCTCGCGGCCGGCCAGGGAGATGGCGCCCAGGGATTCCGGCTCGTCACACTCGCCGTCGCCCAGGAAGCACCAGACTTTTTGCTTGCCTTCAGGGATGAAGCCACGGGCTTCCAGGTACTTCATGAAGCGTGCCTGGTAGATCGCCTGGATCGGGCCCAGGCCCATGGATACCGTCGGGAACTGCCAGAAATCAGGCATCAGCCAAGGGTGCGGATAGGACGAGAGGCCCTGGCCGTCGACCTCCTGGCGGAAGTTGTTCATTTGTTCTTCGGTGATGCGGCCTTCCATGAACGCACGGGCGTAGACGCCTGGCGAGGTGTGGCCCTGGAAGTAGATCAGGTCGCCGCCATGTTCTTCGGTCGGGGCCTGGAAGAAGTAGTTGAAGCCGATGTCATACAGGGTTGCGCTGGAAGCGAAGCTGGAGATGTGACCGCCCAGGTCAGAATCTTTCAAGTTCGTGCGCATTACCATCGCCATGGCGTTCCAGCGTACCAGCGAGCGAATGCGGCGTTCCATGAACAGGTCGCCAGGCATGCGTGCTTCGTGGGTTACCGGGATGGTGTTGCGGTACGGCGTGGTGATGGCGTAGGGCAGTTGCGAGCCGCTGCGGGTCGCGAGTTCGCCCATACGGGTCATCAGGTAGTGAGCACGGTCTTCGCCTTCTTTGTCGAGAACCGATTCCAGGGCGTCCAGCCATTCCTGGGTTTCGACGGGATCGAGGTCTTGCATGGCTTGCTCCAGGGCGGAAAGGCTACCAGAATCGGTTGCCTGAAGTTTGCGACTGGCCTTGTGGGCAGACGACATAAATTCTTGGATGGCCGAAGGTTGCTTCGGCGTCCTGTAGTTTTACTACAAATCGTCGGCCATTTCAGCCTTTCGAATGTATATACGAGTAGTAAAACTACACAAGACTGAGCGGATTGCTCGGTCTAGCTGGCGAGCATAATCGTTATTGTTGATCTTTTGCGAACAAGAAAGGGTAGAGATTTGATGTTGACTGCCAAAAAAGAAAAATTTTCAGCTATTTCTAACCTTTGTTCGACAGTCCTTCACCGAGCGTGGTTCTTGCGTTCACAGCTACAAGCCCTTTACGCGCCGATCAAGGATAGACCATGAGCCTTCCAATGCAGGCCGAACTCCCGGCCATCCTGCTTCCATTTGCCAAGCGGGCCGAGCAGTCATTTCGTGACGCCGTGGCCGGATTGGACGGCGATAATGGCCTTTCTGAGTGGACGCCGCAACGTTGGGCTGACTTCGCCCGTGTGTGCGCCGCCAGTGATTTCGTCATTGAACAGAGTGTTCGTGACCCTTTGATGTTGCTCGAGCTGGTGGCCTGGGGCGAACTGGACCGCAGCTTTGCCCCCGGCGAGCTGTGCGGGCAGATTGCGACGGCCGTGCAACAAGCCGAGACAGAAGACGAACTGGGCCGGGTTCTGCGCCGCCAGCGCACCCGCCAGCAGGTGCGGATCATCTGGCGCGACCTGACCCGACAGGCGGACCTGGTGCAAACCTGCCGCGACCTGTCGGACATGGCCGACGCCAGCATCGACCAGGCCTATCAGTGGTTGTACCAGCGCCACTGCGTATTGTTCGGCACACCCACGGGCCGTCGCAGCGGCGAACCGCAGCACATGGTCATCCTCGGCATGGGCAAGCTCGGCGCAGTGGAGCTGAACCTGTCGTCCGACATCGACCTGATCTTCGCCTACCCCGAAGGCGGCGACACGGTTGGCGTGAAGCGCTCGCTGGACAACCAGGAGTTCTTCATCCGCCTTGGTCAAAAACTGATCAAGGCCCTGGACCCGATGACCGTCGACGGCTTTGTGTTCCGGGTCGACATGCGCCTGCGACCTTACGGCTCAGCCGGGGCGCTGGTGCTCAGTTTCAACGCGCTGGAGCAGTACTACCAGGACCAGGGCCGCGACTGGGAACGCTACGCCATGATCAAGGCGCGGGTGGTGGCCGGTGACCAGGTGGCCGGTGCGCAACTGCTCGACATGCTGCGACCGTTTGTCTACCGGCGTTACCTGGACTTTTCCGCCATCGAAGCGCTGCGCACCATGAAGCAGTTGATCCAGCAGGAAGTGCGGCGCAAGGGCATGGCCGAGAACATCAAGCTGGGCTCGGGCGGCATCCGTGAAGTCGAATTTATCGCCCAGGCGTTCCAGCTGATCCACGGTGGCCGTGACCTGAGCCTGCAGCAGCGCCCACTGTTAAAAGTGCTGGGTACCCTGGAAGGCCAGGGTTACCTGCCGCCGGCGGTGGTCGCCGAGCTGCGCGATGGCTATGAATTCCTGCGCTACACCGAGCACGCGATCCAGGCGATCGCCGATCGCCAGACGCAGATGCTCCCGGATGGCACCGAAGACCAGGCGCGGATTGCCTTCATGCTGGGCTTTCCGGACTGGACCGCGTTTCATGAGCGCCTGATGTACTGGCGTGGCCGGGTGGACTGGCATTTCCGCCAGGTGATTGCCGATCCGGATGAAGAAGAGGGCGAAGAGAGCGAGTTGATGGTGGGCGGTGAGTGGTTGCCGTTGTGGGAAGAGTCCCAGGACGAGGAAGCCGCCTGCCGTCAGTTGCAGGAAGGCGGTTTTACCGACGCGCCCAAAGCCTTGAAAACCCTGGCCGGCCTGCGCAGCAGTCCGCAATTGCGTGCCATGCAGCGCCTGGGTCGCGAGCGTCTGGATGCATTTATCCCGCGCTTGCTGGCCCAGGCCGTTGAACATGCCAACCCGGACCTGGTACTGGAGCGCGTCCTGCCCTTGGTCGAAGCCGTCGCCCGGCGTTCCGCTTATCTGGTGTTGCTGACGGAAAACCCCGACGCCCTGCGTCGCCTTCTGACCCTGTGCGCCGCCAGCCCGTGGATTGCCGAGCAGATCACTCGCTTCCCGCTGCTGCTGGACGAACTGCTCAACGAAGGCCGCCTGTTCAAGCCGCCGCTGGCGCCGGAACTGGCCGCCGAATTGCGCGAGCGCCTGACGCGCATCCCCGAAGATGACCTTGAGCAGCAGATGGAGGCCCTACGGCACTTCAAGCTGGCCCACCGCCTGCGGGTGGCCGCCTCGGAAATCGCCGGCAGCCTGCCGCTGATGAAAGTCAGCGACTACCTGACCTGGCTCGCCGAAGCCATCCTCGAACAAGTGCTGGCCCTGGCCTGGCGCCAGACGGTTGCCCGCTACGGCTCGCCGCAACGGGTGGACGGCACCTTGTGCGATCCTGGCTTCATCATTGTCGGTTATGGGAAAGTCGGCGGCATCGAATTGGGGCATGGTTCGGACCTGGACCTGGTGTTTATCCATGACGGTGACCCCCAGGCCGAAACCGACGGTGCCAAGCCGATCGACGGCGCGCAGTTCTTTACCCGGCTGGGGCAGCGAATCATTCATCTGCTGACCACCCAGACCAACTCGGGCCAGTTGTATGAAGTGGACATGCGCCTGCGGCCTTCGGGCGCATCCGGTTTGCTGGTGAGTTCCCTGGGCGCATTTGCGCGTTATCAGGAAAACGAAGCCTGGACCTGGGAGCACCAGGCGCTGGTGCGTGCGCGAGTGCTGGTAGGCAGTCAGGATGTGGGCCGTGCTTTCGAGCAGGTACGGGCGCAAGTGCTGGGCCGCGCGCAGGACCTGGACAAGCTGCGCCAGGAGGTCAGCGAGATGCGCGCCAAGATGCGCGACAACCTCGGCACCAAGTCCACGGCGGCGGGAACGGCGGCGAATGCCTTCGAACCCACGGCGTCGTTCGACCTCAAGCAGGACGCCGGAGGTATCGTCGATATTGAATTTATGGTGCAATACGCGGCTCTGGCGTGGTCTGCGCAACATCCATCGTTGCTGCGCTACACCGACAATATCCGCATTCTGGAAGGCCTGGAGCAGGTCGGGCTGATGCCCGCCGCCGATGCCCATTTGCTGCGCGAGGTGTATAAAGCCTACCGTTCCGCCGCTCACCGCCAGGCCCTGCAGAACGAGGCCGGTACGGTGGCAGGGGACCAGTTCGCTGACGAACGGCGCCAGGTGCAGCGAATCTGGCATGAACTGGGGTTAAGCTGAAACACTATATAAGGCGGGGAGGCATGAGCCTCCCCGTATCGTTTGTGGAAACTACATGAATATTCTGATCGTTGGGCCCAGTTGGGTCGGTGACATGGTGATGGCGCAGACACTGTTCCAGTGCCTCAAGCAACGTCATCCCGACTGCCAAATCGACGTGCTCGCCCCCGAGTGGAGCCGGCCGATCCTTGAGCGCATGCCCGAGGTGCGTCAGGCCTTGAGCTTCCCGCTCGGCCACGGCGCGCTGGAGCTGGCGACCCGTCGACGCATCGGCAAGTCCCTGGCTGGCCAGTACGATCAGGCGATCCTGTTGCCCAACTCGATGAAGTCGGCACTGGTGCCGTTCTTCGCCGGTATTCCCAAACGCACCGGCTGGCGTGGCGAGTTTCGCTATGGCCTGCTCAACGATGTGCGCAAGCTCGACAAGGCCCGTTACCCGCTGATGATCGAGCGCTTCATGGCCCTGGCCTACGCGCCGGGTGCCGAGTTGCCTGCACCGTATCCACGTCCGAGCCTGCAAATCGACCCGGTCACCCGGGATGCGGCCCTGGCGAAGTTTGGCCTGGAGCTGGACCGTCCGGTGCTGGCGCTGTGCCCTGGCGCCGAGTTTGGCGAGTCCAAGCGCTGGCCTTCGGAGCATTACGCCAAGGTTGCGGAGATGAAGATTCGCGAGGGCTGGCAAGTCTGGTTGTTCGGCTCGAAAAACGATCATTCGGTGGGCGAGGATATTCGCCAGCGCTTGATCCCGGGGCTGCGCGAAGAGGCGGTCAACCTGAGCGGCGACACATCCCTGGCCGAGGCCATCGACCTGCTGTCCTGTGCCGACGCGGTGGTGTCCAACGACTCCGGCCTGATGCACGTGGCCGCGGCGCTGAACCGCCCGCTGGTGGCAGTGTATGGCTCGACGTCTCCCGGGTTTACCCCGCCGCTGGCCGACAAGGTCGAAGTGGTGCGCCTGGGCCTGGATTGCAGCCCGTGTTTTGATCGCACCTGCCGCTTCGGCCACTACAACTGCCTGCGCCAGTTGCTGCCGCAACCTGTCAGCGACGCGTTGCAGCGGTTGCAGGGCACTGTGGTCGAGGTTCGTTAAGTTGCGGGTTCTGGTAATCAAGACCTCATCCCTGGGCGATGTGATTCATGCCTTGCCGGCGTTGACCGACGCGGCGCGGGCGATCCCGGGCATCCGGTTTGACTGGGTGGTGGAAGAAGGCTTCGCCGAGATTCCCACCTGGCACCCGGCGGTGGACAAGGTGATCCCGGTGGCGATCCGCCGCTGGCGCAAGAACCTCTGGCAGACCTTCAAGAGTGGCGAATGGCGGCGCTTCAAGAAGAGCGTGCAGTCGACCAAATATGACCTGGTGATCGACGCCCAGGGCCTGCTGAAAAGTGCCTGGCTGACCCGCTACGTACGTGCCCCGGTGGCCGGTTTCGACAAACAGTCGGCTCGCGAGCCATTGGCGGCGCACTTCTATTCCCGACGCCTGGCCGTGGCCCGTGGGCAGCACGCGGTGGAGCGCTTGCGCCAGCTGTTTGCCGTCGCCCTCGGTTATGACCTGCCAAAAGGCCTGGGCGACTACGGCCTCAGTGTCGACAAGCTGCTGGGCCTGCCGCCGAAAAAACCGTTTGTACTGCTGCTGCACGGCACCACCTGGGACACCAAGCACTGGCCGGAAGCCTACTGGCGCGACCTGGCCGAGCGCATGGACCGCTTTGGCGTGGACGTGAAGTTGCCGTGGGGCAATGCCGCCGAAAAAGCCCGGGCTGAGCGCCTGGCCCAGGGCCTGAAAAACGCCGAAGTGCTGCCCAGGCTGAACCTCGCGGGCGTGGCCCGGGTGCTGGCGGGTGCGAAGGCGTGTGTCGCGGTCGACACCGGCCTTGGCCACTTGGCCGCAGCGCTGGATGTGCCAACGATTTCCCTGTTCGGCCCTACCAATCCTGGCCTGACCGGAGCTTATGGCAAGGCGCAGATTCACCTGGCCAGCGACTTCCCGTGTGCGCCATGCCTGCAAAAGAAATGCACTTATCAACCGACTGCCGAAGACCAGCGTCGGTTCGATCTCAAGCGCGAGTGGCCCCTGTGCTTCACTCGCCTGAACCCTGAGCGTGTCGCAACTCGTTTAAGCACGTTGTTACTGGCTGAGGAACACTGATGCAACTGGCTTTTGTCCTCTACAAATACTTCCCCTTTGGTGGCCTGCAGCGCGACTTCATGCGTATTGCCCTGGAGTGCCAGCAGCGCGGGCATCAGATTCGCGTCTATACGCTGATCTGGGAGGGTGACGTGCCGCCGGGCTTTGAAGTGCTGGTGGCGCCGGTCAAGGCGCTGGTCAACCATCGGCGCAATGAAAAGCTCTACGCCTGGATCCAGGCCGACCTGGCCAAGCGCCCGGTCGACCGCGTGGTGGGCTTCAACAAGATGCCGGGGCTGGACCTGTACTTCGCCGCCGACGGCGTGTTCGAAGACAAGGCGCAGAACCTGCGCAACCCGATGTATCGCTGGTTCGGCCGGTACAAGCACTTTGCCGAATACGAGCGTGCAGTGTTCGACAAAGACGCCAAGACGCAGATCATGGTGCTGTCCGAACACCAGCAGCAGCTGTTCACCCAGTATTACAAGACCCAGGCCGAGCGTTTTCATTTGTTGCCGCCGGGCATCGCCCGCGACCGCCGCGCGCCGCCCAATGCTGCCGAGATCCGCGCCGAGTTTCGTCGCGAATTCGGCCTGGCCGACGATGATTTGCTGCTGGTGCAGATTGGCTCGGGCTTCAAGACCAAGGGCGTCGATCGCAGCCTCAAGGCCGTGGCCGCGCTGCCGTCGAGCCTGAAGAAACGCACCCGGCTATTTGTAATCGGCCAGGACGACCCCAAAGTATTCCAATTGCAGAGTGCTGCGCTGGGCCTGGGCGACCAGGTGCAGTTCTTCAAGGGCCGCAGCGACATCCCGCGCTTTCTGCTGGGCGCCGACCTGTTGATCCACCCCGCGTACAACGAGGCGGCCGGCATGGTGCTGATCGAAGCGGTGGTCGCCGGCCTCCCGGTGCTGGTGAGCAAGGTCTGCGGCTACGCGTTTTACATCGACAAGGCCCAGAGTGGGCGGGTGTTGGACGAACCGTTCGAGCAGGCCCAGCTCAACCATTACCTGGTGGATATGCTCGACGATCCACAAGCGCGCGCGGCCTGGAGCCGCAATGGTCTGGCCTTCGCTGAGACGGCCGACCTCTATAGCATGCCGCAGTACGCTGCGGACCTGATTCTGGCGGAGCCAAACCGATGAAGTTGATTCTTGCCGAACCGTTCAAGACCCTGTGGGCCGGACGCGATGCGTTCGCCGAAGTCGAGAAGCTGGACGGCCAGGTGTTTCGTGAGCTGGCCGCGCGCCGTACCCTGCGTACGGAAGTGGAAGGCCGCCATTATTTTGTAAAGATCCACCGGGGAATTGGCTGGGGTGAAATCCTCAAAAACCTGATCACGGCCAAGTTGCCTGTCTTGGGCGCGGGCCAGGAGTGGGACGCGATCCAGCGTCTGCGGGAACTCGGCGTGCCCACCATGACCGGCGTGGCCTTTGGTGAAAAGGGCAGCAACCCGGCCGACCAGCACTCGTTCATCGTCACTGAAGAGCTGGCGCCTATCGTCAGCCTTGAAGACCTGACCATGGACTGGGTCAAACAGCCGCCCGTGCCGGCGATTCGGCATGCCTTGACCGTTGAGCTTGCGCGCACCCTGGGCACGATGCACCGGGGGGGCGTGAACCATCGTGATTGCTACCTGTGCCACTTCCTGTTGCACACCGACCAGCCGGTTACCGTGCACAACATCAAGCTCTCGGTGATCGACCTGCACCGTGCCCAGGTGCGTTCGAAGATTCCCCGGCGCTGGCGTGACAAGGACCTGGCGGGGCTTTACTACTCCGCCCTGGAGATCGGTTTGACCCGGCGCGACAAACTGCGGTTTCTCAAGGCCTACTTCCAGCAACCTTTGCGCCAGATCCTGGGCGAGCAAAGCGCGCTGCTGTCGGCGTTGGAACGCATGGCCGCCAAGCTTTACGCACGCAAGCAACGATACGGGGATGCGCTCTGATGGCGGGTTGGAACCTGGAACCCGCTTACGCCGCCCTGGCGGATGACTTTGGTAGCCTGGAAGCCGTGTTCGCCCTGCAAGGCGAGCGGCTGACCCGCGATCCGTTGTCCGAAGTGATTCGCGTGGAGCGCGGCGGGGTCAACTATTACGTCAAGCGCTACGTCGGTGCAGGCAAGGGGTTGCGCCGCTATCTGGGCAAGCCACGAGTCAAGTCCGAATGGCAGAACCTCAAGCGCTTCGCCAAGTGGGGCATACCCACCGCCGATGTGATCGCCTGGGGTCTGGAGCGTAAAGGCCTGGCGTATCACCGCGGGGCGATGATCACGCGCGAGCTGCCGAAGACTGAAGACTTGTCGGCATTGGCCGAGCGCAATGACCCGCAACTGTCAGACCCGGTGTGGGTCAACAAGATCAGTCGCCAGCTCGCTGAATACACGCGGACCATGCACGACCACCGGTTTACCCACAACGATTTGAAGTGGCGCAACTTGTTGGTGGACGACCAGCAAACCCTGTACCTGATTGATTGCCCCAACGGCGATTTCTGGCGCGGGTTCTGGCTCAAATACCGCATTACCAAGGACCTGGCCTGCCTGGACAAGGTCGCCAAGTATCACTTGTCGGCTACCCAGCGCCTGCGCTTCTACATGCAATACCGTCAGCGCAAACACTTGAGTGCGGCGGACAAACAGCGAATTCGCCACGTGGTGAAGTTTTTCGAGGGGCGAGAATGAGTGATTTCCTGGCGGCCGAAGATCGAGCATTGCTTGAGCGCAACGGCCTCGGCACTTTCGACGCGCTGTGGGCCAAGCAACTGGATGCGGTGGACGAGCCCAATACCAGCCGCGGCGGCTGGAGCAGCGTGTTTCGCCTCGAACTCGAAGGCCAGGGCTACTACCTCAAGCGCCAGAGCAACTACCTGACGCGCACCTTGCACCGCCCGTTTGGCGAGCCGAGTTTTGCCCGCGAGTTTCGTAACATCAGCCGCTATCGGCAGTTGGGTATTCCGGCATTGCAGGCGGCGTTTTTCGGTGAGCGCAAAGTGGCTGGAGAGCATCGGGCGATGTTGCTGACCCGGGCGCTGGATGGTTGGAATGACCTGGATTCATTGCTGGAGCAATGGTCTGAGTTGAGCGACGTGCAGCAGCGGGCAATCCTGCTGGCCTGCGGTCAGCTTGCTCGTCAGTTGCACAGCGTGGGCCAGGTGCATGGCTGTTTTTATCCCAAGCATATTTTCCTGCAAGCCACCGGCGACGGGTATGCGGCACAGTTGATCGACCTGGAGAAAACCCGCCCGCTGCTGTTCGGCTGGCGTGACCGGGTCAAGGACCTGGAGCCGCTGCTGCGCCGTGCGCCGCAATGGTCTGACGATCAGGTTCGCCAGCTGTTGGCGGCCTACCTGGACCAGCCGCAGGACAGCGCATTGGTTGCCACCTGGCACCAGCGCCTGGCGGCCCGGCGCAGTCACAAGGAGAACCGCTGATGCGTTTGTCCGAACTGAAAAATGCCGGCCGCACGCCAAGCCTGCCCCTGAGCATCGAACTGGCAGACGCTGCCGGGCCTGGGCAGTTGCAACTGCTGAGCCTGCTGCGGGTATTGCCGGGCCAGCGTTATGTCGGCGCAGCTGTGTGGCGCGGGCGCCCGGTGCTGGCCAAATTGTTGGTGGGCAGCAAGGCGGCGCGGCATTTTCAGCGTGAACTCAAGGGCGTGCGGTTGTTGGCCGAACAAGGCCTGACCACACCGCTGTTGCTGGCCGATGGTCTGCAAGAGGGTGAGGGCGGTTGGCTGCTGTTCGAGTTTCTTGAAGGCGCCGACAGCCTGGCTGATGCGTGGCAGGCTGTTGAACACCTGCCGCCGCTGGCTGACCAGCAGCAAGCGGTGCTCGCCGAAGCGCTGGGTGCGATTGCGCAGATGCACGCCAAGGGCCTGTGGCAGGAAGACCTGCACCTGGACAACCTGCTGCGTCAGGACGGCAAACTGTATTTGATCGACGGCGCCGGGATCTGTGTCGAAGAGGCGGGCAAACCGCTGTCGCGCAACCGGGTGCTGGAAAACCTTGGGGTGTTTTTCGCGCAGTTGCCGAAAAACCTCGAGCCGTTTACCGAAGAGTTGCTGGTGTATTACCTGCTGAGCAATGGCGAACACGCGTTGCCGCTCGAAGCGTTGCAGAAGCAGGTACGCAAGGTCAGCGTCTGGCGCTTGAAGGATTTCCTGAGCAAGGTTGGCCGGGAGTGCACGCTGTTCAGCGTCGTGCGCGGGCCGTTCGCTCTGCGCGCGACTCGTCGTGAGGAAGAAGCGGCGATGCTGCCGGTGCTGGCGCAGGCCGATGCGCTGCTCGACCAGGGCCACCTGTATAAAACCGGTGGGGCGGCCAGTGTCGCCAAGGTCGAGGTAGCCGGTCGACCACTCGTGATCAAGCGCTACAACATCAAGGGGTTTGCCCATTGGCTCAAGCGCTTCTGGCGCCCGAGCCGGGCCTGGCATTCGTGGCGCGAAGGCAATCGCCTGGCGTTCCTCGGCATCGCCACGCCCAAGCCGCTGGCGTTGCTGGAAAAGCGCTTCCTGTGGCTGCGCAGCCGCGCGTATCTGGTGACCGAGTACCTGCCGGGGCCGGACATCATCGAGCGGTTCGCGCCGTATGTTGAGAGTGGCGAGGCACCCGAGGCCGAATTGCAGGCCCTGGATAATTTGTTCGCAGAGTTGATCCGCGAGCGCATCAGCCATGGGGATTTCAAGGGGCATAACCTGTTCTGGCACACGGATCGCTGGGCGCTGATCGACCTGGATTCGATGTGTCAGCACACGTCCTTGAGCAGCTTCGCTCCGGCATATGCCAGGGATCGGGCAAGGTTTATGCGTAACTGGCCTGAGAGCAGTGCGTTGTATCGGGTGATTGATCAGCGGTTGCCAAAGGCAGTGGGCTAGGGGTTTAGGGCCGCTGCGCGGCCCAACGGGAGCAAGCTCCCTCGTCACAAGTTCGATGGTCAGTTTCTAAAATGTGTACTCGGCGCCTGCGCCGGCATACCACGAGCGTCCCGGCGCTGCTTCGTAATAGCGGCCGTTGCCGTCTCCGACAATCACCGACCCCACATATTGGCGATCCAGCAAGTTATCCAGGCGCAGGGTCTGGTGGAACGTCCAGTGCTCCACCTTCTGCTCAAAGCGTGCACGCCAGTTGAACACGCTGTAGCCCGGTGCCGCGTGTTGCTGGTTGGTGTCTTCGACGTAGACCTTGCTGCGGTACATGCCTTCCACGGCGGTGCTGACCCAGTCCCGGGGTTTCCAGTTGAGCTCTGCGAATAGTGTGGTTTGTGGCACACCGGGGAGGTAGTTGCCTTTGTCCACCGGTTTGCCGCCGCCAATGAAGTCGCTGTCGTAGGTGGCTTGCAGGCGGGTGTAGGCGATGTTGGTACTCCACTGCTCGCTGAGCTGGCTTTCGATGCCCAGTTCGAAGCCGCGGCGCAGGGTGCGGCCGGCGTTCTGGTAGCTGGTGCGGCCGCCGATCGATTGGTCCACCACCAGCTCGTCCTCGGTGGTGATCTGGAATACAGCGGCGTTGACCCGGGTGTCGTTCAACTGTGCCTTCACGCCCACTTCATACTGCGTGCTTTCCGACGGCTTCAGGCCGAAGTTGAACCCTTCGATGTTGCCCGGCGCGTACGCCAGTTCCGCCTGGGTTGGCGTCTCGAACCCCTTGCCGGCACTGACGTAGCCGTGCAGGTCGGGCGTGAAGGCATACATCACGCTCACGGACGGTGTGTTCTTCTGATAGGTCTTGTTGCCGCTGGAGTCGCCGTTGCTCAGGAACTGGTCGTCGACATCCAGTTCCATGGTGCTGTGGCGTACCCCGGCTTGCAGGGTCCAGCGATTGATGGCCCAGTTGGCCTGGATGTAGGGGTCGAGGCTGCGGGCGGTGTCGATTTCATCCCGGCGCAACTGGCCTTTTACGCCAAGGGTGCTGCCGCTGTAGTTCTGGTAGCCGTGGCGGCTGTCTTCGCTCTGGTCGAAATCCAGGCCGGTGATGATCATCAGCTCGCCCGGCACGCTGTCGACCGGTTGCATCCAGCGCACGGAGCCGCCGTAGAACTTGCGGTCGAACTGCACCACGCCGCCGCCGCGTTCGTTGGCGGGCGTTCCCTTGGGAATCGACAGGTACTGAATCACGCTCCGCCGCCCGGTATAGGCATTCACCTGCAGTGTGGCATCACCGAAATACCGCTCGTAATTCATCCCCAGTTGCTGGTGGTCGATGCTTTTGCGGGTGTTGTACAGCTCGGCGGCACTGCTGACCGAGCGCGGGTCGGCCTTGTACGCATCCCACGCCTGCCCCAGCGGATCCTGCGTGCCGATCTGTTCCAGGCTGCTGTAGATCAGCGCCAGTTTGCTGTCTTCATCGGGCTCGAAATTGAGCTTGGCAAAGGTCTGGTCGCGGCGGGCGCTGCTGTGGTCGCGATAACCGTCGGTGTCCATGCGCGAGGCGTCCAGCACGAAGCCTGCGCCGTCTGCCGCGCCTTCGGCGGTGAGGTGGTTCTTGCTCAGGCCGTCACTGCCCACCAGCGTCTCGGCACCGATGCGCGGCGGGCCTTCGCCGTTGCGGGAGAACATCTGGATCACGCCGCCGGCATTGCTGCCATACAGTGTGGCGGCCGGGCCGCGCAGGACTTCGATGCGCTCGGCGGTGTCGAGGTTGAACGTCGCCGCCTGGCCCTGACCGTCCGGGGTGCTGGCGGGTATGCCGTCGGCGATCAGCTTGATACCGCGCACACCAAATGCCGAGCGGGCACCGAAGCCACGGGAGGAAATCTGCAAGTCCTGGGCGTAGTTCTGGCGATTTTGAACCACCAGGCCGGGCACGCGGGACAGTGCCTCTGAAGCATTGATGCCCAGTTGGCCATCGCTGATTTGCTCGCGGCTGATGCTGTCCACCGAATACGGCAGGTCAAACGATGGGCTGGCACTGCGCGAACCGGTGACCACGCTGGGGTCCAGGACCAGTGGCGCTTCATCGGCCTGGACGCTGCTGTACAGGCCAAGCAGTCCGGGAAGCAGCATCGCAAATCGAGTGGGTACAACAACTTTCATGAGTAAACCAGCATCCATGGCGCACAAAAGTGCGCGAGTTTAACGATTCAGCCAGCTTTTGCCATTTCGGAATCTTCTTACATGGCGCGGCGGTGCGTGGGGTCTGGGTCGCCAACAGGGCCGATGTTAGCGTTGCTGGCCATTCAGAGGGCTTGCCATGACGCTAAAAATGACTGCTGCGCTAAGCATTGGAATCCTTGTGTTGAGCGGCTGCGGAACGGCCAATACGCTGTTGCGCGAAGACGCGGCGGCGGCACGTGAACTCAGGAAGCAAAAAACCTACTGCCAGTCGATTCCCCGTGTCTACAGCGGGGTTGCCTTTGATTTCTGCCTGCTGCACGCCGCGCCGGACCTCACTGGCGTGCTGATGCCATTCGTTCTATTGGATATAACGGTCTCGGGCATTGTTGATACAGTGGTCCTGCCCTACACGGTTTATCGCCAAGGTACCGATGGCAACATCAGTATCTATTGGCGCCCGGGTTCATAAACGGATCCGGCAAGGTTGTATGGGGCAGGGATGAATGCCCACACTTATGCCAAATGGAGTTGTCCGTGAGTCTTGCAACCAGAGTCCTTCTCGCCGCTGTACTGGTATCCACCACCGGTTGCGGCACCATCAACACGGTGTTTCGCCCGGACGCCGTTGCCAGCCAGAACCTCAAGGAATCGCGCAGTTATTGTGAAAACGTGCCGCGTATCTACAGTGGGGTGATCTACGGTTTCTGCACCTTGAACGGCGCCCCCGACACCACCAAAGAGCACACGCGCGATGCCTCCGGCTCCCTGCCGATCTTCGCCGCCGAGCTCGTGGCCTCCGGCTTGCTCGACACCCTCGTGCTGCCCTACACGGTCTACCGCCAGAACAGGGACGGCAGCATCGAGATTTTCCGCTAGGCCTGCAGTGACAACCGGTCGCCACAATCCCTAGATCATCCCGCGCCGTGTTTACGCTATAATCCCGCCCTTTAGCTGTTTCTCGCCCAGGCGGGGAGCACACTTTTTTCAGGCGTGACGCGCCTGCATGCAGACTAAAAGAGGCTAGACCCCTGTGGCATTGACGATTCTTGGCCTGTCCGGCGCCCTTAGCCATGATCCTTCCGCAGCCTTGTATATCGACGGCAAGCTGATCGCTGCCGCCGAAGAAGAGCGCTTCGTACGCGACAAACATGCAAAGAACCGCATGCCCTACGAGTCGGCGAAGTTCTGCCTGGAACAAGCCGGTATCAAGCCTTCCGACGTTGATGTGGTGGCGATTCCGTTCGCCCCCATCAGCCTGTTCGGCGAGGCCCGCTGGCACTACGCCAAGCGTTACTGGTACGCCCCGGACCGCGCCCTCGACGCGATCCTGATGGGCAACCGTCGCTACAAGCGCTATCGCAACAAGATCGTCTGGTGCCTGGAGCAACTGGGCTTCGATCCGAAGAAAATCAAGATCGAACCGGTTGAGCACCACCTGGCTCACGCCTCCAGTGCCTACCACTGCTCGGGCTTCCAGGAGAAGACCGCGATCCTCGGGATCGACGGCAAGGGCGAGTACGCCACCACCTTCTTCGGTTACGGCGAAAACGGCAAGATCCACAAGATCAAGGAATTCTACGATCCGGACTCCCTCGGCGGCCTGTATGGCGCGATCACCGAGTTCCTCGGTTTCGAGATGCTCGACGGTGAGTTCAAGGTCATGGGCATGGCGCCGTATGGCGATGCCAGCAAGTACGATTTCTCGCGCCTGGCCTCCTTTGAAAACGGCGAGCTGGTGATCAACACCGACTACGCCAACGTCATCGGCCTGCGCCGCTACAAAGAGAAGGGCAAGGGTTTCTACTTCTCGCCAAAACTGATCGAGTGGCTGGGTCCGAAGCGCGAAGGCGATATCGCCGACGAGCCGTACATCCACTACGCGGCCAGCATGCAGGCGCTGTTCGAGAAGCTGGCGTTGCAGATGATCGACCATTACCTGGGCGACATCCTCAAAGACACCGGCAAGCTGGCGTTTGCCGGCGGCTGTGCGCTGAACGTCAAGCTGAACCAGAAGATCATTGCCCGCGACGACGTCAAGGAGCTGTTCGTGCAGCCGGCGTCCGGCGATGCCGGTACTGCGGTGGGTGCAGCCGCCTACGTGTCTCACGCCCGTGGCGTACCGGTTGAGAAGATGGAACACGTCTATCTCGGCCCGTCCTACAGCAACGAAGACGTGATCGCGGCGTGCGCCAAGCACGAGAGCAAGCCGGTTTGGCGCAAGATTGAAAACATGCCCAAGCGCATCGCCAGGATCATGGTCGACGGCAACCCGGTGGCCTGGTTCCAGGGCCGCATGGAGTTTGGCCCGCGTGCCCTGGGCGGTCGTTCGATCATCGGTTGCCCAAGCGCCACCGGCGTGGCTGACCGGATCAACCACCAGATCAAGTTCCGCGAGCGCTGGAGGCCTTTCTGCCCGTCGATGCTCGACACCGTTGCGCCACAGATGATCAAGGTCGATCACCCGGCGCCGTTCATGACCTTCACTTTTGAAGTGTCGGAAGAGTGGAAAACCCGCGTGCCGGAAGTGGTCCATGAAGATGGTACCTCCCGTGCCCAGGTGCTCAAGCGCGAATACAACCCGCGCTACTACGACATGATGAAAGAACTGGAAGTACTGACCGGCAATGGTGTGTCGCTGAACACCTCGCTCAACCGTCGTGGCGAAGCGATGATCTGCTCGCCGACCGACGCGCTGAACATGTTCTTCGGTTCCGACCTGCAGTACCTGATCATGGAAGACATCCTCGTGGTCAAGGACGGCGTGGACCCTTATGACGCCGTGGTCTAAATGCTGAACCGCTTCCAGGGCTGGCGTGAACGTGGCTGGACGCCTGTCGAGGCCGAGGTTTACGCCCAGGCCTGGCAGCGTTTTGGCGGCAGCGTGGCGACTCATCCGCAGATCGTCGAGCGGCTGGCGCACCTGGCGCAGATTCCGGTGCGCTACCTGGGCTGGGAGCAGGACGGTGAGCTGAAGGGCGCAATTGCTACCTGGGGGCGCGACCTGGCCCTGTCCAAGGACGTGCTCAAGCGCAAAGGCAAAAAAGGCCTGTTTGATCTGGGTAATGCCGAGATCATCCTGCCGATTGCCGCCGATGCGCAGGTGCCATTGCGCCATCGCGCGCGTTATCTCTCTGCACTGAATGAGGGGCGCGTAAGCACCCTCAAGCCCCAGGCCGAGCAGTTGGCCATGGCGCGCACACCGGAAGAGTTGTCGAAGAAGTTTCGCTACAACCAGCGCCGCGAACTGCGTTTGCTGGAAGAGGCGGGCGGCGTGGTAAGGGCGGTCGGCGAGTTTTCCAGCAGCGAACTGGCGGCGATTTACTGCGACCTGTTCCAGCGGCGTTGGGGTTTCCCTGCGGCGGGGGCCGAGCGTTTGGCCGAGGTGCTGGAGTTGCTCAAGGAATTCCTGTTCGGCTCGGTGCTGTTTCTCAATGATGCTGCGATTGCCGTGCAACTGGTGTATCAGGTGCAGGCGCCGCAGTGGGTCAGCGCCGAATACGTCAACGGCGGTGTCGACCCTGAAACCAAGGCGTTCAGCCCCGGCAGCGTGCTGAGTTTCCTCAATACCCAAAGTGCCTGGGAGCAAGCGCGAGCGAGCGACAAGCCGCTGCGTTTCTCCTTCGGGCGTTCCGACCGTGAATACAAGGAGCGCTGGTGCAACCCGGTGCCGGTGTTCAGCGTATGAGTCGCAAACAGCAATTGCTCAAGCAGCACCGGCGCAACAAGCGTATTGCGCTGGTGGTGGGCCTGTTGCTGTTGGTGGCTGTCGGTGTGCTGGTGGCCTGGTGGTTGCCGCTGGTGCTGGCCGTGGTGCTGTGGGCCGCGCATGAGGCCTGGTTTGCCGATCATCTGTTCTACTCGCCTAAAGACGACTATGAGTACGCGTTTCCTGAAGGGAGCGAGTGCACGGGCCTGCGTCTTGAAGCCGGGCGCCTGCTGTTGGACACGCCTCTGGTGGGCGATGAAACCCTGATCGTCGGGATCGAACTCAAAAGCTCTTGGCTCGGGCGTTTTCTCGACCCGGCGGTGGACGTGTCGGGCCTGGATGCACCCGACCGGCAAGTCTTCGAGCGTGGTCTTTCAGGCCGGCGTTACCTCAACCTGACGGGCATGGGCGAAGCACTCGCCGGCGGTAAGCTGCGCTTGCGCGGGCGCTTCTGCCGGATCAAGGGGCAGCCGAAGCTCTGGTTGTTCCGCCAGCCGGACTACCGTCGCCAACGGGTGATGGTCATCGCGCCCCATGCCGACGATGCCGAATTGGCCGCTTTCAGCCTGTACAGCCAAGCCGACGAGAGCTGGATCGTCACCCTGACGGCGGGCGAAATCGAAGCCGATCACTATCAGCAGATGGGCATGCCCAAGGTCGATGCCGCACGACTCAAAGGCCGCCTGCGTGCCTGGGACAGCGTCACCGTGCCGCGTTGGGCGGGCGTTCCCGAAGCGCAGTGCGTGCAGTTGGGGTACTTCTGCATGCAGCTTGCAGCGATGCAGGCCGCACCGGATCAGCCCCAGGCTTCCCGGGAAGCTCAGTTGGACGATACGCGGCTGTTTCGCCAGTTCAATGCCCTGGCCTTGCCCGGGGATGTGGACGGCGCCCCGACCTGGAATAACCTGATTGCCGACCTGCGGGCATTGCTGCTCAAGGCGCGCCCGCAGGTGATCGTGTTGCCAACGCCGTTGCTGGATCCGCACCCGGATCACATCTGCGCCCACGCCGCGATTCTCGAAGCCTTGCAAGGCCTGGAGTGGCAACCGGGCACGTTGCTCGGCTACGCCAACCACCTGCATGATAACGATCGTTGGCCCATGGGGGATTCGGGCGCTGGCGTGGCCTTGCCGCCGCGTTTTGATGCCTCCCGTGAACTTGTGCCTTGCAGCTTGCCGCTGACGCTCAGCCAGCAGCAGGACAAGGCCATGGCCCTGGGCATGATGCACGACTTGCAGCCGCGGGCGCCGTTCAAGCGCCGCGTGCGCAGGTGGTTGCAGCAATTATTGGCGGGCCGTAGTCCATCGCCTTACGGAGAGAATGAGTTCTTCCGCAAGGCGGTGCGCCGTCATGAGTTGCTCTGGGTGTTGAAGCAGGATTGAGACCTTATTGAAGGCAGGCTTGCAGCGCCTGCCGCCCCTTTTCGCCGGGCTGCGCGCCCGCAGCCAGATTGCAGCATGGAGAGTTATGAAACCTCGTTTCAAGGTTTTGCAGTTACAGCCGGACTACAACGTCAAGACCCACGACTTCGCCGACCTCGGCGAGCAGATCGTCAAGGCCTTGCCGGCTGAACGTTTCGAGGTCACATCCGGGTTCCTCAGCGGCCGCCCGCTGCCCGGCCAGCCCCTGAGCGTGGCTGAGCACTCCCATTATTTCGAGTTGCCGGAAAAGTCCCTCAAGGGCATTCGTTTCGGCGCGATGTGGCAGATCTACAAATATTGCCGCGAGCAGAAATTCGACGTGGTCATCTGTAACCGCTTCAAGTCGGTGAACATGATGCTGTCGCTCAACCGCTGGTTGAAGATCCCCCTGTGCATCGGCATCTCCCACGGTTTTGGCGAGTACGCCCGGGGCTACCGCCGGCGCCAGACGCAGAAGTGGGTCAGCCCGGCGTGGCGATTCGTCGGGGTGTCGGCAGCGGTCAGGGATTACCTGGTGGACCTCAACTGCGGGTTCACCCGCGAAAACACCACCTTTGTCACCAATGCCATCGACATCCCCCAGGCCGAAGCCTTGCAGTTGCCACGGGATGAAGCGCGCAAGGCCCTGGGCCTGCCGCTGGATGCACGGATGATTGGCGCCCTGGGCCGCCTGGTGCCGATCAAGGGCCACACCCATTTGTTGCAAGCGTTCGCCACCCTCAAGGACAAATACCCTGAGGCCCAGGTGGGGATCATCGGCTCCGGCCGCGCCGAAGCAGACCTGCGCGCCGATATCGAGCGCCTGGGCCTGACCGGCCGTGCGCACCTGCTGGGCTTTCGCGAAGATGGCATGAAGTATGTGCGCGGTTTCGACATCTGGACCATGCCGTCGTTGTTCGAAGGCCTGGGCCTGGCGCTGCTGGAAGGCATGAGCGGCCATCTGCCGGTCATCGCCTCCAATGGCCCGGCGATGCTGCCGTTGGTGCAAGGTGCCGGCGGCCTCTCCCATGATCCGGGCAATGTCGAGCAGTTGGCGGCAGCACTGGACACTTACCTGGCGCTGAGCGACGAAGAGCTGCGTGCCAAGGGTGAGCAAGTGTTCCGCTACCTGGAAGAAAACCACACCCTGGACGAGTTCCGGCACAAGTATTTGAACCTGATCGAAACCGGTCTGCGTGAAGTAGGTAAAGCATGAGTCTGCAGCAACCCCTGGTCACTGTGATCATCGCCTCCTACAACCACGGGCCGTACATCGAGCAGAGCATTCTCAGTGTGCTCGGCCAGACCTACCCCAACATCGAGTTGCTGGTGGTAGACGATGGCTCCAGGGATGACAGCGTGGAGCGCATCCAGCGCTTGCAGGCCGAACACGGGTTTGATTTCCAGGTGCAGCAGAACCAGGGCCTGACCAATACCCTGAACGGTGCCATCGCTCGCGCCAAAGGCAGCCTGATCGCGCCATTCGGCTCCGATGACATCATGCTGCCCGAGCGCATCGCCACCCAGGTTGCCTACATGGAAGGCAAGCCGAAGGTGGGTATTTGCGCCGGCAATATCGAGTTGATTGATGGGGACGGCAAGCCATACCCGGAGAAGAAGCAGCGCCGCGACTTGCCGTTTCGCAGCCTGGATTTCGATGACCTGTTCCTCGATCGCAAGCCCTTTCCGCCGGCACCGACGCTGATGATCCGTCGGCAGGCGCTGGAAGAGGTCGGAGGGTTCGACCCGCTGATTCCGCTGGAAGACTTGCTGATCGAATTGAAGATCACCCACGCCGGGTACACCATCGACGTGTTGAACGTGGTGATGGCGCGCTATCGCCAGCACGCGACCAACACCTACAAGAATCACCGCTACATGATCCAGAACATCCTCAAGACCTACGGGTTGTTCGGCGATCATCCAGCCTACGATCAGGTTCGCTACAACTTCCTGAACTCGATGTTCCTCAAGACCGCCGACCGTGACCGCCCACTGGCGCGGGAGATCCTCAAGCAGATTCCGTTGAAGTTCTGGGGTCGCAAGACCTTGCGTGGGTTGGTGCGGCTGTACCTGGCGCCGCAGCGCAGCTCATAGGGCTTCGGCCGGGCCATTGCGTTCACCGCAATGGCCCGGGGCCTGCAACCCCGGCGCTTCAAACCATCACTTGGTCGGGTTCGCTACCTGCGCAACCGGACGATTGAGCCTGGACACCTGGTCACGGATCTTCGCCGTGGCGCTTGGCGATGCTGCCGAAGCGTAGCCAGCGGCGAGTTGTTCAAAGTGGGTTTCGAACAACCAGTTGCGGTCCTGGGGATAACGCTGCATGTGCCGCAGGTTGCGCTGGCGCAGGGCGTTACGCAGCGGCGATGGGTAGATGCGCATGTCTGCCACGTCAATCAGGCCGAACTCGCCATCATCCATCAAAAGTACGTTGCCCAGGTGCAGGGAGCGGAAGTACACGCCGCGCTCGTGGAGCTGGGCCATGAACCGGCCGAAACGTTCGATCAGCGATTCCCGCAGGCTGCTGTCCAGGCTTTGCAGGGCCTGGCGCAGGGTCAGGCCGGGGAGCGGCTGATAACGTACGGCGCTGCTCGCATCCTTTAATTGATAGAGATTGAGGATGACCGGTGATGGAATCCCCAATGCACGCAGTTGCTCGCTGTTGCTGGCAAAGCGCTCTGAATAGGGATTGAAGCTGCCTGAGGTGTACCAGCGACGAGGGCGGAACAGCTTGAGGAAGCTGCCATCCTCCAGGCGCAGGACCTTGGGCCCGAGGCCATCGGCTTCGATCACGTGGGCGTTGGCGCACAGCTGTTCGAAGTCTTGCGATTTCAGGCGTTGAACCGGCATGCGCAGCAGGCTGCGGCGACGCTGGGCGATGCTCAGGCCGGCGATCAGTGCCAGCGGGATCCACAGCAGGAACCAGTGCTCTTTTGGTCGCGAGAGAATGCCGCCGCCTTCGGTCAGGCCGGCACCGATGCCATAGGCCAGCAGGGAGGAGGCCAGGATGAACAATGGCTGCGCACGTTCCTTGAGGCTTTTGTACAGGCCCCAGCCGAGCATGAATATCCACGGGATGAAGCCGATGATGCCGACGTAATAGAGCACGCCGAGGGCAAAGCTGTGGGGTTCGCGCAGTTGATTGCCGTCGGCGAGTGTCAGGTACAACTCTGAGTCGTAGCTGTGGCCGATCCAGGGGTGTTCGGCAATACGCTCAAGCGACATGCTCCAGAGTTCGAAGCGGGACGAGCTGCCACGATTGGTGATCAGTTCGGGATAGAGCAGCAGCAGCGCCGCGGCCCCCAGCGCCATACAGGCGATCAGCAGGGCCGAGCGCCGATTGCGAGTGATGAAACTTAGCCAGAGCACGGCAAGGAGCAGGGCAACCAGCGGCGTTCTCGAGCCGGTGGCCATCACTGCAGCGCCCATGATTGCCAGTGCCGGAACGCTGAACCAGAGTACGTGCGCACGCTTGGTGGTCATGCATACGTACAGCCAATAAATGCAGAAGAAACCGAATACGTGAGAGCTCAACAGCGGATTATCAAGAGCGCCACGCCCGCCGATCATTCGCGAGCCATCCGAGAGGTGGGGAGCAAAAGCCACCAGGCTGCAGGCGCTCGATATCAGCGCAATCAGCGCGGCACAGAAGAAGATCGGCTTGAACAGTTCGCTGCGGTAATGCAGCAACAGTCCTAAGCCGACAAACAACGTGAAGGTATTCGGTGGCCGCTTGAACAGGTCGGAGTCTGTCGTGGCCTCAGGGCTCCAGAGCAGGCTGGTGAGCGCCCAGCCCGAGAAAACCAGGAAGGCAATCGCCAGGGGCTCGCGCAATACCTGCTTGAATTCCGTCGGGCGCAGGCACAGCAGCAACAGTGTCGGCGCTGCGAACAGCAGGTAGTAGAACCTGTGCAGCACGTTTCGATTGGTGACGAAGAACAGCGAACTCAGGAGCAACAACAAGCCGATGGGCAGAATCCACAAACAGAGGAAGTCGAAAACGCGATTTGAGCCATAGGTAAGGCGCTTGGAGTGCATACAGAAAAGCCGTTCCAGAATAAAGAAAGCCGACCATACTAAAGTAGTGGCTATATAATGTCGTCCGTTGGATCCAACGGGGCTGCGGTTGTGCCGCGTGCAAGTACAACAGAGAAGCTGTGCTAAAGTCAGCCTCCTTTTTCAAAACCGCCGCGTGATATGACCGACTCCAGTCCGAGCGCAAGCCCTTCGAGCTTGAAAATATACTTCCGCCTGCTCAGCTACGTTAAGCCCTATGCCGGCTTGTTCGCGCTGAGTATCGTCGGCTTTCTGATTTTCGCTTCGACCCAGCCGATGCTGGGCTACATCCTCAAGTACTTTGTCGATGGCCTGTCCAACCCTGAAGCGGTGTTGTTCCCCACGGTGCCTTTCCTGCGTGACCTGCAACTGCTGCAGGCCGTGCCGTTGCTGATCATCCTGATCGCCGCGTGGCAGGGCCTCGGTTCGTTCCTGGGCAACTACCTGCTGGCCAAGGTTTCCCTGGGCCTGGTCCACGACCTGCGGGTGCAGTTGTTCAACAACCTGCTGACCCTGCCGAACCGCTATTTCGACAATCACAACTCCGGGCACCTGATCTCCCGCATCACCTTCAACGTGACCATGGTCACCGGTGCTGCGACCGATGCCATCAAGGTGGTGATTCGCGAAGGCATGACGGTGATCTTCCTGTTCGCCTCGCTGCTGTTCATGAACTGGCGGCTGACCCTGGTGATGATCGCCATCCTGCCGTTGATTGCCGTGATGGTCAGCACCGCAAGCAAGAAATTCCGCAAGCAGAGCAAGAAGATCCAGGTTGCGATGGGGGACGTCACCCACGTTGCCTCGGAAACCATCCAGGGCTACCGCGTGGTGCGCAGCTTCGGCGGTGAGGTGTATGAGCAGAAGCGCTTCCTCAAGGCCAGCCTGAGCAACACCAACAAGCAACTGCGCATGACCCGCACCGGCGCGATCTATACGCCGGCGCTGCAACTGGTGATCTACAGCGCCATGGCAGTGTTGATGTTCCTGGTCCTGTACCTTCGCGGTGATGCGTCGGCGGGTGACATGGTCGCCTACATCACGTTGGCCGGCCTGTTGCCCAAGCCAATCCGCCAGCTGTCCGAAGTCAGCTCGACCATCCAGAAAGGCGTGGCCGGTGCCGAAAGTATTTTCGAGCAGTTGGACGAAGACGTGGAAATCGATCGCGGCACCATCGAGCGCGACAAGGTCAGCGGCCGCCTGGAAGTGCGCAACCTGAACTTCACCTACCCGGGCACCGAGCGCCATGTGCTCAAGGACATCACTTTTACCGCAGAGCCCGGGCAGATGGTTGCCCTGGTGGGGCGTTCGGGTAGCGGCAAGTCGACACTGGCCAGCCTGATCCCGCGCTTCTACCACCATGAGAGCGGTGAGATCCTGCTCGACGGCGTGGAAATCGAAGACTATCGCCTGCTCAACCTGCGTCGGCACATCGCCCAGGTGACCCAGCACGTGACCCTGTTCAGCGACACCGTGACCAACAACATCGCCTACGGTGACCTGGCCGGCGCACCGCGGGCCGATGTCGAGGCGGCAGCGGCCGATGCCTATGCCAAGGACTTCATCGACCAGTTGCCCAAGGGCTTCGACACCCAGGTCGGCGAAAACGGCGTGCTGCTGTCCGGCGGCCAGCGCCAGCGCCTGGCAATCGCCCGGGCCTTGCTCAAGAATGCGCCATTGCTGATCCTCGACGAGGCCACCTCGGCGCTGGACACCGAATCGGAGCGCCATATCCAGGCCGCCCTGGACAAGGTCATGCAAGGCCGCACGACCCTGGTGATCGCTCACCGCCTGTCGACCATCGAGAAAGCCGACCTGATCCTGGTGATGGACGATGGCCGGATAGTCGAGCGCGGTACCCACGGCGAATTGCTGGCGCAAAACGGTTACTACGCCCGGCTGCATGCCATGGGCCTGGACGCGCCGATCCCGGCCGACATCACCTGATCTGCAGGAGCCGGCTTGTCGGCGATGGCCACCGCGGTTGCACTGAAAAACCGCGGTGGCCGCATCGCCGGCAAGCCGGCTCCTACATTGCACAAGCCTTTGACAACCCTGTGGTAATATCGCGCCCCTGTTCATTTTGTATGTGGGTTGCTCCATGAAGTTGTCCATGCCGCGATTCGATCAAGCCCCTGTCTTGGTGGTCGGCGATGTCATGCTCGACCGTTACTGGCATGGCGGTACCTCACGGATTTCCCCTGAGGCACCGGTACCGGTAGTCAAGGTCGAGCAAATCGAAGACCGTCCAGGTGGCGCTGCCAACGTTGCCCTCAATATTGCCGCCCTCGGCGCCCCGGCGTCCCTCGTGGGTGTGACCGGCGACGACGAGGCTGCCGACAGCCTGGCCAACAGCCTGAAGGGTGCGGGTGTGCGTGCGCTGTTCCAGCGCATTCCCCACCAGCCGACCATCGTCAAGCTGCGGGTCATGAGTCGGCACCAGCAATTGCTGCGTATCGATTTTGAAGAACCCTTCGCCACCGACGCCCTGGTGCTCAGCGCCCAGGTCGACGAGATGCTCGAAGGCATCAAGGTGCTGGTGCTGTCCGACTACGGGAAAGGCGCCTTGAAAAACCATCAGGTACTGATCCAGGCCGCCAAGGCCCGGGGCATTCCGGTGCTGGCAGATCCCAAGGGCAAGGACTTCTCGATTTATCGGGGCGCCAGCCTGATCACGCCGAACCTCAGCGAATTTGAAACCATCGTCGGCGGTTGTGTCGATGAGCACGAGCTGGTGACCAAGGGCGCCCAACTCATGGCCGACCTCGACCTGGGTGCCTTGCTGGTGACCCGTGGCGAACACGGCATGACCTTGCTGCGTCCTGATCACCCGGCCATGCACCTGCCGGCGCGGGCCCGTGAAGTGTTCGACGTGACCGGTGCCGGTGACACCGTGATTTCCACCCTGGCCGCGGCAATTGCGGCGGGCGAGGAACTTCCCCATGCGGTGGCCCTGGCCAACCTGGCAGCAGGTATCGTGGTCGGCAAGCTCGGTACGGCGGCCATCAGTGCACCTGAGCTGCGCCGCGCCATCCAGCGATCCGAAGGCTCGGAGCGCGGTGTGTTGAGCCTTGAGCAACTGTTGCTGGCGATTGACGATGCCCGTGCCCATAACGAGAGCATTGTCTTCACCAACGGTTGCTTCGACATCCTCCACGCCGGTCACGTGACCTACCTGGAGCAGGCGCGGGCCCAGGGCGATCGCTTGATCGTGGCAGTCAACGATGATGCGTCGGTCAGCCGCCTCAAGGGGCCAGGCCGGCCGATCAACAGTGTCGACCGTCGCATGGCGGTGCTGGCAGGTTTGGGTGCGGTGGACTGGGTGATCAGCTTTGCCGAGGCGACCCCGGAAAACCTGCTGGCCCAGGTCAAGCCGGACGTGCTGGTCAAGGGCGGTGATTATTCCGTCGACCAGGTGGTGGGTGCCGATATCGTCAGTGCCTACGGTGGCAAGGTCAAAGTGCTGGGGTTGGTGGAAAACAGCTCGACCACGGCGATTGTCGAGAAGATCCGCAATAACTGATGGTGGGAGCGGGCTCGTGTGGGAGCGGGCTTGCTCGCGAAAGCGGTGGGTCAGCTGGCAGATGCAGTGACTGATACACCGCCTTCGCGAGCAAGCCCGCTCCCACATTTGACTGCCGCGACCTGACGTCCGGTTACCGGTTGGCTTTTTTCTTCGGCACGATCTTGCGCAAGATCTGCCGCGCCTTACCCGTCAAGCGCTTCAATTTCGATTCTTTCTCCGGCGCACTCAGCCCTTGCTGGCGCAGCCAGTCCTTCCAGCGGATCCGCTCATCCCGCACGATCCAGCCTTCCTGCTGGGCAAAGCTTTCAGCCAGATACAACCCTCGCGTACTCGCCGGATACAGCTGATCCTTCTTCAAGGTATACAGCTCCGCACACGGCTGCCCGTCCTTCAGCGGCATCAGGTACAGGTCCGGGCGCTGGCGGTCCAGGCGGGCCACCAATTGGTCGCCCTCCAGGCGCTCGTCCACATGAAACAGGCTCAGGGACTTCGCCTCCTTGGGCACTTCCAGGCGCAAGTCATAAATCAACTGCAACGAAGCCGTGGGCAGGTGCACGTAGGCGCGTGGTCGTTCAATCAATTGCATGGTGGCGCAGCGCACCGGGCGCGCGGCCCCGGACAGCGGTGAGAGGCGGAACGGCAACGCTTCGCGGTAGTGCAGGGCCGACGAGTAGGGCGCCGGCAGCCAGGTGTCATTGAAACGACCGCCCAGCCAGCCTTCCGGGGTTTCCAGCAGGCATTCCTCGGCGATTTCCTGGATGGCGGTGTGCAGTGGCAGGTTCAGTTCGTGGGCCGGCACATAGCCGGAGATCAGCTTGAGCACGACGTCGCCACGGTCTTGTCGGCGCTGGCGCACCAGCACCCAGTAATCGCGGTTCTGCCAGTGCAGCGTCAGGCGCACCGAGACCCCAAGGTTGGCCAGCTCCAGCACGAAACGCTCGGTGTCTTTCACCTCCACCGGCTTGCGCCGTTGCAGGGTCTGGGCGAAGTTGAGCGGCATGCCGACGCTCTGGTAGCTCAAGCCTTCGGGGGTTGCTTCGACGTGCAGCGGCAGTGTCTTGAAGTTGCTGGGGTTCTTTCTTATGAGCGTTCGCGGCATGTCGGCTCCTTCTTGCGTCGGGGTCGGCCGCGTCGGCGGCATCAGAGTTGGCGAATGACCTTGGCAGCGGTCGCCACGTTGTGGGCGAGGTGCAGCGGATTAATGGTCCCGACAATAGCACTGGCAACGCCAGTTTGCGCAAACAACAGCATGAAACTGGCGTGAATTGGATCCACTCCGGATTCCAGGCAGACATGGCCACTGGCTAGTGCCTTTTTCACCAGGATGCCCTTGCCGTGTGCGGCGGCATAATCAATGACGGCTTTCTCGGCCTGTTCGTTCAAATTGTAGGTGACCATGGCGCAATCACCTTGTTCCAGAGCCTTTACACCGCCCTCGACGGTTTTGCCGGAGAAGCCGAAACCACGGATCTTGCCCTCGCGCTTGAGGTCTTCCAGGGTCTGGTAAACCTCGCAATCATTGAGGATATGCAGGTCGTTGCCGTCGGAGTGCACCAGCACCAGGTCGATAAAATCCGTTTCCAGTCGTTTCAGGCTGCGCTCCACCGATAGCCGGGTGTGGGCTGCGCTGAAGTCGTGATGGGATACGCCTTCGGCAAATTCTTCGCCCACCTTGCTGACAATTACCCATTCCTGGCGCTGGCCGCGCAATAGCGGGCCCAGGCGTTCTTCGCTGCGGCCATAGGCGGGCGCAGTGTCGATCAGGTTGATGCCCAATTGCCGGGCCTGGCGTAACAGCATCCGCGCCGCATCGTCATCGGGAATCTGGAAGCCACTGGGGTATTTCACCCCTTGGTCGCGGCCCAGCTTGACGGTGCCCAGGCCCAGCGGCGAGACCAGCAGGCCGGTGCTGCCCAGCGGGCGGTGGAGGTCGTGCAGAGTCGGCAGGGTCATGGCAGCAGTTGCTCCCAGGCGGGTTGGGCGATGGCGGGTTTCGGCAGCTCGGGCAGTTTTTCGGTAGTTCCTGGCTTGATGCCGTCACGTTCCAGTGCGTTGATCACTCGATCGGCGAAATCCGGTGCCAATGCCAGCTTGGTCGGCCAGCCCACCAACAGGCGATCCTGTTCGGCGAGGAACGCGTTGTCCGGGCGGGTCAGGCCTGACTGCAATGGTTCGGCGCGGTCGACGCGCAAGGTGGCCCATTGGGTCTGGCTCATGTCGATCCAGGGCAGCAACTGCCCCAGCTCTTTTTGGGCGGTGGCGATCTGTTGCTCCGGGGTGCGGGCCACACCTTCGGCTTCGGCGATATCGCCGCCCAGGTACCACACCCAATTGCCGTCGGCGGCGGGATGCGTGGTCACGGTGATGCGCGGCTTGGTGCCGCCCCCCAGGCAGTGGGCGTACAGCGGCTTCAGGCCGGGGCCCTTGGCGATGATCATGTGCAGAGGTCGGCGTTGCATGGCGGGCTGGCTCAGGCCCAGGGCGCCGAGCAGGTCAGCGGTGCCGCCGCCGGCGCTGACGACGATACGCTGGGCGCGGATCTCACGGCCATCGACCTTCAGGCCGACCAGTGTGCCTTGTTCCAGCAAGGGTTCGATCTGTTTGCCCGCGAGCAAACCGTCGCCGGCCAATTGCGCCAGGCGTTCGATAAGGCTTGGGACGTCGATCACCAGTTCGGCCAGGCGATAGACCTTGCCCTTGAAGCGGCGATCTTGCAGGGCCGGTGGCAGGTCATCGCCCTTCACTTGATCCACGCGGCCACGCACGGCCTTGCTCGCGAAGAAACTGGTGAGGTTGCCGGCGATGGTGCCCGGCGACCACAAATAGTGGGCTTCGGACAGCAGGCGCACACCGGAGAGATCCAGTTCACCGTTGCCCGCCAGGGCTTCGCGCCAGCGGCGGGGCATGTCGGCGATGGCTTCGGAGGCACCGGTCAGGGCGCCGTGCAGTGCATATTTGGCGCCGCCGTGGATGATCCCCTGGGACTTCACGCTTTGCCCGCCACCGAGGGTGGCGCTTTCCACCAATACCGTGGAAAAGCCCTGGCGGCGCAGGCGCGCATTGAGCCAGAGGCCGGCAACCCCGGCGCCGACAATCAGAACGTCGGTGGAAATAACGGATGGCATGCAGCGACCTCAGTGTTCAAGACAGGCTGCGCAGTATACAGGCTCATGAAGTGAATCTTCGCCCCAACGCTCCCGGATGACAGACGCACCGCAGGAGCTGTCGAGTGGAACGAGGCTGCGAGTTTCGGCCTCAATTGAATCTCACGTGAACGCTCAGTGCCCGGCCGTTTTCGAGAACAACTGAATCACCACCACGCCCAGCACAATCAGGCCCATGCCCAGCATCGCCGGGATATCCAGTTTCTGCCCGTAGATAAACAGCGCGGCGATGCTGACCATCACGATGCCCATCCCGGCCCACACTGCATACGCGACACCCACCGGCACGGTGCGCACCACCAGCGTGAGCATCCAGAAGGCCACGCCGTAGCCGACGATCACCAGCAACAACGGGATTGGCGTGCTGAAACCCTTGATCGCTTTCATGGAAACGGTGGCGATCACTTCCGAGCAGATGGCAATGGCCAGGTAATAGTAGGCGGCGTTCATGGGGTAAATCCTCGGTACAGGGTCGCTTGATAAGGTTGGCATTTTAGAGACTTGTCAGATGCGGTAAAGTCATTACCTATCCGAATTTAAGATGGGTTGAGCCATGAGCGTGCAGTGGAGTCTTGAGCAAATGCGCCTGTTTGTCAGCGTCGCCGAGCAGCGTTCATTTTCGGCGGTGGCGCGGGACCAGCGTCGGGCGCAATCGGCGGTCAGCAATGGGATTGCCCTGTTGGAGGCGGACCTGGGCGTATCCCTGTTTGATCGCAGCAGCGGCCGCCAGCCCCGTTTGACCGAGGCGGGCACGGCACTGCTCGAGGAGGCGCGGGAAGTCTTGCGCCAGTGCGAGCGCCTGAATGGCCGTGCCTTGTCATTGATGCGCGGTGAAGAGGCGCGCCTGCGCCTGGCCCAGGATGAAGCCATGCTCTATCAGCCGGTGCTCGATAGCCTCGAAGCGCTGGCGGGAAAATTTCCCAGCCTGGAAGTGCAGTTGTCCAGCGCCGCCCAAGGCGATGTCGCGCGCAAGCTGGTGGAGCGCAAGGCGGATCTGGGCCTGCTGTTCTATCACGATCAGATTCCCGAAGCGTTGGAGCGCCGCGTGCTGGGCAGTGTGGAGATGGTGACCGTGTGCGGTATCGGGCATCCCATGGCCAAGGAACAGTTCGTGGATTGCCAGCGCCTGGCGCAGTTTCGCCAATTGCTGATGGCGACCCAGACCAGCGTGTATCCCGGCAGCGAGGCCGCCAGCCCGCAAGTGTGGCGGGCTGACAGTTTCTACGTGCTGGCCGAATGGCTGGCGCGCGGCCTGGGTTGGGCCTGGTTGCCGCGGCATGTGGTGCAGTATCCGGCCTATCAGAACCAGATGGTCGAACTGAACAGCGAATGGACCCCGCCGGCGCTGGTGGTGGAGCTGGTCTGGCGCCGCGACGAGCCCCTCGGCCCGGCCGCGCGTTTCCTCGCCGAACGTTTTGCCGAGTGCTTGCAGGCGATCGACTGAAAAAGCCGATAAACTCCGCCGCCATGAATAGAACTCTCTACAGCTGTCTGTTTTACCTGGCGCTGCCGTTGGTAGCTTTACGTCTGTGGCTGCGGGCCCGCAAAGCGCCTGCTTACGCGAAGCGCGTGGGAGAACGCTTCTCCTGGGGCTTGCCGGTGATGCAACCCGGCGGGATCTGGGTGCATGCGGTGTCGGTGGGCGAAAGCATCGCCGCTGCGCCGATGATTCGCGGGCTGCTGGAACGTTATCCACAGCTGCCGATCACCGTCACCTGCATGACGCCCACCGGTTCCGAGCGCATCCAGGCGTTGTTCGCCAACGAGCCGCGCATCCAGCACTGCTACCTGCCGTACGATTTGCCCTGTGCGGCCAAGCGGTTTCTCGATCGTGTGCAGCCGAAACTGGCGGTGATCATGGAGACTGAACTGTGGCCCAACCATATTCACCAGTGCGCCAAACGCGGGATTCCCGTGGCATTGGCCAACGCGCGGCTGTCGGCTCGCTCGGCCAAGGGCTACGGGCGTTTCGCCAGGCTGACCGCGCCGATGCTGGCGGAAATGAGCCTGTTCGCCGTCCAGACCGAAACCGAGGCCGAGCGTTTTCGCAGCCTGGGTGCACGGCCCGAGACTGTCGAAGTCACCGGCTCGATCAAGTTCGACCTGACCATCGACCCGCAACTGCTGGCGCGCGCCGCCGCGTTGCGTGAACAGTGGCACGCCAGTGAACGCCCGGTGTGGATCGCCGCCAGCACCCACGAAGGCGAAGACGAAGTGGTGCTCGCTGCCCATCGCCAGTTGCTTGCCAGTTATCCCAATGCGTTGCTGATTCTGGTGCCGCGCCATCAGGAGCGCTTCAACCCGATGTTCGAGCTGTGCCAGCAACAGGGTTTCGCCACGGTGCGTCGCTCCAGCGGCGAGGCGGTGACGGCGCAAACCGCGGTGTTGCTGGGCGACACCATGGGCGAGTTGCTGTTTCTGTATGCCCTGGCCGACAGCGCTTTTGTCGGCGGTAGCCTGGTTGCCACGGGCGGGCATAACCCGTTGGAGCCGGCGGCCTTGGCCAAGCCGGTGATCTGCGGGCCCCACGTGTTCAACTTCCTGGAAATCAGCGCAATGATGCGCGACGCCGGCGCGTTGCAGGAAGTGGACGATGCCGAGGGTTTGGCGGTGGCGGTGCAGCGTTTGTTCGAGCTGCCGCAGGACGCGCAGAAGATGGGGCAGGCGGGGCTGGCGGTGATGCGCGCCAATCAGGGGGCATTGAAGCGTTTGCTGGACGGATTGGGCAGACTGCTTAACGTCTAACAACACAAATCAAATGTGGGAGCGGGCTTGCTCGCGAATGCGCAGTGTCAGTCAGCGAATAAGTCGACTGATACACCGCTTTCGCGAGCAAGCCCGCTCCCACATTGGGTTAACGGGCAGTCTTAGTAACCCGGGTTAGCCTTCAGCTGCGCCGCGGCGGCCTTGGCCAGGTCCGGCGGCAGGAAGTCCTTGTCCGGGTTGTAGTCGGCCTTCAGGTAACGCGCCAGATCCTGCAAGTCCCCCGGGTTCAACGTGCCCGCCGCCTGCTTCAAGCGCAGGTTGTCGAGGATGTAGTCGTAGCGGCTGTTGTTGTAGTTGCGCACCGAGGTGTACAGCTGGCGCTGGGCGTCCAGCACATCGACGATATTGCGCGTGCCCACCTGGTAACCGATTTCCGTGGCTTCCACCGCGCTTTGGTTGGAGATGATCGACTGGCGGCGCGCCTGTACCTGCTCCACATCGGTGTTCACCGCGCGGTGCAGGTTGCGGGTGTTTTCCACCACCTGGCGACGCAGGCCCTCGCGTTGCTGCTCGGTCTGGCCCAGGCGGGAATAGGATTCGCGCACTTGCGAGCTGGTCAGGCCGCCGCTGTATAGCGGGATGCTCAACTGCAAGCCTACGGTGCGTTGCGACACGTCACCGTGATACGGCTGGCCAAAGGCGCTCGGGTTGCTGAAGCCCAGGGCGTCGTTGTCACCTTTTTCATATTGCGCCACGGCATCCAGCGTCGGCGCGTGGCCGGCCTTGCGTTGCTTGAGGGTTTCTTCGGCGGCGGTGACGGCATAGTTGCTGGCCAGCAGGTTCAGGTTCTGGCGGCCGGCGGTTTCGACCCAGGCCTTGGCGTCGTTCGGCGCCGGCGGCAGCACCGGCAGCGTGTGGACGATGCCCTGGATCGAGTTGTACTGGCGGTTGGTCAGGGTGATCAGCGCTTCGAAGGCGTCGTCCACCTGGCGCTGGGCCAGGATACGATTGGCCCGTGCGGTGTCGTAGCTGGCCTGGGATTGCAGCACGTCGGTCTTGTCCGACAGGCCGACGTCAAAGCGTTCGTTGGACTGGTCCAGTTGGCGCTTGAACGCGGCTTCTTCGGCCTTGGTGGACGCCAGGTTGTCCTGGGCCCGCAGCACGGCGAAGTAGTTTTCGGCGCTTTGCAGGATCAGGTTCTGTTCGGTGGCCGAGAGTTGCAGCGCGGCCTGCTCGTTGACGGCTTCAGCGGCTTGCAGCTGGAACCAGCGATCAGCGCGGAACAGCGGCTGGCTCAAGGTCGCGCGCCAGGAATGGGCGTCGCGGTTGACCGTGGCGGCGGGCTGGTCCAGCTGGGTGCGCACATTGTTGATGTCGGCACCGGCCGACAGGTTCGGCAGCAACCCGGCGCGGGCCTGGGGCACCACTTCTTTCTGCGCGCCGTATTGGGCGCGGGCGGCGGCCAGGTCGGCGTTGTTGTCCACCGCTTCCTGGTAGACGCTGACCAAGTCGGTTTTGGTCGTCAGGGGCGCTTCAGCTGCCCAGACCAGTCCGTTGGTCGCACAAGACACGGCGAGAGCCAGTGAAAGTTTGCGCAGCATGAGGCGATCCCTAGATTAAATATTACGGCGATAATTTGGTGCCCAAGGCTAAGGCGGCCCATTCCTGGCGTCAAGACCTCAGGCAGTCACCGAGTGTAGTGGCGCTATCACGGCACAACAATCCTGTAATTACGCCATTCATCACGATGAATGCACCGCCATTGGCAATTTGCCTGCTCCATGGTCTAGACTGGCCGCGTTCTTGTCGGGGTGCCTTGTTGGAAGGCTGAGATCGGTAAATACCGGATCCCGTTGAACCTGATCAGGTTAGCGCCTGCGTAGGGAACAAGATTTCTCGTCACCCGGCGAGTCCTCTTGTGCTTCGTCCGGGATGTTGTTCGACAATCGAACAGCCCGTGCGCCAAGCACAGCACTGTCACAGTGCGTCCATCCGTCACAGGTTCACTCCGACAAAAATCCACCGCCTGGATAGTTGGAGAGCCCGTGATGAGCATCGAATTAAAAAGCCAAAAATCAAAAAACACCGTGCACTTGAGTGAATCGGCCAAGGTCGACTCCGGTTCCGTGCAGCCGTTTACCCGCTCGCAAAAAATCTACGTCCAGGGCACCCGTCCGGATATCCGCGTGCCGATGCGTGAAGTCAGTCTCGACGTGACCCCCACCGACTTCGGCGGCGAAATCAATGCGCCCGTAGTGGTCTACGACACCTCAGGCCCCTACACCGACCCGAACGTGATCATCGACGTGCGCAAAGGCCTGGGCGATGTGCGCTCGCCGTGGATCGAATCCCGCGGCGACACTGAGCGCCTGTCGGGCTTGAGCTCGCACTTCGGCCAACAGCGCCTGAGCGATGCCGAGCTGACCGCGCTGCGTTTTGCCCACGTGAAAAACCCGCGCCGTGCCAAGGCCGGGGCCAACGTCACCCAGATGCACTACGCCCGCAAAGGCATCATCACCGCCGAGATGGAATACGTCGCCATCCGCGAAAACATGAAGCTGGAAGAGGCCCGCGCCGCCGGCCTGCTGGACCAGCAACACGCCGGCCACAGCTTCGGCGCCAGCGTGCCGAAAATCATCACCCCGGAATTTGTCCGCGAAGAAATCGCCCGTGGCCGCGCGATCATCCCGGCCAACATCAACCACACCGAACTGGAACCGATGATCATCGGCCGTAACTTCCTGGTGAAGATCAACGGCAACATCGGCAACAGCGCCCTGGGTTCGTCCATCGAAGAAGAAGTGGCGAAACTGACGTGGGGCATTCGCTGGGGGTCGGACACGGTGATGGACCTGTCCACCGGCAAGCACATCCATGAAACCCGCGAGTGGATCATCCGCAACTCGCCGGTGCCGATCGGTACCGTGCCAATCTACCAGGCCCTGGAAAAAGTCGGCGGCGCCGCTGAAGACCTGACCTGGGAGCTGTTCCGCGACACCCTGATCGAACAGGCCGAGCAGGGCGTCGACTACTTCACCATCCACGCCGGCGTATTGCTGCGCTATGTACCGCTGACCGCCAAGCGCGTCACCGGAATCGTGTCCCGTGGTGGTTCGATCATGGCCAAGTGGTGCCTGGCGCACCACAAAGAGAACTTCACCTACACCCATTTCGACGAAATCTGCGAAATCATGAAGGCCTACGACGTCAGCTTCTCCCTGGGAGACGGCCTGCGCCCGGGCTCGATTGCCGACGCCAACGACGCCGCACAATTCGGCGAGCTGGAAACCCTCGGCGAGTTGACCAAGATTGCCTGGAAGCACGACGTGCAAACCATGATCGAAGGCCCGGGCCACGTGCCGATGCAGTTGATCAAGGAGAACATGGACAAGCAGCTGGAGTGCTGCGACGAAGCGCCGTTCTACACCCTCGGTCCGCTGACCACCGACATCGCCCCGGGTTATGACCACATCACCTCGGGCATCGGGGCGGCGATGATCGGCTGGTTCGGTTGCGCGATGCTCTGCTACGTCACGCCGAAGGAGCATTTGGGCCTGCCGAACAAGGACGATGTGAAGACCGGGATCATCACCTACAAGATCGCGGCCCATGCGGCGGACTTGGCCAAGGGGCATCCGGGGGCGCAGATTCGTGACAACGCGTTGAGCAAGGCGCGCTTTGAATTCCGTTGGGAGGACCAGTTCAACCTGGGCCTGGACCCGGACACGGCGCGTTCTTACCACGATGAAACCTTGCCGAAGGACTCGGCCAAGGTCGCGCATTTCTGCTCGATGTGCGGGCCGAAATTCTGCTCGATGAAGATCACCCAGGAAGTGCGTGAGTACGCGGCCAACCAGCGCATTGAAGCGGTGGATGTGGACGTGGCCAAGGGACTGGCGGAGCAGGCGGAGCGGTTCAAGCAGGAAGGTAGCCAGCTGTACAAAAAGGTCTGAACCCGATGATCGTTCCCACGCTCCGCGTGGGAATGCATCCCGTGACGCTCCGCGTCACAAAAGCGGACGCAGAGCGTCCAAAGCGGCATTCCCACGCAGAGCGTGGGAACGATCATGTCCCTCTGAGATAGCACCCTTGAGCATTCAACCCAGCACCTATTCCCCAGACATCGCAGTCCCCTTGGACAAACGCGTCTTCGGCGCCCGCGATCTCTTTTCCCTGTGGTTCTCCCTGGGCATCGGCCTGATGGTCCTGCAAACCGGTGCACTGTTGGCGCCGGGCCTGGGCCTCTCCGGTTCCTTACTGGCAATTTTCCTCGGCACTTTGGTCGGCGTGCTGTTGCTGGCCGCCGTCGGCGTGATCGGCAGCGATACCGGCCTGTCATCCATGGCCGCCCTGAAACTCAGCCTCGGCACCAAGGGCGCAAGCCTGCCGGCGCTGCTGAACCTGCTGCAGCTGATCGGCTGGGGCTCATTCGAAATCATCGTGATGCGCGACGCCGCCAGCCTGTTGGGCGCCCGCGCGTTCAGCGAAGGCAGCCTGCTGACCAGCCCATTGTTCTGGACCCTGGTATTCGGCGCCCTCGCGACCTTGCTTGCCGTCAGCGGTCCGCTGACCTTCGTGCGGCAGATCCTGCGCAAGTGGGGCATCTGGCTGCTGCTGGCCGCCTGCCTGTGGCTGACCTGGAACCTGTTCGCCAAAGCCGACCTGGCCGCTCTCTGGGCCCAGGCTGGTGACGGTTCGATGCCGTTTGCCGTTGGCTTCGATATCGCGATTGCCATGCCGCTGTCCTGGCTGCCACTGATTGCCGACTACTCACGTTTCGGCAAACGCGCGAAAAACGTGTTCGGCGGCACGGCACTGGGTTTCTTCATCGGCAACTTCTGGCTGATGAGCCTTGGCGTGGCCTACACCCTGGCGTTTGCGCCGAGCGGTGAAGTGAATGCGTTGCTGCTGGCATTGGCCGGAGCCGGCCTGGGGATTCCGCTGCTGCTGATCCTGTTGGATGAATCAGAAAACGCGTTCGCCGATATTCACTCGGCGGCGGTGTCCAGCGGGATTCTGTTGCGCTTGAAAGTCGAGCACCTGGCATTGGCCATTGGCGTTATCTGCACGCTGATCGCCTGCTTTGCACCGTTGGCGCAGTACCAGAACTTCCTGCTGCTGATCGGCTCGGTGTTCGCGCCGCTGTTCGGCGTGGTGCTGGTGGATCACTTCATCCTGCGCCGTCGTGGCCATGGTGTTGCCGCCAACCTGCGCTGGCCGGCACTGCTGGCGTGGCTTGGAGGGATCAGCACCTATCACCTGTTGGCGAATCTGTACCCGGATGTCGGCGCGACCCTGCCGGCGCTGGTGCTGGCAGGGCTGTTGCACTTTATCCTGGGCCGGGCCTTCAGTGGCGTGCGGGCACCAGCTCAGGCTTGATCACGCCGGTGAGGCGCGCATAGGGGATGGTCATTTCGATCAGCCCCAATGCGTACGGCGCGATGGTGGTCACGTTGTACTTGAGCACCACGCCATTGCTGGTCAGCGCCACATTCGGGGTTTTCTGGAACGGCCAGTTCTTCACGAACTCCGGGTCACGGTCCATCTGCGAGTTGATCAGCCAGTTGTTGTGGGCGACTTTCGCGGTCTTCCAGAATGCATCTTCCTGGCCCGGCAACAGCATGTCGGTCAGGCTCAGCTCTTTGTGCAGCAGGCGTGAATAGTTGATGAAGCCGCGGCCCGGCTCGCCGTGGGCGGTGCCGGTGTCCAGGTAGCTGGACACTTCGATGATCACCAGTCCGTCATGCTGCTCACGTACCTTGGCCTGCAAGTACATGCTGTTGCGGTCCGGGGACTCACGCAAGAACTTGTCGCGGTAGGCGTTCAGGGTGGCGGGCATGGCCTGGCCAGGTGAAGTGCGGGCCATCTGCAGCAGGCGCTGTTCGATGATCTGGTCCAACTGCGGCTCGGACGGGAAGTGCACGGTGTCGATGTTTACCAGCGGGCAATCCGGACTGCTGCAGCCGGGTTTGATCTGCTCGGAGGCGTCGGCGGTGGTGTCCAGCGGCTTCAGGTAGCTCGGCTGGAACAGGCTCTGGCAAGCACCCAGGGTCAAGGCGATACAGGCCACGGAGGCGATTTTTAAAAGCGACATGTGTGTCCTTCATAAATCGAGGAAAGGTGAAAATGTGGAGCTTCGACTCCCGACAAGGCAGTCAGTTCGCCACTAAGCTGATTAGAGTGAGTTTGACGCCCGCCGTCTATCCCGGCAACCGGAAAGGGGCTGCATCAAGGGGCACGAGCGCGTTAGGATGGCGCGATGTCGAGGCCGCCTCGACACCGCAAGGCAATAAACGAGGGTTGATATGACGGACACAGCGAAATCGACGCCGAGCAAGGTGGAGATTGTTCAGCGCGACAATGCCTACAAGGGCTTCTACAAACTGGATCGGCTGAAACTGCGGCACGAGAAGTTTGATGGCGGCATGAGCCGTGAACTCAATCGCGAAGTCTTTGTGCGTCATGACGCCGTGTGTGTACTGCCCTACGACCCGCAGCGCGATGAAGTGGTGCTGATCGAGCAGTTTCGCGTCGGCGCCATGGGGCGTACCGACAACCCGTGGCTGATCGAAATGGTCGCTGGCCTGATCGACAAGGATGAGCAACCGGAGGAGGTTGCACACCGCGAAGCCGAGGAGGAAGCTGGCCTTACATTCTCCGCACTCTGGCCGATCACCAAGTACTTTCCGTCGCCGGGTGGCAGCACCGAATTTGTCCACTTGTTCCTGGGCCGTTGCGAGAGCGCCGGGGCCGGTGGCGTCCATGGACTGGAAGAGGAAGCCGAAGATATCCGCGTCACTGTCTGGGCCTTTGAAGACGCCCTGCAGGCGGTACGTGACGGTAAAATTTCCAACGCAGCGAGCATTATTGCCCTGCAATGGCTTGCGCTTAATCGCGCGGAAGTGAGGGGGTTATGGCAGTAAAGGCACGGGAGCGATATCGGGTTGACCTGATCGGGCTGCAAGCAGCCTGCGAGGCCAACTATGCACGGCTGATGCGGCTGCTGCCGGACATGCGCCACACCCCCGAGGCGCGGCGCATTGCCGTGACCCACGGCGACCAGATGCTCGGCGTGCTGACCCTGGAAGTGATCGTGAACTGCCCGTACACCACCACTTTGCGGGTGCGTCAGGAGCACAGCCTGCCGTGGCTGCCGGTGCCGCAGCTGGAAGTGCAGGTGTACCACGACGCACGCATGGCCGAAGTGATCAGCGCCGAACATGCACGACGCTTTCGCAGCATCTATCCTTACCCCAACGTGTTCATGCACCAACCCGATGAGAAAGCACAGCTCAATGTGTTCCTCGGTGAATGGTTGAGTCACTGCCTGGCCCTGGGCCACGAGTTCGAAGTCGTTCGATAGATGTGAACTGCGTCCGCTTCACGGGTTTCCTCTTTGTGTCCTGCCCCAGCATAATCGCCTCAAATGTCCATTCCTGTGATCACGCCCTGGGAGAACGCCTTGCCGAGCGTATCCGCCATGAACCCTGACGCTTCGGCGTTGCTGGTGCAGTTGTCCGACAGTCACCTGTTTGCCGAGGCGGACGGCGGCCTGCTGGGCATGAATACCCGCGAGAGCCTGCAACGGGTGATCGACACGGTGTTGGTGCAGCAGCCGCAGATTGATCTGGTGCTGGCCACCGGGGATTTGTCCCAGGACGGTACGCTGGAGTCGTATCAGGCGTTTCGTGACATGACGCGGCAGATTCAGGCGCCGGCGCGCTGGATCCCGGGGAATCACGATGAGCCGCAGGTGATGCTGCAAGCGGCGATCAACAGTGCGTTGCTGGAACCGGTGGTGGATGTGGGCAACTGGCGCATTACCCTGCTGGACTCGGCGGTGCCGGGTTCGGTGCCGGGGTATTTGCAGGATCAGCAGCTGCAATTGCTGGCGCAGTCGTTGAGTGAGGCGCCGGCTCGGCATCATTTGGTGTGTTTTCACCATCATCCGGTGTCGATTGGGTGCGCTTGGATGGAGCCCATCGGTTTGCGCAATCCTGAGGCGTTGTTTGCGGTGCTGGATCGGTTTCCGCAGGTGCGGGCGGTGCTTTGGGGGCATGTGCATCAGGAAATTGACCGGGAGCGCAATGGGGTGCGTTTGTTGGCTTCGCCTTCTACCTGCATTCAGTTCGCTCCCGGGAGTGAGGATTTCAGCGTGAGTGAGCAGGCACCCGGGTATCGCTGGCTGCGGTTGCATGCCGACGGGCGGTTGGAAACCGGTGTGGAGCGGGTGCAGGGCTTCGCGTTTCAGGTGGATTACGGTAGCAACGGCTACTGAGATTTCCCTGTAAACTGCGCCTCTTTGGCAGACCCACAGAGGACCCGGAATGTCCGCATCGATCTTGTATATCCACGGTTTCAACAGCGCACCAGCCTCCAACAAGGCGAGCCAGTTGATCACCGTGATGGACAGCCTCGGTCTGGCCGACCAACTGCGCGTGCCGGCCCTGCATCACCACCCCCGCCAGGCGATCCCCCAGTTGGAGGCGGCTATCCGTGACCTCGGAAGGCCACTGCTGGTAGGCAGCTCACTCGGCGGCTACTATGCAACCCATCTTGCCGAACGCCATGGCCTCAACGCCTTGCTGGTCAACCCGGCAGTCAGCCCTCATCGGATGTTCGACGGTTACCTGGGCACCCAGAAGAACCTCTACACCGATGAGACCTGGGAGCTGACCCACGACCACGTCGCGGCCCTGGCCGAGCTGGAAGTGCCGGCGCCCCAGGACGCCCAGCGTTATCAGGTGTGGTTGCAGACCGGCGATGAAACACTGGATTATCGCCTCGCCCAGCAGTATTACCGGGCCTGTGCCTTGCGCATCCAGGCCGGTGGCGATCACGGTTACCAGGGCTTTGCCCAACAGTTACCGGCGCTGTTGAGTTTTGCCGGCATAGGCTCCGATCAGTACCAATCCTTCGATTTCACCGCATTGTGAAACCGCAGGTTACTTTTTAATCGAACGACTCACGACGAGACCCCATGGCCACTCCCAGCGCTAGCTCTTATAACGCCGACGCCATCGAAGTCCTCTCGGGCCTCGACCCGGTGCGCAAACGCCCCGGCATGTACACCGACACCAGTCGGCCGAACCACCTTGCCCAGGAAGTCATCGACAACAGCGTCGACGAAGCCTTGGCCGGGCACGCCAAGTCGGTACAAGTCATCCTTCACGCCGACCATTCCCTGGAAGTGTCCGACGACGGTCGTGGCATGCCGGTGGACATTCACCCGGAAGAGGGTGTGTCGGGCGTCGAGCTGATCCTCACCAAGCTGCACGCCGGCGGCAAGTTCTCCAACAAGAACTACCAGTTCTCCGGTGGCTTGCACGGTGTGGGTATTTCCGTGGTCAACGCCCTGTCGAACCACGTACGGGTCAAGGTCAAGCGCGACGGCAACGAGTATCAGATGACTTTCGCCGATGGCTACAAGGCCACCGACCTGGAAGTGATCGGCACCGTCGGCAAGCGCAACACCGGCACCAGCGTGTACTTCGCGCCGGACCCGAAATACTTCGATTCACCGAAATTCTCCATCAGCCGCCTCAAGCATGTGCTCAAGGCCAAGGCTGTTCTGTGCCCGGGCCTGCTGGTCAGCTTTGAAGACAAAGGCACCGGCGAAAAGGTCGAGTGGCATTACGAAGACGGCCTGCGGTCCTACCTGGAAGACTCCGTCAGCGAATTCGAGCGCCTGCCGAACGAGCCGTTCTGCGGCAGCCTGGCGGGTAATAAAGAAGCCGTGGACTGGGCCTTGTTGTGGCTGCCGGAAGGTGGCGACAGCGTCCAGGAAAGCTACGTCAACCTGATCCCGACGGCCCAGGGCGGTACCCACGTCAACGGTTTGCGCCAGGGCCTGCTGGATGCCATGCGCGAATTCTGCGAATACCGCAGCCTGCTGCCGCGCGGCGTGAAGCTGGCGCCGGAAGACGTCTGGGAGCGGATCGCGTTCGTCCTGTCGATGAAAATGCAGGAGCCGCAATTCTCCGGCCAGACCAAGGAGCGCCTGTCGTCCCGTGAGGCAGCGGCGTTTGTCTCCGGGGTGGTCAAGGATGCCTTCAGCCTGTGGCTCAACGAACACCCTGAATTGGGCCTGGCCCTGGCGGAGCTGGCGATCAACAACGCCGGCCGTCGCCTGAAGGCCAGCAAGAAAGTCGAACGCAAGCGCATTACCCAGGGGCCGGCACTGCCTGGCAAGCTGGCGGACTGCGCCGGGCAAGACCCGATGCGCTCCGAGCTGTTCCTGGTGGAAGGTGATTCTGCCGGCGGTTCCGCCAAGCAAGCGCGGGACAAGGAATTCCAGGCGATCCTGCCCCTGCGGGGCAAGATTCTCAACACCTGGGAAGTCGATGGCAGTGAAGTGCTGGCCAGCCAGGAAGTGCACAACATTGCCGTGGCCATCGGTGTCGACCCGGGCGCGGCGGACATGAGTCAGCTGCGCTACGGCAAGATCTGCATCCTCGCCGACGCCGACTCCGACGGTTTGCACATTGCGACCTTGCTCTGTGCACTGTTCGTCCAGCATTTCCGCCCGTTGGTGGATGCCGGTCACGTCTATGTCGCCATGCCGCCTTTGTACCGCATCGACTTGGGCAAGGAGATTTTCTACGCCCTGGACGAAGCCGAGCGCGATGGCATCCTCGATCGCCTGGTGGCCGAGAAGAAACGCGGCAAGCCGCAGGTCACCCGATTCAAGGGCCTGGGTGAGATGAACCCGCCGCAGCTGCGGGAAACCACCATGGACCCGAACACTCGGCGCCTGGTGCAGTTGACCCTGGAAGATTTCGCCGCCACCTCGGAAATGATGGACATGTTGCTGGCGAAGAAACGCGCGCCGGATCGCAAGAACTGGCTGGAGTCCAAGGGCAACCTGGCCGAGGTTCTGGGCTGATGCGCAGCGGTTTCGCCCTGGCGATACTGTTGTTGAGCGGGTTGGCGGCCACCTCGGTGGTCGCAGCGCCTGCGGCTGAGCTGAAGCTGTTGTCGGAACACCCGGTGGAAGGCATGCGCGGCGGTAACCTGTCGGGCCTGGCCATGTGCGGCAAGGAGTTGTGGACGGTGTCCGACCGCGACGACGATCAGATCTACCGTCTCGATATCAGTGCCGATACCTGGCAGGCCGAAACGGTGAAGATCGACGTACCGCCGGTGCCGGAGTCCGGCTTGCCCTTTGGCTTGCGCTCGCGCACCAAGGCGGCGTCGTTGATTCGCGGTGGTGACCTGGATTTTGAAGGCATCAGCTGCGATGCGGCGGGCAACCGTTACATCGTCAGCGAAGCCCATGCGGCGGTGCTGCAAGTGCCGGTGAGCGGTGCGCCGGAGTGGTTGAAGATCGCCCCGGGCATGGTGCGTGAGGCTCGGGCCAGTGGCATGCTGCTGCACTTCAATGCGTTGTTTGAAGGCATCGTGGTGAACCCGGAAGGCAATCAAATCTGGCTTGCGGCCGAACGCGAGCGGCGCGGGCTGATTTCCATCAAGCGCCCGCAAACTCTCTGGGATTGTGACGGCCCTTGTGTATTGCTGAGCGAGGCCGGCCAGGAGATGCAGCCGGCGCAGTTTCCGGGCGCCAAGGCGGTGTCCAAGGACTTTGCCGACCTGGCGCTGTTCAATGGCAAGCTGTTTACCCTGGAGCGCAATGCGTTTCAGGTGTGTCGCCGGGATGCGGTCACGGCCCAGGTGGAGTTGTGCTGGTCGTTTGCCGATGAAGCGCTGACGCCGAATCGGCGTTATGCCCAGGCCTATGGATTGGCCGAAGCCTTGGTGGTGGACGCTGACGGTGCCTGGATCGGCATCGACAACAACTTCGGTGCCCGCGCCGATGGCGAAAAGCGGCCGGTGGTCTATCGTTTCGCCGCCCCTGCGGGTGGCTGGAGCGCCAAGCCATGAGTGCGCAACCACCCGGCAAGCGCGCCGGGCGTGTGTTGATGTTCGTCGCGTGGGGCGCCGGCCTGTTTTTGGCGACACGATTTTTTGGGCAGTGGGAAGCGCGACAGGAAAACCCCAATGCCGTGGTGACCTCGGAGCAGCACGAGGGTTATATCGAAGTAAAACTGCTGGGCAACGGCCAAGGGCATTTTGTCGCCACTGGCCAGATCAACGGCAAGCCGGTGCAGTTCATGCTCGACACCGGGGCCACCGACGTGGCGGTTCCGGCTGAATTGGCCGACCGTCTCGGGCTTGAACGCGGCATGCCGGTTGGCGTGAGTACGGCCAACGGGCGAACCCAGGGCTTTCGGACCGAGTTGGGCCGTCTGCAACTGGGCGATATCGTCCTTCGGGACGTGCGCGCCATCGTGGTACCGGGTTTGGGCGATGAACAGGTATTGCTGGGCATGAGTGCATTGAAACAACTTGAATTTACCCAGCGCAGCGGCACTTTGCTGCTGCGCCAGACCAAACAATGATGAGGCCCGCATGAGTGACATCCTTGCAGACAGCTTAGATGGCGTTGAACGCCGGTCGCTGGCTGACTTCACCGAAAATGCCTACCTCAACTACTCCATGTACGTGATCATGGACCGTGCCTTGCCGCATATCGGCGACGGCCTGAAGCCCGTACAGCGGCGCATTATCTATGCGATGAGTGAGTTGGGCCTGGACGCTGACTCCAAGCACAAGAAGTCGGCGCGTACCGTCGGTGACGTGCTCGGTAAATTCCACCCTCACGGCGACTCGGCGTGCTACGAAGCCATGGTGCTGATGGCCCAGCCGTTCAGCTACCGCTACACGCTGGTGGACGGCCAGGGTAACTGGGGTGCGCCGGATGATCCGAAGTCCTTCGCCGCCATGCGTTACACCGAAGCGCGTCTGTCGCGGTATTCGGAAGTGCTGCTCAGCGAACTGGGCCAGGGCACGGCCAACTGGGGCCCGAACTTTGACGGCACCCTCGACGAGCCGCTGGTGTTGCCGGCACGTTTGCCGAATATCCTGCTCAATGGCACCACGGGTATCGCCGTGGGCATGGCCACTGACGTACCGCCCCACAACCTGCGGGAAGTGGCCAGCGCCTGCGTGCGCCTGCTGGATGAGCCGAAGGCTACGGTCGAACAGCTCTGCGAGCATATCCAGGGCCCGGATTATCCGACCGAAGCAGAAATCATCACGCCTCGCGCCGACCTGCTGAAAATCTACCAGACCGGTAAAGGCTCGGTGCGCATGCGCGCTGTGTACCACATCGAAGACGGCGACATCATCGTCACCGCGCTGCCGCATCAGGTATCCGGGGCCAAGGTGCTGGAGCAGATTGCCGCGCTGATGCAGGCCAAGCCGTCGAAGCTGCCGCAAGTCGCCGACCTGCGTGACGAGTCCGACCACGAAAACCCGTGCCGCATCGTGATCATCCCGACCAACAGCCGGGTCGACCATGAAGTGCTGATGCAGCATCTGTTCGCCAGCACCGAGCTGGAGTCCAGCTATCGGGTCAACATCAACATCATTGGCCTGGACGGCAAGCCGCAGTTGAAGAACCTGCGGGCTTTGCTGGTGGAATGGCTGGAATTCCGGGTGCAGACCGTGCGTCGCCGCCTGCAATTCCGCCTGGACAAGGTCGAACGCCGCCTGCACCTGTTGGACGGCTTGCTGATCGCTTATCTCAACCTGGATGAAGTGATCCATATCATCCGTACCGCCGAGCACCCGAAGGCCGAGCTGATCGCGCGCTTCGAACTCAGCGAAATCCAGGCCGACTACATCCTCGACACCCGTCTGCGTCAGTTGGCGCGACTGGAAGAGATGAAGCTGCGGGACGAACAGGACGCGCTGCTCAAGGAACAAGCCAAGCTCCAGGCCCTGCTGGGCAGCGAGGCCAAGCTGAAGAAGCTGGTGCGCACCGAGCTGATCAAGGACGCCGAAACCTATGGCGACGACCGCCGCTCGCCGATTGTCGAGCGCGCCGAAGCCAAGGCCCTGACCGAAACCGAGCTGCTGCCCAACGAGAAAATTACCGTCGTTCTGTCGGAAAAGGGTTGGGTTCGCTCAGCCAAAGGGCATGATATTGACGCCACCGGCCTGTCTTACAAGGCTGGCGACGGTTTCAAAACCGCGGCGGCGGGGCGTTCCAACCAGTTTGCGGTGTTTATCGACTCCACCGGTCGCAGTTACTCGGTGCCGGCGCACACCTTGCCATCGGCGCGGGGGCAGGGCGAGCCATTGACCGGACGCCTGACACCGCCGCCGGGTGCGAATTTTGAGTGCGTGCTGCTGCCGGACGATGACTCGTTGTACGTCATCGCTTCCGATGCGGGCTATGGGTTCGTGGTCAAGGGTGAAGACCTGCAGGCCAAGAACAAGGCGGGCAAGGCGTTGTTGAGCCTGCCGAACAACGCCAAGGTGATCCTGCCGCGTCCGGTGGAAGACCGTGAAGGCAACTGGCTGGCGTCGGTGACGACCGAAGGGCGCCTGCTGGTGTTCAAGATCAGCGATTTGCCGCAGTTGGGCAAAGGCAAGGGCAACAAGATCATTGGTATTCCCGGGGAGCGGGTGGCCAGTCGCGAAGAGTACGTGACCGACATCGCCGTGATCCCGGAAGGCTCGACCCTGGTGTTGCAGGCCGGCAAGCGCACGTTGTCACTGCGCCCTGACGACCTCGAGCACTACAAGGGTGAGCGGGGTCGTCGTGGCAATAAACTGCCGCGCGGCTTCCAGCGAGTGGACGCTTTACTGGTGGAAACGCCCGTTTAAGGCGATATAGAGCGCCCGATCTACGATTTAACCCGTAGATCGACGCTTTCGCGCTGGAGTCATGGCGCATATTCACGGATGATATGGCCTTTCCAGCGCCGGCGTGGCTGAGCGCGTACAGGTTATTTTTGAGTATTACATTGTGGTTCGCCTTGTGGCAGCCACCTGGATGGGATGATGACTGCTCCGCGCCTTCCTTTATTTTTGTTGCTCGCTGGCCTTTTGGGCCTGGCGGGTTGCAGCACACACCAACCGGTGTCGCTGTATCAGCTGGACAGTGGAAGTCCGGCTCAGCCTGCACAAAGTGCCGGCATGGCTGTATTGCTTGGCCCTGTTGTAGTGGCCGACTATCTGCAACGTGAAACCCTGCTGCAACGTCAGAACGACGGCAGCCTGCAAGGTTCCACCGATGGCCGCTGGGCCGGTAGCCTTTCGTCCGACATCAATCAGTTGATGTTGCGCCAGGTGGCTGGCCACCTGGACAGCCAGCGTGTGGTATTGGCGCCGGCGCCGTTGGGTTTTGCCCCGGACGTACAGGTGCTGCTGACCATTACGCGACTGGACTCGGGCGTTTCACAGCCCGCTATCCTCGACGCGCAATGGCGCTTGATCGACCGTCGTGGCCAGGTGCGGGATAACCGCATCGTGCACTTGCAGGAAGAGCACAGCGGCAGCACCGCGTCCCAGGTCCAGGCCCAGGGTGTGTTGCTGCAACGTTTGGCTGACCAGCTGTCGGTGGCCCTCAAGCCATTGGCCAATCAGCCAGCGGTGGCAGAAGCGCCACGCAAACAAGCCCCGGCGCAGCCCAAGGCTGCGGCACCGGAGAAGCCGAAGATGCCGATGGCCGTGCCGATTCGCACCGATATGGAAGTGTTCAGGTTCTGACCTGAATACAGACCAACAAAAAGGCCCGCTGATGAGCGGGCCTTTTGTTTGTGCGGGATTTGAGCGGTACGCAGATCTAATGTGGGAGCGGGCTTGCTCGCGAAGGCGGCGGATCAGTCGATACATAGGCTGACTGACAGGCCGCTTTCGCGAGCAAGCCCGCTCCCACATTGATTTGCGTTGTTCTTTAGTTCTTCGCCCGCGTCTCATGCATCCGCGCCAGCTGGCGCTCAAGCATCGACGGGTAAGGCTCCATCAACCGCTCCACACAGCACGCACCTTCAGGGCTGGCAATCGGGCGGATCCGCGCACGCTGGCGAATCAGCACGTCGTCACTGATCTTGCGTTCCACCAGCAGCAGGTTGCGGCTGTGTTGCGACAAGGCCAGCGCATCCTGGGCAATCTCGGTCAGGAGCAGATCGATCTGGCTCATGCCATACAGATCGTCGCCCACCGTCAGGCCCAATTGCAGTTGCAGGGTGATGCCGCTGTCGGCCACTTCGATTTGCAGCGCATGGCCCAGGGCCCGCAGCAGTTCACCGCAGCAGATGGCGTTGGTCAGGTAGTCTTCGCCGCTGTCTTCGCTGTGGAACAGCATCAAGGTGCTGCCGTCGTTCAGGGTGTGCAGTTCGCTCTGATACAGCGAGGCCGCCTGGTCGAGGCAGTCACGATAACGTTCCAGCAACTCGGTCAGGCGTGCCCGCGGCAAGCGACGCAGTTGATCCTGTGCGCCCAGTTGCACGGCCAATACGGCGCTGTGCTGGGGCTGGGTGCTGCGCACCGGAGCAGGCTGCACAGCAGGAGCGGTTGGCACTGAAGTATCGCGAAGATCGGCGAACGGGTCTTCTTCGTCCAGTTCGTCTTCTTCTGCCTTGATCACATGACGGGTCGCCGGCTTTTGGGCCGCTACCGGCGCAGACTCGTCGAAGCTCGGGTCCCGCAGGTTGCGCACTTCAAACTCGGGCTCGTCGTCTTCGTAGTCGGTGTCGTCGAACTCGGGCTCGGGTTCAACCTCGGGCACTACGGGCTCCGGCGCGAAGCTGGTGTGCAGTTGGCGGGCGAGGTCGCCGATTTCGTCCTGGCGGTCGGTGGCCGGGGTGTGTTCATCGATATCCCGCAGCCAGATGCGCAGTTGCATCAGTGGCGTGGAGATATGCCGGCCCAGGCGCAGGCTCAAGGCCAGGGACAGTGCCAGCAGGATCGCACTCAAGATACCCATGCTTTGCAGGCTGATGGTCATCGGCTGCTGGAACTGTTGCATGTCCAGGCTGATGCGCAGTTGGCCGGCCTTCACGTCCTGAAACGTGATATTGCTCTGGTACAGGCCTTCGGCTTCACCCAGCAGGCCGTTTTTCGGGCGTTGCCCGGCTTCGGCCATGATCCGGTTGTCCACGCTATAGATAGCGGCGTGGGCCACTAGCGGGTTCTTGGTCAGGTTGTTGAGCAGCACGTTGAGGCTGAGGATGTCGTTGGACACCAACAACTCAGTCGCCGAGGTGGCGGTCTGGGTGGTCAGGCTCTCGCCCAAAGCGTCGGCTTGCTCGTGCATGGCCTGCTTGAACTGCAAACCCATCACGCAGGCGTAGATGACCAGGGCCAGGGCGACCAGGATCACGTTATGGCTGGCGATGCGTAATGCGATCGGTACACGGCGGTGGCGCAGTGCCCGGAAGATCAGCAGGAAGAAGTTATCGGTTTTTACTGGCGTGGGCCGGTTCACTTAAGCTCGGCTCTTTAGTCCGTGAAGTTGACGCGCAGTATAGCGACAGGCCCAAGACCGGCAAAGCGCTGGCTGTGCCCGATGGTCACTGAAAGTGGGTAGAATGCGGTTTTTTTCCAGCTCGGGGGTGCGCTTTGCGCGAAATTGTCCTGATTAACATCACAGGTGAGGACCGTCCGGGTCTCACTGCAGCCATTACCGGTGTTCTGGCCCAGGGTGGTGTGAACATTCTCGACATCGGCCAGGCGGTGATTCACGACACGCTGTCGTTCGGCATCCTGGTGGAAATTCCCAGCACCGAGCAGGCCTCGTCCGTGCTCAAGGACATACTGTTTACGGCGTATAAGCTCGATCAGCAGGTGCGTTTCACCCCGGTGTCCGAAGAGGATTACCAGAGCTGGGTAGCCGGCCAGGGCAAAAAACGCCACATCGTGACGCTGTTGACTCGCAAGGTGACGGCCGAGCAATTGCAGCGTGTCAGTTCGATCACGGCTCAATACGGTTTGAATATCGACCACATTGACCGTCTGTCGGGTCGTATGCCGTTGGACACGCCAGCAGACAAGGGCAAGGGCTGCATCGAGTTCTCCGTACGCGGTGAGCCGGCAGATCCTCAGGCCCTGCGTGCCGAATTCCTGAGCGTTGCCCAGGAGCTGAATGTCGATATCGCCTTCCAGGAAGACTCGCTGTTCCGCCGCAATCGCCGCCTGGCGGTGTTCGACATGGACTCGACGCTGATCGAAGCCGAAGTCATCGACGAATTGGCCAAGGCTGCCGGTGTAGGCGAGCAGGTTTCGGAAATTACCGAGCGTGCGATGGCTGGTGAGCTGGATTTCCGAGCCAGCTTCAAGGAGCGCCTGGCGCTGCTCAAAGGCCTCGACGTCAGCGTGCTGGACTCCATCGGCGCCTCGCTGCGCCTGACCGAAGGCGCCGAAACCCTGTTCGCCGAACTCAAGCGCCTGGGCTACAAGACCGCGATCCTGTCGGGCGGTTTCACCTACTTCGCCAAGCAATTGCAGGCCAAGCTGGGTATCGACTATGTGTTCGCCAACGAGCTGGAAGTGGTGGACGGCAAGGTGACGGGTGTGGCCGTGGAGCCGATTGTCGACGCACAGCGTAAGGCTGACCTGTTGCGGGAATTGGCACACAAGGAAGGGTTGCGTCTGGAGCAGACCATTGCGGTCGGCGACGGGGCAAATGACTTGCCGATGCTGGCGATTGCCGGGTTGGGTGTGGCGTTCCGGGCCAAGCCGCTGGTCAAGCAATCGGCCAAGCAGGCGATTTCGACTTTAGGGCTGGATGGCGTGTTGTACCTGTTGGGCTTTCGCGATCGCGACGGTCAGCTCTGAAGATCGTTCCCACGCTCTGCGTGGGAACGCCGCCCTGGACGCTCCGCGTCCGATTTTGAGGTTGGGACGCGGAGCGTCCCGGGATGCATTCCCACGCGGAGCGTGGGAATGCTCGCTAGGTCAGGCTTTCGGCAAACCCATGCCCTGGCCCATCTGCACCGGCGTCCCCGCCTGCAGTGCTTCCGACCATTGAACCTGGTCCGGCCCAAACAGCACGATTGCCGTCGAACCCAGCTTGAAGCGCCCCAGTTCCGCACCTTTTTCCAGGTGGATCGGCCCACGGGCAGCTTCGTCATAACGGAAGGTTTTCAGCTCGCGTTTTGGCGGCGTTACCAAGCCTGCCCAAACCGTTTCAATCGATGCCACGATCATCGCGCCAACCAGAACCACGGCCATCGGGCCGCGTTCGGTGTCGAAGATGCAGGCAACACGCTCGTTACGCGCAAACAGTTCCGGCACATTTTCGGCGGTGGTCTGGTTTACCGAGAAGATTCGGCCAGGGATATAAACCATTTCCCGCAGGGTGCCGGCCAATGGCATATGCACCCGGTGGTAGTCCTTCGGCGACAGGTAAACAGTGGCGAAATCGCCGCCCATGAACGGCGCAGCCACCGCCGCATCGCCGCCCAGCAATTCCAGCACGCTGAAGCTGTGGCCCTTGGCCTGGAACACCCGGCCATGTTCAATCGGGCCCAACTGGCTGACAGCGCCATCGGCCGGGCTCAACACCGCGCCTGGGGTCTGATCCAGCGGCCGTGCACCGTCTTTCAGTGCGCGGGTGAAGAAGGCGTTGAAGTGCTCGTAAGCGGTCACGTCTTCAACCAGGGCCTGGGACATGTCCACTTGATAACGCTTGGCAAACCAGCTGGTGAACGCATTCTTGAACCAGCGCACGCGGCATTCGGCAATGCAACCGGCCAGACGCGACAGCAGGTGGTGGGGCAGCAAGTACTGGCTGAGGATGAACAACTGCTTTTTCATTAACTGTCCTTAAACCTTAAATCTCAACGGGGGTGTCGGGGTGGTTACCCCATTCGCCCCAGGAACCGGCATAACCTTTGACTCGCGGATAACCGAGCGCCTTGGCCACCAGGTAGGTGAAGCCAGAACGGTGGTGAGTCTGGCAGTGGGTGATGATTTCTTTGTCGCGGGTCAGCCCGAGGTCTTCGAGGATCTGCGGCATGTCACGGCGGATGCGCAGTTGGCGTGCCTTGTCCATGCCGGCGGTCCATTCGAAGTTCACTGCGCCCGGGATGTGTCCACCCTTGGCCGCGAGGACTTTCTCGCCGGAGTATTCCAGCGGGCCACGGGCGTCCCAGATGCCGAGGTCGGCAGCGCCGAGACGGCTTTGCAGGTATTCGCGGGTGGCGGTGGGTTCTTCATGCAACGTCAGGCTGACCGGGCCGCCGGCGCTGGCCGGTACCTCGGTGGACACTGGGTGTTTTTCTTCCAGCCACGCCAGCAGGCCGCCGTCGAGGTAGTGGTATTTCTTGTGGCCGATGACGTCGAGCATCCAGATGAATCGCCCGGCCCAGCCACCGCCTTCGTCGTCATACACCACGTAAGTGGCATCAGGGGTGTGGCCCAGTTCGCCGAACAGCTTTTCAAGATCGGCCTTGCCCGGCAGCAGGCCCGGCGCTGGTGGCTGGCCCAGTTGAGTGCGTTTTGGATCAACGAAACGTGCGCCGGGGATATGCCCTTCGGCGTAACGCGCAGCGCTGGTGAGGTCCACCAGGATCAGGTGTTCGGCATCGAGGCGACCGAGCAGGTCACTGGCCTCGATGACCAGCGGCAAGCCAGAGAAGTCAGGCATGTGAGGTCTCCTGGGCATAAAAATTGGGCGCTAAGGGAGGGCGATTGTAGCGCAAGCGTCAGGCACTGCGGTTGGTAAAGCTGTGCAGGGCCTTTTCGATGCATTGGGCGGTTTTGCCGAAGGCCTGCACGGTGGTTTCCGAGAACGGCCCGCCGCCCTGGTCGGCCACCATCAGCATCACCACCCGGCCATTGCAGCTCAGGGAGCGCAGCAGCAGGTGTTCGCCCTTGAACAGGCGGCGCAGTTCCGGCGGCAGCAGTGCCGAGAACTGGGCGTGGTTGTCGGGGTTGAGGCGCACCTGGGCAGACTTGGCCAGCAGGCGTTGCAGCAGGGTGCTTTGCGCCACGTCGAGGCTCATGTGGTCGGCGTCCTTCGGCAGGCCGTCGACTTGATGCACACGCAAGGTGCTCAGGGTTTTGTCCGCCATCAGCAGCATCACCCGTTGCATGCCGCAGGCCACGAGGGCTTCCTTGGCGCAGGTGGTCAGGTGCATGGCATTGGCAAAGCGGCTCGGCTCTACGAGCAATTCGGTGCAGCGCTTGCGCCAGATCGCCAGGGCTTCGGCGGTGGGCGGGGGGGCCGGCAGCAAGCCGTGGTGAACGCGCTGCACATCCCATGGCCAGATCAACGACAGCGCCGGGTGCCACAGGTCGCGCATCAGGGTGCTGCGGGCGCTGATCGCCGCGTGTTGGTGGGACTGTTGCTGCACTTCGGCCAACGGTTGTTGAAGGTAAAGCGCAGTGAGGTATTGCCAGCGCTGGGTGTGCGGGCAGGTCCAGGACTCCTGCGCCGCCAGCGCCAGGCCGTTGGCCAACAGCACAGTGTTGGCCGGCTGGTTCAGCCAGCGGCGCAGGTTCGGGTCGGCATCCAGCAACTGCTGTTGGCGCAACGGCTCGTCTTCACGGGCAATGCTCAGCGCCTTGACCAGCAAGCGTTGTTCCGTCAGCAGCAACGTATAACCCTGAGATACCCAGATCGGCAGGCGCCAGGTGTTGGTCAACCCGAGGCACAGGTCCAGCAGGCGTACGCCGAACAGCTCCTGTTCGACTGTGCGGGCCGATTCACCCTTGTGGATCACCCGCAGCTCCCATTCTTCCAGCAGCTTGGGATAGGCAATCGCCATCGGCCACAGCGGCGAAAGGAACAGCAGGCTGCCCCAGTGAATGTCTTGCCATAATCGCGCCAGGCGGCTGGCGAACAGGCCGCTGGCTTGTTGCGACGCGTGCTGGCTGATCATCTGCAGCTGGCGCAGGGCCACGGGGATTTCATTCAGCGGCACGGAAGGCAGGCGCCGCAGCAGCTCCTCGGTGCGCTTGAGGCCGAGGCGATTGATCGCCACTTCGAGATTTTCTGCCGGCTCCGCGAGGCTGCCGTGGGCCTGGTTGTTGGCCTCGCGCATCACGCTCAGCACCAGCGCCGGGCTGTTCTGCATCAGCTCTGCAATATCCCGCAACGAACTGCGGTTGTCGCCGATGGCCTTGCAAACCCGGTCGTGGCTCGCCTGTGGAACAGGCAACAGCACATCGTCCAGGCGCTTTATCCAAGCGGCGAGGGTGGCGGGTTTTTGAGTTGGGACTGTCGTTTCATTTGCCATGATTGGGGCGCGATCATCACTTGCGGTCAACACGCCCGGGACGGGCCGAACTGGTTTTTCGCCATAACGGGCTATAGTCTGGCGCAGATTTGCCGATAAGTAGAACAAGAGTTTTCAACTCTTGCGAATATGACCCTGAACCCGACGGCGCAAGTACTCATCCCCTATGGCTAAAATTATCGGCATCATCGTCGTCATCGCGAGCGTGCTCGGCGGATACGTCCTTTCCCACGGCAAGATTGCGGCGCTGATCCAGCCTTTCGAAGTGCTGATTATCGGCGGTGCGGCGTTCGGCGCATTCCTGCAGGCCAACCCCGGCTACATGACGATGCACGTGATCAAGAAGTCGCTGGGCATGTTCAGCTCGCGCTTCTCCCACACCTTCTACCTGGAAGTGCTGGGGCTGATCTACGAGATCCTCAACAAGAGCCGCCGCGAAGGCATGATGGCCATCGAAGGCGACATCGAGGACGCCGCGGCGAGCCCGATTTTTGCCAAGTACCCGGCCGTGCTCAAAGACGAGCGCATGACCGCCTACATCTGTGATTACCTGCGCATCATGTCGTCCGGCAATATGGCGCCCCATGAGCTGGAAGGCCTGTTCGACATGGAACTGTTCAGCCTCAAGGAAGAGCTGGAGCACCCATCCCACGCCGTGACCGGCATCGCCGACGGCATGCCCGGTTTCGGTATTGTTGCCGCGGTGCTCGGGATCGTGGTGACCATGGCCTCCCTCGGTGAAGGCGACCAGAAAGCCATCGGCATGCACGTAGGTGCGGCACTGGTAGGTACCTTCTTCGGTATTCTCGCGGCCTACGGTTTCTTCGGCCCGCTGGCCACGTCCCTGGCCCACGATGCCAAGGAAGAAGTGAATCTGTACGAAGCCATCAAGGCCTGCCTGGTGGCTTCGGCTTCCGGCATGCCGCCATCGTTGGCAGTGGAGTTCGGGCGCAAGGTTCTGTATCCGAAGCACCGTCCAAGCTTCGCTGAGCTGGAACAAGCGGTTCGCGGTCGCTAAGCCATGGAAAACAACCAGCCGATCATCATCAAGCGCGTCAAGCGCTTCGCTGCGGGGCACCATGGCGGCGCCTGGAAAATCGCCTTCGCCGACTTTGCGACGGCGATGATGGCGTTCTTCCTGGTGCTGTGGCTGATGTCCACTGCCACGCCGGAACAGAAGATCGCCATCGCCGGGTACTTCAAGGACCCCATCGGTTTCTCCGAGAGCGGCACGCCTTTTGTGATCGACCTCGGTGGTTCGCCGCAACTGGCGCCCGAGCGCACCATCAACCCGGAAATCAAGACCGACTCGCCGCAGGAAAAGATCCCGATCGAGCGCGACACCGTCGAGAGCATGGCCGAACAGGTCGAGCAGGAACGCCTGGAATTGCTGCTGCAGGAACTGCAAACCAAGGTTGAGGAAAACCCGCAACTGCTGAAGTTCAAGGACCAGATTTCCTTCGAGATCACCCCGGATGGCTTGCGCATCCAGATCACGGACGCCGCCAACCGGCCGATGTTCGATTCCGGCAGTGCACGCTTGAAGCCGTACTTTGAAGACATCCTGCTGGCCATGGCCGACACCATCAAGGCGGTGCCGAACAAGATCAGCATCAGCGGCCACACCGACGCCAAGCCGTATGCGGGCCAGGGCGACTTCGGCAACTGGGAGCTCTCGGCCAACCGGGCCAATGCCGCGCGTCGTGCACTGGTGGCCGGCAGCTATCCGGACCCGCAAGTGGCACGGGTGGTGGGGTTTGCTTCCTCGCAGCTGTTTGATCCCAAGGATCCGTTCAATCCGATCAACCGACGCATCGATATCGTCGTGCTGACCAAAAAGGCCCAGCGTGCGATTGAAGGTGACCCGCCTGCGACGCCACCGGCGCCGACCCAGGGTGAAGGCGCGCCGGGCGAGGTGCCGGCAGACCCGAACGCACTGCCGCCGGAGCAGGAGCCGCTGCCAGCCCATGAACTGCGGCAGAAGCTGAACCTGTTTGATGACGGCGGGATGAAAGACCCGACTCTGCCCGCCACGGGTTCATGAGGCCGTCAGACTCAATCGGTTGCTTCGACGATTAAAAAAGCCCCGGGTTCTCGGGGCTTTTTTCTGTCGGTTGTTTCAGAGCGGGAGGTAGGCCTTCACACCGTCAATCACGCCTCGCATATCTTCCGCGCCCAAGCGCGGCACGAAATACTTTCGCCCAGTGGTCCTGGTCTTTCTGTGCAGTTTGTCCAGTCGTTCGAAACTGACCGTGTAGATCATGTCGCATTTCACCCACAGCGCTTTATAGCCATCGGTATGCAGTGGATTGGTTCGTAATAAATGGTGCCAGTCGTGCTGGATGTCAGGCGCTGTGGAGGAAATCGGGACCACTGTGCACAGTTTTCGGCTGTGGGTGACAGTCGGCGAGATCACAACGACTTTGCGGATCTTCAGCATTTCGGGCGCTACAAAGCCCCGAGTGAAGTCGCACAGAAGAACATCGCCTTGTTTGGGATGGTAGTAGAGAGGCAATCGTTGATTCCCCGGAAAAAGCAAAGCCGCCCGAAGGCGGCTTCATTCGACACGCAGTGGAGCTTGCTTCGCCCCTTCTGCGCCGCTGGATCAACCCCGAAAAGGATCCAGACTCCTGCCAGCTTGCGCTGGTGACGGAGCGAGTATGAGCATTGGGAAAATCGAATTCAAGCTGGCTTGCGTCATGGGCCGCCCAGTTGCAGCGGATTCTTGATGGCTGACTCGATTTAATCAATGGGGTCGGGGGTTCCGTGCCGTGCCTTATGTGTATCAAGGCATGGCACGGCACCGGTTTGCTGCTTAGTAACTGGTCTCGGGCAAGCTGGCGATGATCGAGCGATAGCTGTTCATCCGCTGCTGCTGCACGCGGCCGTCTTCCAGTGCCTTGAGCAGGGCGCAACCCGGCTCGCGGTCATGTTTGCAGTCACGGAAGCGGCAGGTGCCGATCAAGTCGTTGAACTCGATAAAGCCCGCTTCAACATCGGCACGGCTCACATGGCCCAGGCCGAATTCACGAATGCCGGGGGAGTCGATCAGTTCACCGCCGCCCGGGAAGTGGAACAATCGCGCGGTGGTGGTGGTGTGGGTGCCCTGGCCGGACAGCTCCGACAATGGACCCACACGGGTTTCGACTTCCGGCAACAGGCTGTTGACCAGGGACGACTTGCCCACACCCGACTGGCCGACGAACACGCTGATGCGCCCGTCCAGTTCAGTCTGTAACTGTTCCATGCCATTGCCGTGATGCGCCGAGACTTCCAGCACCGGGTAGCCGAGGGTGCGGTACACCGCCAGCAGCGCGTTGAGCGCCGGGGCGTTCTGTTGGTCGATCAGGTCGAATTTGTTCAGCAGCAACAGCGGGCGAATGCCGGCGTGTTCGGCGGCTACCAGGTAGCGGTCGATCAGGTTGGCATGGGGTTCGGGCAGTGGCGCGAAGACAATGACGATCATGTCGACGTTGGCCGCTACCGGCTTGAGCTGGCCACGGCTGTCGGGGCGACGCAGTTCGGTGGTGCGCGGCAACTGGGCGACGATCACGCCGATGCCCTGGTTGCCGGCACGCCATACCACCTTGTCGCCGGTCACCAGCGCAGGCAGGTTGGCGCGCAGGTGGCAACGGAACACCTGGCCGGCGTGATCGCCTTCGGTGGCCTCGACTTCGACCTGCACACCGAAGTGCGCGATCACCAGGCCCGTTTGCTCGGGGCCCAGGTCGCCGCCCTCAAGCGCTTCCACGGCGGAGGATTCACGTTTGGCGGCGCGGGCAGCGCGTTCGCCCTGAATCTTTTCGATGCGCCAGTTTTGGCGACGGTTGAGCTGGCGTTTGGCCATTGGTGTTCCGTGTCGATAATGCAAAGGTTAGGTGAAACGGTCGCGAGTCTAGCACGCCCTGCCTGCTAAACTGCGCAGCTACGCCAAGGTGCCAAGGAACCACGACATGCAAAACCCACAGAACCTGATTTGGATCGATCTGGAAATGACCGGTCTGAACCCTGACACCGACGTCATCATCGAGATGGCGACCATTGTCACCGACAGCAACCTCAACACCTTGGCCGAAGGTCCGGTGATTGCCATTCACCACAGCGACGCGGTGCTGGCCACCATGGACGAGTGGAACACCCGCACCCACGGCAACTCGGGCCTGACCCAGCGTGTGCGCGACAGCCGCGTGAGCATGGCTGAGGCTGAAGCCGAAACCATCGCCTTCCTGGAAAAGTGGGTACCCAAGGGCAAGTCGCCAATCTGCGGCAACAGCATTTGCCAGGACCGCCGCTTTCTCTATACCCACATGAAGGCGCTGGAAAGCTACTTCCACTACCGCAACCTGGACGTGTCGACCTTGAAGGAGCTGGCCGCGCGCTGGGCGCCGGAAGTCAAAGACAGCTTCCACAAGGGCAGCACCCACCTGGCGCTGGACGATATTCGCGAGTCGATTGCCGAGCTGCAGCATTACCGCAAGCATTTCATCAAGTTCTGACTTGAGTCGTGGTGAGGCGTTTTTGTGGCGAGGGAGCTTGCTCCCGCTGGGCTGCGAAGCGGCCCTGAAAAATGGGACTGCTGCGCAGTCCAACGGGAGCAAGCTCTCTCGCCACATCAGCAAGAGCTTTAAGCTCTTCAGCGCTCGCCCCCTTTTGGTGCCATCACCAAATGATTAGACTGCGCGCCTCTTTGCAAGGATCGCCATCATGCTGCTGATGCTCTACCTCATCGCCATCACCGCCGAAGCCATGACGGGTGCCTTGTCCGCCGGGCGGCGCGGGATGGACTGGTTCGGTGTGGTGCTGATCGCCTGCGTGACGGCGCTGGGCGGCGGTTCGGTGCGTGACGTGTTGCTCGGCCACTACCCGCTGACCTGGGTCAAACACCCGGAGTACCTGGTGCTGACCTCCGTCGCGGCCCTGGTGACCATCTTCATCGCTCCATTGATGCGCCACCTGCGCTCGCTGTTCCTCGCGTTGGACGCCGTGGGCCTGGTGGCCTTCACCCTGATCGGCAGCATGACCGCCCTGGAAATGGGCCACGGCATGCTGGTGGCGTCAGTCAGCGGTGTGATCACCGGGGTATTCGGCGGCATCCTGCGGGATATCTTCTGCAACGACATTCCGTTGATCTTCCGCCGCGAGCTGTACGCCAGCGTGTCGTTCCTGGCCGCCTGGTTCTACATGCTGTGCATCTACCTTGAGCTGCCAAGTGAGCAATCGATCCTGCTGACGCTGTTCAGCGGCTTTCTATTGCGCCTGCTGGCGATCCGTTTTCACTGGGAAATGCCCAAGTTCGTCTACAACGACGACGTGCACTGACGTTCGGCGTGCTGGTTCAGCGCCCATTCCACATGTTCGCGCACCAGTTCCGAGGGGTATTCCCGACGCGCCTTCAGCGCTTCCAGCACCGGAATGCTTGATGGCGCATTGCCCAGGCCCACCGCCAGGTTGCGCAGCCAGCGCTCATAGCCGGCGCGGCGCAGGGGAGAACCTTCGGTGCTGCTGAGGAATTTGTCCTCGTCCCACATAAACAACTCGGCGAGCTCTGCGTTATCCAGATTGTGCCGTGGCTTGAAATCGCCTTCGTCGGTAGGCCGCGCGAAACGATTCCACGGGCAAACGATCTGACAGTCATCGCAGCCGAATACCCGATTGCCGATCAGTGGGCGCAGTTCTTCGGGGATCGCGCTTTTCAGCTCGATGGTCAGGTAGGAAATGCAGCGCCGGGCGTCCAGCACGTAGGGCCCTACGAAGGCATTGGTAGGGCAGATATCCAGGCAGGCGGTGCAGCGGCCACAATGTTCGGTGGCGTGGGGTGGGTCGACCGGCAACGGCAGGTCGACAAACAGCTCGCTCAGGAAGAAGTAACTGCCCGCCTTGCGATTGAGTACCAGGGTGTTCTTGCCGATCCAGCCCAGCCCGGCCTGCTCGGCGATGGCTTTTTCCAGCACGGGGGCGCTGTCGACAAAGGCGCGGAAGCCGAACGGGCCGATTTGCGCCTGGATGCGGTCGGCCAGTTGCTGCACGCGCTTGCGGATCAGCTTGTGGTAGTCGCGGCCCAGGGCGTAGCGGGAGATGTAGGCTTTTTCGGGTTTGGCCAGCAGTTGGGCCATTTGGGTGTCGCCCGGCAAGTAGTCCATGCGCAGTGAGACCACGCGCAAGGTGCCGGGTACCAGCTCCTCCGGGTGTGAGCGCTTGCTGCCGTGGGCGCCCATGTAGTCCATTTCGCCGTGGTAGCCGGCGTCGAGCCAGCGTTGCAGGTGCTGTTCATGCTCGGCGAGGTCGAGGCCGCTGATGCCCACTTGTTGAAAGCCCAGCTCGCGGCCCCAGTCTTTGATCGATTGGGCGAGGGCGGGCAGGTCGTAGGTAATAGCAGGCATGAACAAGAGAAACCGCAGGTTAGATGCGTATAATTCTGCCAGACATCGGAGCTTGAAGACGCATGCCGCAGACAAAACACGAAATACCCGACGTTCAGCACCTGTTGCCCGGCCAATTGCCGCAACTCGCTGCGCGTTCCCCGGACGCCCATAAAGGCCAGTTCGGCCATGTATTGCTGATCGGCGGCGACCGGGGTTTTGGCGGCGCCGCCTTGCTCAGTGCTGAAAGTGCCCTGCGCAGTGGTGCCGGCATGGTTTCCCTGGCGACCCGTAGCGAACACGTCGGTGTGGCGCTGGCGCGGTTGCCGGAAGTGATGACGGTGGGCGTGCACTCGGCCAATCAATTGATGGGCCTGCTGGAAAAGATTTCCGTGATCGTCATCGGCCCGGGCCTGGGCGAGGTCTCCTGGGGCAAAAGCCTGCTGTCGGTAGCGGCCAATGCCAGGCAGCCGCAAGTCTGGGACGCCGATGCCTTGAACCTGCTGGCGGCGGGCAGCGTCAGCCTGCCGGCCAATTGCGTGATCACTCCGCATCCTGGCGAAGCGGCCCGCTTGATGGGTATTTCGACAGCCGAGGTTCAGGCCGACCGCCTTAACGTGGCGCGCGCCTTGAGTCAGAAATTCAATGCGGTGGCCATCCTCAAGGGCGCCGGCAGCTTGATCGCCAGCCCGGACGGTCGGGTTGCCCGCTGCGATCAGGGCCATCCTGCGATGGCGACCGCTGGCCTGGGCGATGTGTTGGCCGGCCTGGTCGGTGCTTTACTGGCGCAAGGCATGCCGGCATTTGATGCCGCCTGCCTGGCGGTCTGGCTGCATGCCACTGCCGGAGATCGCCAGGGTACCTACGGTCGCGGGCTGGCCGCCAGTGACCTGATTCCTGCCATTCGTCAGTTGCTGGAGGAGCAATCGCCGTGTCTGAAGTAGTTCTTTTCCTGCCTGATGAAGACGCCATGGTCGCCTTGGGCAACCGTATTGCCCGGGTCACTCAAGGCTCAGGGCTGATCTTTCTGGAAGGCGATCTCGGCGCCGGAAAAACCACCTTGTCCCGGGGCATCATTCGCGGGTTGGGGCACGCGGGTGCTGTGAAAAGCCCTACGTTCACCTTGGTAGAACCCTACGAAATCGGTGACGTACGAGCGTTCCACTTCGATCTGTATCGCCTGGTGGACCCGGAAGAACTGGAATACATGGGCATTCGTGATTACTTCGATGAGGACGCCTTGTGCCTGATCGAGTGGCCAGATAAAGGCACAGGCTTTTTGCCAAAGCCGGACCTGACCATTACCATTACCCCGCATAAGCAAGGACGTCAGCTGAAGTTGTTGTCCCAGAGCGCGCGCGGCGAGTCGTGGTGCGCCGCCTTGGCATTGGAATTCAAATAATTGATGGGGTTAGGTATGCGCTTTCGCGCGTTGGTTACTGTCGTAGGGGTGTTGCTTGCGGCAATGACTTTCAATGCACTGGCGGCCTCACAGGTGAAAAGTGTTCGCCTGTGGCGGGCACCGGATAACACGCGACTGGTATTCGACCTGTCTGGCCCGGTTCAGCACAGCGTCTTCACCCTCACGGCGCCCGATCGCCTGGTGATTGATATCAACGGTGCGACCCTGGCCGCGCCGTTGAAAGTCGCCATGGCCAATACCCCGATTACCGCGATGCGCTCGGCCCAACGTACGCCGACCGACCTGCGGGTGGTCATCGACCTGAAAAAGGCCGTGACCCCGAAAAGCTTCGTGCTGGCGCCCAACGCGCAGTATGGCAACCGGCTGGTGGTCGACCTGTTCGACAACGCCGCCGATGCCGCGCCGCCGCCTGCGCCAACTCCAAGCGTCGCGACGATACCTGCGGTGCCGGTCAACCAGTCGCAACCCCAGGTCAAATTGCCGCCGCTGCCACCGGCTCCGGCGGGCAAACGTGACATTATCGTGGTCATCGATGCCGGTCACGGCGGCGAAGACCCGGGTGCCTCGGGCTCGCGCGGCCAGCATGAAAAAGACGTAGTACTGGCCATCGCCCGCGAACTGCAGCGCCAGATCAATGGCATGAAAGGCTACCGCGCCGAGCTGACCCGGACCGGCGACTACTTTATTCCGCTGCGTGGCCGTACCGAAATCGCCCGCAAGAAGGGCGCCGACCTGTTCGTCTCGATCCACGCCGACGCCGCACCTTCGGCCGCGGCGTTTGGTGCCTCGGTGTTTGCCCTGTCTGATCGCGGCGCTACGTCCGAGACCGCCCGCTGGCTGGCGGACAGTGAAAACCGTTCCGACTTGATCGGCGGGGCTGGCAACGTATCCCTCGACGACAAGGACAAGATGCTCGCTGGCGTATTGCTCGATCTGTCGATGACTGCCTCGCTGACCTCCAGCCTGAACGTGGGGCAGAAAGTCCTGAGCAACATTGGTCGCGTCACCTCGCTGCACAAACAGCGCGTGGAACAGGCCGGGTTCATGGTGCTCAAGTCGCCGGATATTCCGTCGATCCTGGTGGAAACCGGGTTTATCTCCAACTCCAACGAAGCCTCGAAACTGGCCTCGGCCAGCCACCAGCAGGCGTTGGCGCGCTCCATCAGCGCCGGTGTTCGCCAGTTCTTCCAGCAGAACCCGCCGCCGGGCACTTATATAGCCTGGCTGCGTGACTCCGGGAAAATCGCCCAGGGCCCGCGTGACCATCGCGTGCAGCCGGGTGACACCCTGGCGATGCTGGCGGTGCGCTTCCAGGTGTCAGCGGCAACCTTGCGCAGTGCCAACAACCTCAAGACCGATGAATTGAAGGTCGGCCAGGTGTTGACCATCCCGGGCACTGAACTGGCGGCGCAATAATGAGCGAAACAGTCTTGAGCAATACCTCGCGCATCGAGCTGCTAAGCCCGCGTCTCGCCAACCAGATCGCGGCGGGTGAGGTGGTCGAGCGGCCAGCGTCGGTGATCAAGGAGTTGCTGGAAAACAGTATCGACTCCGGCGCCAGGCGCATTGATGTCGATGTTGAGCAAGGCGGCGTCAAGCTGCTGCGAGTGCGCGACGACGGCAGCGGGATTTCCTCCGATGACCTGCCGCTGGCCCTGGCCCGTCACGCCACCAGCAAGATTCGTGACCTGGAAGACCTGGAGCGGGTGATGAGCCTCGGGTTTCGTGGTGAGGCCCTGGCCTCCATCAGCTCCGTGGCTCGCCTGACCCTGACTTCCCGCACCCGCGACGCCGACCAGGCCTGGCAGGTTGAAACCGAAGGCCGCGACATGGCGCCCCGGGTCCAGCCGGCGGCACATCCGGTGGGCACCTCGGTGGAAGTACGCGACCTGTTCTTCAATACCCCGGCCCGGCGTAAATTCCTCAAGGCCGAAAAAACCGAATTCGATCACCTGCAGGAAGTCATCAAGCGCCTGGCCCTGGCGCGGTTTGATGTGGCTTTCCACCTGCGCCACAACGGCAAGACCATCCTCAGCCTGCACGAGGCCCATGATGATGCGGCCCGTGCGCGGCGTGTCTCGGCCATCTGCGGCGCGGGGTTCCTGGAGCAGGCGCTGCCGATCGAGATCGAGCGCAATGGCCTGCGGCTGTGGGGTTGGGTGGGGTTGCCGACTTTCTCCCGTAGCCAGGCGGACATGCAGTATTTCTTCGTGAATGGCCGGGCGGTGCGCGACAAGCTGGTGGCCCACGCGGTGCGCCAGGCGTATCGCGACGTGCTGTTCAACGGGCGGCATCCGACGTTTGTGCTGTTTTTCGAGGTCGACCCGTCGGTGGTCGACGTCAACGTGCACCCGACCAAGCACGAAGTGCGCTTCCGTGACGGTCGCATGGTCCACGACTTTCTTTACGGCACCCTGCACCGCGCCTTGGGCGATGTGCGGCCGGATGATCACCTGGCGGCGCCGATTGTCACGGCTGTTGTCCGTCCTTCAGGGCCGGAAGCCGGCGAGTTCGGGCCCCAGGGCGAAATGAGCCTGGCGGCCAACCTGCTGCAATCGCCGCAAGCCCAGCCGAGCTTTACCGCACCTGGTTCAGGCGCCGGCGCCGGTTATCAATACCAGTACACCCCGCGTCCGCAATCGGCGGTGCCGGTGGCCGAGGCCCAGGCGGCCTATCGCGAGTTTTTCGCGCCGCTGCCCGGCGCCGAGCCAGGCGCTGCCGCGTTGCCGGAAGGCCAGGGCGACGTGCCGCCGTTGGGTTACGCGCTGGCACAGCTCAAGGGTATCTATATTCTTGCGGAAAACGCCCATGGCCTGGTGCTGGTGGACATGCACGCCGCCCACGAGCGGATCATGTACGAGCGCCTGAAGATCGCCATGGCCAGCGAAGGCCTGAGCGGCCAGCCGCTGCTGGTGCCGGAATCCCTGGCGGTCAGCCAGCGGGAAGCGGATTGCGCCGAAGAGCACGTCAGCGTGTTCCAGAAGCTGGGCTTTGAGTTGCAACGCCTGGGGCCGGAAACCCTGGCTATCCGCCAGATTCCGGCTTTGCTCAAGCAGGCAGAGGCCAACCGGCTGGTGGCCGACGTACTGGCAGACCTGATGGAATACGGCACCAGTGACCGGATCCAGGCCCACATCAATGAACTGCTCGGCACCATGGCCTGTCACGGCGCCATCCGCGCCAACCGCCGGCTGGCCTTGCCGGAAATGAACGGCCTGCTGCGGGACATGGAAAACACCGAGCGCAGCGGCCAGTGCAACCATGGCCGCCCGACCTGGACCCAGATGGGCCTGGACGACCTCGACAAACTGTTCTTGCGCGGCCGTTGATGAGTGCCTTGCCCCCCGCCATCTTCCTGATGGGCCCGACGGCCGCCGGCAAGACCGACCTGGCCATCGAGCTGACCAAGGTCTTGCCGTGCGAGTTGATCAGTGTCGACTCTGCACTGGTTTACCGGGACATGGACATCGGCACTGCCAAACCTTCAAAAGAGCTGCTGGCCCAGTATCCGCACCGGTTGATCGACATTATTGATCCCAGCGAGAGCTATTCGGCGGCGGATTTTCGCATCGATGCGCTGGCCGCCATGGCCGATATCACCGCGCGGGGCAAGATTCCGCTGCTGGTCGGCGGCACGATGCTCTACTACAAGGCCTTGCAGGAAGGTCTGGCTGATATGCCGCCAGCTGATCCACAGGTGCGCGCCGAACTTGAAGAAGAGGCTGCGCGCCTTGGCTGGCAGGCCTTGCACGATCAGTTGGCCATTGTGGATCCGGTTTCCGCCGCGCGAATTCATCCCAATGACCCCCAGCGCCTGACGCGAGCGTTGGAAGTCTGGCGGGTCAGTGGCCAGACCATGACTGAACACAGGCTGAAACAAACTGCGCAAAGTGCTGAAGCAGGCGCCTCGGGACACTCACAATTGCCCTATACTGTGGCGAATCTGGCCATCGCTCCGACGGATCGCCAGGTGCTGCATGAACGAATTGCACAAAGATTCACAATTATGTTGGAACAGGGGTTTGTGGAGGAGGTCGTAGCACTGCGTTCAAGAGGTGACCTGCATCCAGGGCTGCCTTCGATACGTGCTGTAGGCTACCGCCAAGTCTGGGATCATCTGGATGGCAAGCTGACGTCAGCCGAAATGCAGGAGCGCGGCATCATTGCCACGCGCCAATTGGCGAAGCGTCAGTTCACCTGGTTGCGCAGTTGGAGCGATTTGCACTGGCTGGACAGCCTGGACAGCGACAATCTGTCACGCGCCTTGAAATACTTGGGAACGGTCTCCATATTGAGCTGAGTCCTTGCAATTGCCGTCTATCCTTGGGGGTGTGACGGCCATGAGCTATCTATTTTCCGATTTTTATTATTGATCCTTAAAGGAGTGCGGCACATGTCAAAAGGGCATTCGCTACAAGACCCTTACTTGAATACTTTACGTAAAGAGAAAGTTGGGGTTTCCATCTATCTGGTCAACGGTATCAAGCTGCAAGGTACGATCGAGTCGTTCGACCAGTTCGTGATCCTGCTGAAAAACACCGTAAGCCAAATGGTTTACAAGCACGCTATCTCGACCGTAGTGCCGGTTCGTCCAATTCGTCTGCCTAGCGCAACCGAAGAACAGGGTGACGCCGAGCCTGCACCAGGTAACGCCTGATAGGAGTCTCCTTTGTTCTTTGAGCGCCACGGTGGTGGTGAGCGAGTAATCCTCGTTCACTTGGATGGACAGGACCCTGAGGCGCGCGAAGATCCGCAGGAGTTTCAGGAGTTGGCAAATTCGGCCGGCGCCGAGACCGTCGCGTTTTTTAACGTGCCGCGTCATCGGCCAACCGCCAAATTCCTGATCGGCAGCGGCAAGGTCGAGGAACTGCGCGACCTGGTCCACGCCGAAAAGGCCGATCTGGTGATTTTCAATCACATCCTCACGCCCAGTCAGGAACGTAACCTCGAACGAGTTTTCGAGTGTCGCGTGATCGACCGCACGGGTCTGATTCTCGATATTTTCGCTCAACGCGCCCGTACCCATGAAGGCAAGCTCCAGGTAGAACTGGCCCAGCTTGACCACATGAGCACCCGGCTGGTTCGTGGCTGGACTCACCTTGAGCGCCAGGGTGGCGGCATCGGCATGCGCGGCCCGGGTGAAACCCAGCTGGAAACCGACCGGCGTCTGCTGCGGGTCCGCCTGCGACAGATCAAGGGCCGCCTGGAGAAGGTGCGCAGCCAGCGCGAACAATCGCGACGTGGCCGTATGCGTGCGGATATCCCGACCGTTTCCCTGGTGGGCTATACCAACGCCGGCAAATCCACACTCTTCAACAACGTGACGAAATCGGACGTGTACGCGGCCGACCAACTGTTCGCGACCCTCGACCCGACCTTGCGCCGTCTGGAACTGGACGACCTGGGGCCGATTGTCCTGGCCGATACCGTGGGTTTCATTCGTCACTTGCCCCACAAGCTGGTCGAGGCATTTCGGTCTACGCTCGAAGAGTCGAGTAATTCCGACCTGCTGTTGCACGTGATCGATGCGGCCGAACCGGATCGCATGTTGCAGATTGAACAGGTCATGGTGGTGCTGGGCGAGATTGGTGCCCAGGACTTGCCGATCCTCGAGGTCTATAACAAACTCGATTTGCTTGAAGGCGTTGAGCCACAAATCCAGCGCGACGAAAACGGCAAGCCCCAGCGGGTCTGGCTGTCGGCGCGTGATGGCAGTGGCCTGGAATTGCTTGAACAAGCCATTGCCGAGCTGTTGGGCAGCGATTTGTTCGTCGGCACCTTGCGCTTGCCGCAGCGTTTTGCTCGACTGCGTGCACAGTTTTTCGAGCTGGGCGCGGTACAGAAAGAAGAACACGACGAAGAAGGTGTCAGCTTGCTGGCCGTTCGATTGCCGCGCTCGGAGCTGAATCGGCTGGTCAGCCGTGAAGGCGTTGTGCCGACAGAGTTCATCGAACAACACACTTTGCAATAAAAGCCTGAGAAAGCGGTTGTGCCGCTGTGACAGGCATTCTGTAGCATTGGTCGGCGCGCCGTGGGTGCGTCTTTGCTTTATCAGATGGAGAGCGCTATGGCTTGGAATGAGCCGGGTGGCAACTCGAATAATCAGGATCCTTGGGGTGGTAAACGCCGCAATAATGGCGACCGCAAGGGGCCACCAGATCTCGACGAGGCCTTCCGAAAGCTGCAGGAAAGCCTGAATGGGTTGTTCGGTGGTGGAAAAAAACGTGGTGGTGACGAAGGCGGTCGTACGAGCAAGGGCGGTGGTTACGGCCTGCTCGGCATCGGCCTCGTCGTGCTGGCGGCCGTCTGGCTGTACAGCGCCGTCTATGTGGTGGACGAGCAGGAGCAAGCCGTGGTGCTGCGCTTCGGCAAGTACTACGAGACTGTCGGCCCTGGCCTGAACATCTACTTCCCGCCGATCGACAAGAAGTACATGGAAAACGTCACGCGTGAGCGTGCCTACACCAAGCAGGGCCAGATGCTGACCGAAGACGAGAACATCGTCGAAGTGCCGCTGACCGTGCAGTACAAGATCAGCAACCTGCAGGACTTCGTGCTGAACGTCGACCAGCCGGAGATCAGCCTGCAACATGCGACCGAAAGCGCCCTGCGCCACGTGGTGGGTTCCACCGCAATGGACCAGGTGCTGACTGAAGGCCGTGAATTGATGGCCAGCGAAATCAAGGAGCGCCTGCAACGATTCCTCGACACGTACCGCACCGGTATCACCGTGACCCAGGTCAACGTACAGAGCGCAGCGGCACCGCGTGAAGTGCAGGAAGCCTTCGATGACGTGATCCGTGCCCGTGAAGACGAGCAGCGTTCGCGCAACCAGGCTGAAACCTACGCCAACGGCGTGGTGCCGGAAGCCCGTGGCCAGGCCCAGCGCATCCTTGAGGATGCCAACGGTTACCGCGACGAAGTGGTCTCCCGCGCCAAGGGTGAGGCAGATCGTTTCACCAAGCTGGTGGCCGAGTACCGCAAGGCACCGGAAGTCACCCGTGAGCGTCTGTACCTGGACACCATGCAGGAAGTCTTCAGCAACACCAGCAAGGTTCTCGTGACCGGCAGCAAGGGCGGGCAGAACAATCTGCTGTACCTGCCGCTGGACAAGATGATCGAAGGTGGACGTAGCAGCACCAGCGCACCGGCTACCGGTTCCAATGCTGCTGCCAACGAAGCGAGCGCCCGTGCGGCCGCTGACCTGCTGCAACAGCAAACACGTACCAGGGAGAGTCGTTGATGAGCAATAAATCGCTGACCGCCCTGATTGTGGGTGTCGTCGTGGTCATCGCTGCCTGGAACTGCTTCTATATCGTGTCTCAGACCGAGCGCGCGGTGTTGCTGCAATTCGGTCGCGTGGTCCAGGCGGATGTCCAGCCGGGCCTGCATGTGAAAGTCCCCTACGTCAACCAGGTGCGCAAGTTCGACGGCCGCCTGATGACCCTGGATGCACCGACACAACGCTTCCTGACCCTGGAAAAGAAAGCTGTGATGGTTGACGCCTACGCCAAGTGGCGCGTCAAGGATGCCGAGCGCTTCTACACCGCGACCTCCGGCCTCAAGCAGATTGCCGACGAGCGTTTGTCGCGCCGTCTGGAATCGGGCCTGCGTGACCAGTTTGGTAAGCGCACCCTGCACGAGGTGGTATCCGGTGAACGTGACGCGCTGATGGCGGACATCACGCGTTCGTTGAATGCGATGGCGGAAAAAGAGCTGGGCATCGAGGTGATCGATGTTCGGGTCAAGGCCATCGACCTTCCGAAGGAAGTGAACCGCAGCGTGTTCGAGCGTATGAGCACCGAGCGTGAGCGCGAGGCTCGTGAGCACCGCGCCAAGGGTAACGAACTGGCAGAAGGGATCCGCGCGGATGCCGACCGTCAGCGTCGCGTACTGTTGGCTGAAGCCTATCGCGAGTCTGAAGAGGCCCGTGGTGATGGTGATGCTCAAGCCGCTTCGATCTACGCCAAGGCCTATGGCCAGGACCAGGAGTTCTACGCGTTCTACCGTAGCCTGCGCGCCTACCGTGAAAGCTTTGCGAACAAAACCGACGTCATGGTGCTGGACCCAAGTAGCGATTTCTTCCGCTACCTGGAAAAGTCCAAGTAACCCGCATGTAGTCTGAGAATCGCTCCGTCGGGCGGCTAAAATGCCGGGCGGGGTGATCCTTTCAGAAAACGGGTGTATGATGCGGCAGCCGGGAAATTCCCGGCTTTTTTGCGTCTGCATGTTTGATTGTGGTTTTGCTCCGCAGGCGCCACAGGTTTTTCGAGGAAAGTGCCCGACGAGGCCGATTGTTGGTCGTTCGTCACGTCGCTCTTGCGCGTGGTTTATGCAGGGGCCGGGTATTTTCTGCTTCACTCAAGGCTCGCCCGAGGGCTGGCCGCCCGGATCATAGGGGAATGGCGTAATGGCAACGGTAGACCGCTGGCTGCTGCCAGATGGCATCGAAGAAGTACTGCCACCAGAAGCTGCGCGCATTGAAATCGCGCGCCGCCAGGTGTTGGATCTGTTCCAGAGCTGGGGTTACGAGTTTGTCGTGACTCCGCATATCGAGTACCTGGAATCCCTGCTGACCGGCGCGGGCCAGGACCTGGATCTGCGCACCTTCAAGGTCATCGACCCGCAATCGGGCCGGCAAATGGGCTTTCGTGCCGACATCACGCCGCAAGTAGCGCGCATTGATGCGCACACCCTGCGTCGCGAAGGGCCAAGCCGCCTGTGCTACGCCGGCAGCGTGCTGCATGCGCAACCGCGTGCGTTGTCGTCGTCCCGCAGCCCGATCCAGTTGGGCGCCGAGTTGTACGGTGATGCCAGCCCGAGCAGCGACGTGGAAGTCATCAGCCTGATGCTGGCCATGTTGCAGCTGGCCGATGTGCCGGATGTGCACATGGACCTTGGGCATGTCGGTATCTACCGCGGCCTGGCCCGTGCGGCCGGCTTGTCGGGTGAAGTGGAACAACAGTTGTTCGATGCCTTGCAGCGCAAGGCCATCGATGAAGTGATTGCCCTGACGGCGGGCGTGCCTGCCGACCTGGCCGGCATGCTGCGTGCGCTGGTGGATCTGTGTGGCGGCCGTGAAGTACTGACCGCCGCCCGTGATCGCCTGGCGAATGCGCCGGCTGATGTATTGGCGGCCCTGGACGATGTGCTGGCGATTGCCGAGCAGTTGTCTGCGCGCTTCCCGCAGTTGCCGCTGTATTTTGATTTGGGTGAGTTGCGCGGCTACCACTACCACACCGGTGTGGTGTTCGCGGTGTTTGTCCCGGGTGTTGGCCAGGCCATCGCCCAGGGCGGTCGTTACGACGATATCGGCGCCGACTTCGGTCGCGCTCGTCCGGCGACCGGTTTTTCCACCGATTTGAAAACCCTGGTGACCCTGGGGCGTGCTGAGGTCGAACTGCCGTCTGGCGGTATCTGGATGCCCGACAGTACGGACGCAGCACTCTGGCAGCAGGTTTGCCAGTTGCGCAGTGAGGGTCAGCGTGTGGTCCAGGCCTTGCCTGGGCAGCCATTGGCCGCCGCCCGTGAAGCGGACTGCGACCGGCAATTGATTCAGCAGAACGGGCTTTGGCAAGTATCGCCACTGGCTTCTTGAGTTTTCCTGCCGGCCACTGCCGGCACCAAGTTTGCGCGAATGAGGACAAGTGTTATGGGTAAGAATGTCGTAGTCCTGGGCACCCAATGGGGTGATGAGGGCAAAGGCAAGATCGTTGATCTGCTGACCGAACATGCTGCCGCCGTAGTGCGCTACCAAGGTGGCCACAACGCTGGCCACACCCTGGTCATCGATGGCGAAAAAACCGTCTTGCACCTTATCCCGTCGGGTGTACTGCGCGAAGGCGTGCAGTGCCTGATCGGCAACGGCGTGGTGGTTGCACCTGACGCCCTGCTGCGCGAGATCACCAAGCTGGAAGAGAAAGGCGTGCCAGTGCGCGAGCGCCTGCGTATCAGCCCTTCCTGCCCGCTGATCCTGTCCTTCCACGTTGCGCTGGACCAGGCCCGTGAAAAGGCCCGTGGCGAGCTGAAGATCGGCACGACCGGTCGCGGCATCGGCCCGGCCTACGAAGACAAGGTTGCACGTCGTGGCCTGCGTGTGGGCGACCTGCTCAACATGCCGCGCTTTGAAGACAAGCTGCGTGAACTGGTGGATTACCACAACTTCATGCTGGTGGGTTACTACAAAGAGCCGGCCATCGAGTTTGAAAAGACCCTGGCCGAGTGCAAGGAATACGCCGAGCTGCTCAAGCCGCTGATGCTGGACGTGACTGCTGAGCTGCACGACCTGCGTCGCGCCGGCAAAGACATCATGTTCGAAGGCGCCCAGGGCTCGTTGCTGGACATCGACCACGGCACCTACCCTTACGTCACCAGTTCCAACACCACCGCTGGCGGCGTTGCGACGGGTTCGGGCGTTGGCCCGATGTTCCTGGACTACATCCTCGGCATCACCAAGGCATACACCACGCGTGTAGGTTCGGGACCATTCCCGACTGAACTGTTCGACGACGTCGGCGCGCACCTGGCCAAACAGGGTCACGAATTCGGCGCAACGACCGGCCGTGCCCGTCGTTGTGGCTGGTTCGACGCCGTTATCCTGCGTCGCGCTATCGATGTGAACAGCATCTCGGGCATCTGCCTGACCAAGCTGGACGTACTCGACGGCCTGGAAACCATCAACATCTGCATCGGCTACAAGGATGCGGAAGGCAAGGACGTTGCCCCGACTGACGCGGACAGCTACGTAGGCCTGCAGCCTGTGTACGAAGAAGTGCCAGGCTGGACCGAATCGACCGTGGGCGCCAAGACCCTGGAAGAACTGCCAGCCAACGCCCGCGCTTACATCAAGCGCGTCGAAGAGCTGATCGGTGCGCCGATCGACATTATTTCGACGGGCCCGGACCGCAACGAGACCATCGTTCTGCGTCACCCGTTCGCTTAATAAGCTGTTGATGTAAAAAGCAAAGGGCTCCTTCGGGAGCCCTTTGTCGTTTCCGCCTGGTAAACGGCACGACCCTTGCTATGGTTCTTTCTTTCGCGGTGCTATCAAATTAATGGCACCCGTGGTGGAGGGATTCCCAGTGTCTGCCGTTCTCTCATTGTTACAAAGCCGGCTGTTGCGGCCGGTGTTCGTTACCCTAGGTATCGCTCTTTTGGTGCAAGTACTGGTGGCCGTCGCCCTGACGCGAAGCACCGTCACTGCATTGGAAGCTGATTTGGGCAATCGCCTGGGCGTCGACAGCCAGAAACTGTCCGGCGAGTTGGCGCAAGCCGGCAAGGAAGTGACATCCAGCCTGGACAGTCTGTCTTCCAGCACGCGCCAGCGTCTGACGGCGGGGCTTTCCATGCGCCTGCAGGAAGAGCAGAAGCAACTGCGTGCGACCCTGGAAAAAGACCTGCAGGACTCTGCCAATGACATGGCGCAACTGCTCGCTTCGGTGGCGCCGCGCGCCATGTGGGACAGCGACGTGCCGACGCTGTCTGAGTTTGCCCGCAGAGCCCAGCGCAATCCCAACGTGTTGTTTGTGGTGTATGACGACGCGGCTGGTGAGCACCTGACCCGTTACCTCAATCGTGAAAACCCGATCAACCAGGCGCTGCTGGAAAAGGGCAAGGGCGAACGTGCCCTGGATAAAGTGCTGGATGCGGCGAAGAATGATCCCTCGGTGTTCTACGTCGAAGCGTCCATCAGCCCCAATGGCGTAGAGATCGGCAAGGTCCGCATGGGGGTTTCGACTGCCTCGGTCGAGGCTGACCTGGCCGCGCTGGACAAGCGTTTTGCTGCACTGATTGCCAGCGGTGACCAGTTGGTGGGCGACAGCCTCAAGGGTGCCGCGGCTGACAGCGCGGCGGCCATGGGCGCGCGTTTGCAGTCGGCGCAAGCCACCGCCACCCAGATGACCGCCAATACCACCAGCGCCGTGCAAGAGGCGGCGGGCACGTTGCGCTGGCGCATCGGCATGGGCCTGGCGGTGGTAGGTTTTGGTGTATTGCTGTTGATTGCTGTAGTGCTCGGCCGTCGGGTGGTCAATCGCCTGAAGCTGCTGATTGCAGCGATGGACGATCTGGCGGCAGGCGAGGGCGACCTGACCAAGCGTGTGCAGATCAACAGCCGGGACGAAATCGGCGACATGGCCTCGGCGGTCAATCGCTTTGTGGATAAATTGCAGCCGATCGTGCGTGAAGCCGGTGATGTGGCCCAGCGTACCGGTGTGGAAATCGGCGCGATGACCCTGCGCAATGCGGGTGCCGATGCGGCCGCCGGCTTGCAGCGTGATGAGGTTGCCGAAAGCCTGCGGGCGCTGTCGCAAATGGCGGATGAGGCCCAGGCGGAAAGCCATGCGATGCAGGCGGCCTTGCAGCAGGTGGTGGATATTCGCCAGGCGACTGATGAAAATTCCCGCACTTCAGCCGAAGTTGGCAGCTTGATCGAGGCGTTGGCGGGGCAGGTGCAGGCCGGTTCCAAGGTGATCGAGCGGCTGGCGCAGCAGAGCGAGCAGATCGAGGTGGTGTTGACGGTGATCCACGGGATTGCCGAGCAAACCAACCTGCTGGCGCTCAACGCGGCTATTGAGGCGGCGCGAGCCGGTGAGACCGGGCGCGGCTTTGCGGTGGTGGCGGACGAGGTTCGCGCCCTGGCCAGTAAAACCCAGAGTTCTACCGGCGACATCCAGGCCCACATCGTGGCCTTGCAGCAAGGCGCCCGTGAGGCCGTGGAAACCATCGGCAAGGCCGGGCGCCAGGCCAGCGAAGGTTTGCTGGTGTTGCGCGACAGCGTGCGCCTGCAGCAGTCGGTGCAGGCCTCGGTGGAGCAGGTGCATGCAGCGATTGGCCTGGCGACGCGGGCGGCTGAGCATCAGGCGCAGGGTGCGCATGCGGTGCGTGGGCGGGTGGAAATCATCCATGCCCAGGCAGAGCGGGCCGCTCAGGCGGTGGTAGAGACTACAGCCAGTGGCAAAGTGCTGGATGGGTTGGCGGCGCAGTTGAAGGCGAGCCTGGGGCAGTTCCGGGCTTGATATCGCCGGTTTCGGCCCTTTCGCGAGCAAGCCCGCTCCCACATTCGATCGAGTTCCACTTCTGGAATGCGAGCAAATGTGGGAGCGGGCTTGCTCGCGAAAGCTATTTCAGCGGCTCAGATACATCCGCGTCGTAAGCAGATACACCGGCAGCCCCGACACTAGAATCAACAGCGCCGCATACGGCGCCGCTGCCGCGAATTCCACATTCGAGGTGTGCGCCCACACGGCAGTTGCCAAGGTATTCAGCCCGGTCGGACTAAGCAGCAACGTCGCCGTCAATTCCTTCATTACATCCAGGAATACCAGCGCAAACGCCGCCCCCAATGCCGGGAAAATAATCGGCAGCGTCACCCGGCAAAACGCACTGAACGACGACGCGCCCAGCGTTCTCGCCGCCTCTTCCAGCTGGGGTGCTGCCTTGTTCAGCGCCGTGCGGATCGGCGCCTGGGCCAGGGGCAAAAACAGCAGCGCATAAGCGATCAGCAGCAATGCCGACGTTTGATACAGCGCCGGCACGTAATGCAGGGCGAAATACACCAGTGTCAGCGCAATCACCAGGCCGGGCAGGGCGTGCAGCAGGTACGGCAGGCGCTCGGCCCACAGTGCGAGCTGGCCCTTGTAGCGCACCACCAGCAAGCCCACCGGCACGGCAAACAACAGGCAAAGCGCGGCGCCGCCCAGGGATAGCGCCAACGAAGAAAGCAGCGCCTCGCTGATCTCGGCTATCGGAAATGCCGCCGAACTGCCCACTGCCAGCCAATAACCGAGCATGCCCAGTGGAATGCCGCTGCCGATGATCGCCAGGAGCAGGCAATACAGCTGCCCCAGCGCCGCCCATTTGCCGAGTCGAACCTGTTCGGCATGCCGCGCCGCGCCCTGGCCGGTACGCACGTGTCGGCCCTTGCCGCGCACCCGCAGCTCCAGCCAGAGCAGCGTCAGGCACATCACCAGCAGCACCGCCGAGAGCATCGCCGCATTGGCGTTGCTGAACTCCAGCTCGAATTGCTGGTAGATCGCGGTGGTAAACGTCTGCAAGCCGATGATCGACAGCGCGCCGAACTCCACCAGCATATGCAGGGCAATCAACAGTGCCCCGGCCAGCAGCGACGGCCACAGCAGCGGCAAGGTGATGCGAAAGAATACGCCCCAGCGATTCAGTCCGAGGGTGCGGGCCGATTCTTCCAGGGATGGATCAAGATTGCGCAGGGTTGCCGCCACCGGCAGAAACACCAGCGGGTATTTGGACAGGGTCATCACCAGGATCGCTCCGCCCAACCCTTCAAAGTTGGCGCTTAACGAAACCCAGGTAAAGCTGCTGACAAACGCCGGCACCGCGAACGGCAGGCACAGGATCACTCCCCAGATCCGCCGTCCCGGCAGGTTGCTGCGTTCCAGCAGCCAGGCCAGGGACAAGCCGATCACGCCGCAGGCCACGGTGACGCCGACCATCAGCGCCAGGGTGTTGCGCAGCAACCCGAATACATAGGGCCGCCACAGCAAATGCACCGCCTCGGCCCATCCTGCCTGCCAGGCCTTGAGGCCGACATACGCCAGCGGCAACAGGCTCAGGCCTACCAGCAGCAGGACTGGTAGCAGCAACCAGATCGAAGGGCGTTTGCGTCTCGGCGTAAAACCCCCGCGCAAGGCGGGGGCGGGGAGCGATGGGTTCATCAGTTCAAGCCAACGTCACGTTCCAGTTCCAGGGCTTCTTCGGCGTTGCCCAGGTCGGCAGGGGTGACTTTCGGCGGTTGCAGCTCGCTGAAAGGCTTGAGGCCACGGTTGGATTCCATGCCCTTGCGCAACGGGTATTCGGCGGAAGTGTTGGTGATCACCCGCTGGCCTTCTTCGCTGGCCATGAATGCCAGCAGTTGCTGGGCTTCCTTTGGATGCTTGCTGGATTTCAGTGCAGCCGCGGCAGACACGGTGATCAGGCCACCGGCATCGCCGTTGGTGAAGTAGTGCAGCTGCGAATCCAGGTTGGTTTTTTCTTTCTTCAGGGCGAACCAATAGTAGTTGTTCACCAAGACAGTGGCGACTTCGCCATTTTCCACGGCCTTGAGCGCAACCATGTTGTTGCTGTAGACCTTGCCGAAAGCGCGCAGGCCGGTCAGCCACTCTTCAGCCGCTTCGCGACCGTGCAGCTTGATGATCGCTACGGCTTGTTCCTGGAACGCGCCGCTGGTGGGCACGAAACCGACCTTGCCTTGCCACTCGGGCCCGGCGAAATCCAGTACCGACTTGGGCAGGTCTTTCTCGGCGATCAGTTTCGGGTTGAAGGCCACGACGCGGGTGCGTGCGGTCACGCCCATCCAGGCGCCGTTGGCGGCCACGTATTCCTTCGGCAGGACGTCGAGGGTGCTGGCGTCGATGGTTGCCAGCAGGCCTTGCTCGCCGAGTTTATTCAGCGGCGGCGATTCTTCGGTGTAGATCACGTCGGCAGGGGAGCGGTCACCTTCTTCGACGACCTGGCTGGCCAGCTGGTTGCTGCTGCCCTTGCGCACATTGACGTGGATGCCGGTCTTGGCTTCGAAGGCCTTGGCAAGTTCATCGCCGACCTCCTTGTGTTGGCCGTTGTACAAGGTCAGTGCAACCTTGTCGGCAGAATAGGCAGCGGGCGAGAGCAGGGTCAGGCCGAGCAGAGTGATGGTCAGGCCACGCAGAAGGGATGTCTTGAGACGGGTATCGCGGATCATCATCCGGGGTTTTCCTCACTTGAGTGCAACAAATCCTTACAAGGATAAACGATAAAACTTCTCAAGTGCGGACGAGGGGGGAAATCACCGGTCAGGTTTTCAAACCCCGGAAACGAAAAAACCCGCTTTCGCGGGTTTGATCTGAATTTGGTGCCCAGGAGAAGACTCGAACTTCCACGACCTTGCGATCACCAGCACCTGAAGCTGGCGTGTCTACCAATTTCACCACCTGGGCATTATCAACGCTTGCGCTGTTGATGGAGCGAACTATACGGAGGGCTTTTTGATCTGTAAACCCCTGATTCAAAAATATAAATCAAGATTCTTGTTAAAAATCAAAGACCTGAAACGCAAAAACCCGCTTTCGCGGGTTTTTGGAGACTCAAGGCATAACCTTGAGTTTGAAATTGGTGCCCAGGAGAAGACTCGAACTTCCACGACCTTGCGATCACCAGCACCTGAAGCTGGCGTGTCTACCAATTTCACCACCTGGGCAGCATCAACAACGTTGCCGTCGTCGATGGCGCGCACTATACGGAGGCTGTTTTGAGCTGTAAAGCCCTGCCATGAAAAAAGTCTGGAATATTTCGCCGACGGTCGCGCAAGGTGCATTCCAAGGGCTACAAAGTGCTTTTACGGGCTTGTTGACACCTGAAATTTCCCGTTTCAATACGCGTATGCCAAACTAACCCGCATATAGACAAGGTGAAAACTCTCTAATGGCCGATTGGCAGTCCCTCGATCCCGAGGCCGCTCGTGAAGCGGAAAAATATGAAAACCCTATTCCTAGCCGCGAACTGATCCTGGCGCACCTCGCCGATCGGGGTTCGCCTGCTAGCCGCGAGCAGCTGGTTGAAGAATTCGGTCTGACCACCGAAGACCAACTCGAAGCCCTGCGTCGCCGCCTGCGCGCCATGGAGCGCGATGCCCAGTTGATCTACACCCGCCGCGGCACCTACGCGCCGGTGGACAAGCTCGACCTGATCCTCGGCCGCATCGCCGGCCACCGTGACGGTTTCGGCTTCCTGATCCCGGACGATGGCAGCGACGACCTGTTCATGAGCCCTGCGCAAATGCGCCTGGTGTTCGATGGCGACCGTGCCCTGGCCCGCGTTTCCGGCCTCGACCGTCGCGGTCGCCGTGAAGGCGTGATCGTCGAAGTGGTGTCCCGTGCCCACGAGTCCATCGTCGGCCGTTACTTCGAAGAAGGCGGCATCGGCTTCGTGGTGCCGGATAACCCCAAGGTCCAGCAGGAAGTGCTGATCACTCCGGGGCGCAATGGCGCCGCCAAAGTGGGCCAGTTCGTCGAGGTGAAAATCACCCACTGGCCCACTGCGCGCTTCCAGCCACAGGGCGATATCGTTGAAGTGGTCGGCAACTACATGGCGCCGGGCATGGAAATCGATGTTGCGCTGCGCACCTACGATATCCCTCACGTCTGGCCTGAGGCTGTGCTCAAAGAAGCTGCCAAGCTCAAGCCGGAAGTCGAAGAAAAAGACAAAGAGAAGCGCATCGACCTGCGTCATCTGCCGTTCGTCACCATTGACGGCGAAGATGCCCGCGACTTCGACGATGCGGTCTACTGCGAAGCCAAGCCTGGCAAACTGCGCCTGTTCTCCGGCGGCTGGAAGTTGTTCGTCGCGATTGCCGACGTGTCCAGCTACGTGAAGATCGGTTCGGCCCTGGACAACGAAGCCCAGGTGCGCGGCAACTCGGTGTACTTCCCCGAGCGCGTCATCCCTATGCTGCCTGAGCAGCTGTCCAACGGCCTGTGCTCCCTGAACCCGAAAGTCGACCGTTTGGCCATGGTGTGCGAGATGACCATCTCGAAAACCGGCGAAATGACCGACTACCAGTTCTACGAAGCGGTGATCCACTCCCAGGCGCGCCTGACCTACAACAAGGTCAGCACCATCCTGGAACAGCCGAAAACCAGCGAAGCCAAAGCCTTGCGCGGTGAGTACGGGCATGTCGTGCCGCACCTCAAGCAGCTCTATGCGCTGTACAAAGTGCTGTTGGGCGCTCGTCACGTGCGTGGCGCGATCGACTTTGAAACTCAGGAAACCCGGATTGTCTTCGGTTCCGAGCGCAAGATCGCCGCAATCACCCCGACCACGCGCAACGATGCTCACAAGCTGATCGAGGAATGCATGCTGGCGGCCAACGTGGCCACCGCAGAATTCCTCAAAAAGCACGAGATTCCTGCGTTGTACCGGGTGCACGACGGCCCGCCGCCGGAGCGTCTGGAGAAGCTGCGCGCGTTCCTCGGTGAGCTCGGCCTGTCCCTGCACAAAGGCAAGGACGGCCCGACGCCGAAGGACTACCAGGCTCTGCTCGCGAGCATCAAGGACCGTCCGGATTACCACGTGATCCAGACCGTCATGCTGCGCTCCCTGAGCCAGGCGGTGTACAGCGCTGATAACCAGGGCCACTTCGGCCTGAATTACGAGGCGTACACTCACTTCACCTCGCCGATTCGCCGTTACCCGGACTTGCTCACGCACCGGGCGATCCGCAGCGTGATCCATTCCAAGCAGAACACCCCGCACGTCAAGCGCGCTGGTGCCATGACCATTCCGAAGGCACGGATCTATCCGTACGACGAAGCGGCCCTGGAACAGTTGGGCGAGCAGTGCTCCATGAGCGAGCGCCGTGCCGACGAAGCCACCCGCGACGTAGTGAACTGGCTCAAGTGCGAGTTCATGAAAGACCGCGTGGGCGAGTCGTTCCCGGGTGTGATCACTGCCGTGACCGGTTTTGGTTTGTTCGTCGAGCTGACCGACATCTACGTCGAGGGCCTGGTGCATGTCACCGCCTTGCCGGGTGACTACTACCACTTCGACCCTGTGCATCACCGCCTGGCGGGCGAGCGCACCGGTCGCAGCTTCCGTCTGGGCGATACCGTGGAAGTGCAGGTCATGCGCGTCGATCTCGACGAGCGCAAGATCGATTTCGGCATGCCCGACAAGCCGGCTGAACCGACTGGCCGTAAAAAACGTGGCAGCGAAACTGCAGCGCCGGCCAGCAAAGGCAAAGGCGCTCCTGCGAAAACAGCGGTCGCCGAGCCTGCGCCAGCCAAGCCTGCGCGTCGTTCGTCTGCCAAGGACAAGGCCCCCGAAGCCTACCGCCCTAGCGATGCCGCGGCGAAAAACGCCGAGCTGCGCAAGAGCCGCGAGTTGAAGCAGCAGTTGCTCAACGAAGCCAAAAGCGGTGGTAAAGCGGCGTCTGGGGGAAAGTCCCGCGAGGCGGAAAAGCCGTCGAGCAAGCCGAGTAAACACCGTAAAGGCCCGCCAAAAGCGGGTTCGGCCCCCGCGAAAAGCGGCGGGTCGCGCAAACCTAAGGCCAAGTCATGAGTCTGGAAAAAATCTACGGCGTGCACGCCGTAGAAGCATTGCTGCGTCACCACCCGAAACGCGTCAAGCAGGTGTGGTTGGCAGAGGGCCGCAGTGAGCCGCGTGTTCAAGCGCTGGTCGAACTGGCCAATCAGAACAAAGTTGCCATCGGCCAGGCCGAGCGTCGTGAGATGGACGTCTGGGTCGAAGGCGTTCACCAGGGCGTGGTAGCCGACGTCAGTCCAAGCCAGGTCTGGGGCGAAGCGATGCTCGACGAGCTGCTCGACCGCACCGAAGGCGCACCGCTGTTGCTGGTGCTCGACGGCGTGACCGATCCGCACAACCTCGGCGCCTGCCTGCGTTCGGCGGATGCTGCCGGTGCGTTGGCGGTGATCGTGCCTAAAGACAAGTCGGCAACCTTGACGCCTGTCGTGCGTAAAGTCGCCTGCGGTGCGGCGGAAGTGATTCCGTTGGTGGCCGTGACCAACCTGGCGCGCACCCTCGAGAAACTCCAGCAGCGCGGCCTGTGGGTCGTGGGTACGGCGGGGGAGGCTGAGGTCAGCATTTATGACCAGGACCTCACCGGCCCGACCATCCTGATCATGGGTGCCGAAGGCAAGGGCATGCGCCGCCTGACCCGCGAGCATTGCGATTACCTGGTGCACCTGCCGATGGCCGGTAGCGTCAGCAGCCTCAACGTTTCAGTCGCAACGGGCGTCTGCCTGTTCGAAGCCCAGCGCCAGCGCGGCGCCAAGGCTAAAGCCAAGAAATAACCAAGTCTGGCGCAGGTCAAAATGTGGGAGGGGGCTTGCTCCCGAATACGGTGTATCAGTCAGTGCATTTGGTGACTGGCACACCGTATTCGGGAGCAAGCCCCCTCCCACATTTGTTTTTGTGGTGTATGGGGGCTGTTCAAATAATCACCAATCACCTTGCACCCTTTCTCCCCCTTCTCTACAATTGCGCCCCTTGCCTTCATGGCAGGCACGCATGTGCCTCCCTTCGGCAAGATCCATAAGTGTCATTCACTCCTTGTCTGACCGTTTTTGAGCGGCAGGCTACAACCCGTAAGGAGCATTCATGCGTCATTACGAAATCATCTTTTTGGTCCACCCGGATCAAAGCGAGCAAGTCGGCGGCATGGTAGAGCGTTACACCAAGCTGATCGAAGAAGACGGCGGCAAAATCCACCGTCTGGAAGATTGGGGCCGTCGTCAACTGGCCTACGCAATCAACAATGTTCACAAGGCTCACTACGTGATGCTGAACGTTGAGTGCACTGGCAAGGCCCTGGCCGAGCTGGAAGACAACTTCCGCTACAACGATGCAGTGATCCGTAACCTGGTCATCCGTCGCGAAGAAGCCGTTACCGGCCAATCCGAGATGCTCAAGGCTGAAGAAAACCGCAGTGAGCGCCGTGAGCGTCGCGACCGTCCTGAGCACGAAGGCGCTGAAAGCGCTGATAGTGATGACAGCGACAACAGCGATAACGCTGACGAGTAATCCACGGACCTTTTAAGGAGCCTATCAAATGGCACGTTTCTTCCGTCGTCGTAAATTCTGCCGCTTCACCGCTGAAGACGTGAAGGAGATCGATTACAAAGATCTCAACACTCTGAAAGCCTACGTATCCGAGACCGGCAAAATTGTTCCAAGCCGCATCACCGGTACCAAAGCTCGTTATCAGCGTCAGCTGGCCACCGCTATCAAGCGCGCCCGCTTCCTGGCCCTGCTGGCCTACACCGACAGCCACGGCCGCTGAGACCGGGCAGTCGACAAGTAGTAAGGGATTGAATGCATGCGCGCCTTAGCTGAGTTCATCATGCGCGGTCGTGTGCAGGCCACTCTGGTAGTGGCTGGATGTGCAGCATTGCCGTTGTTGTATTGGTTGGGTGCTGCCGCGGGTTGCCTTGTGCTTCTGCGGCGCGGTTTGAAGGACGCCCTTGGCGTTCTTGCCCTGGGAATACTGCCGGCCTTGGTCTGGTGGTTGAAATTCGATGATCCACGGGTACTTCTGGTACTGCTCGGTTCATCGACCCTTGCGTTGGTTTTGCGCGCAAGTGAGTCCTGGGTCCGTACGCTGCTGGTCAGCGTGGCATTGGGGTTGGTGTATTCACTGGCGCTTGGCGCGGCTTTCCGCCCGCAAATCGAGGCGCTGGCGCAGGAGATCATAAAGATCCTGCCGCTGGCCCTCGGGGATCTCTACCAGCAGTTATCGGTAGAGGAGCGAGCGCGCTTTGCGTCAGTGGTTGCACCGATGCTTACCGGCCTGATAGCGGCACTGTTGCAGATTGTCAGCTTGCTGAGCCTGATTCTTGGGCGTTACTGGCAGGCGTTGTTGTATAACCCGGGTGGTTTTGGTCGCGAGTTTCGCAGTATCAGAATCCCCGCTGGACCGGCGATGTTGCTGCTGGCGTTCATGGTGGTCGGGCCGACTTTTGGCCTGGCGCTGTTGGTGCCGTTGTGCAGCGTACCGCTGGTATTCGCCGGCCTGTCCCTGATTCATGGGCTGGTGGCGCAAAAGCGACTGGGCAGATTCTGGCTGGTGGGGTTGTACGTGACGCTGTTGCTGTTCATGCAGCTGATCTATCCGTTACTCGTGGTCTTGGCCATTGTCGACGGCCTGATTGATTTTCGCGGTCGTCTGGCGCCGAAAGACGCCGATAACGCGAACGGTGAAGGTTAAAAGTTAGAGGATTTTCACATGCAACTGATCCTTCTGGAAAAAGTCGCCAACCTGGGCAACCTGGGCGACAAAGTGAACGTTAAGGCCGGCTACGGTCGTAACTACCTGCTGCCATACGGCAAAGCCACCGCTGCAACCGCTGCCAACCTGGCTGCGTTTGAAGAGCGTCGTGCCGAGCTGGAAAAAGCAGCAGCAGACAAAAAAGCTTCGGCCGAAACTCGCGCTGCCCAACTGGCTGAGCTGGAAGTGACTATCACTGCCACCGCCGGTGACGAAGGCAAGCTGTTCGGTTCGATCGGCACCCACGACATCGCTGATGCACTGACCGCCTCCGGCGTTGAAGTGCAGAAGAGCGAAGTTCGTCTGCCGAACGGCACCATCCGCAACGTTGGCGAATTCGATGTAGCCGTGCACCTGCACGCTGAAGTCGAAGCAACCGTACGCGTTGTTGTGGTAGCAGCTTAAGCAACACCTAACTGACTGGCACCTCGCGTGCCAGGCAGTTAACATCGGGCACGATCCTGTTCACAGGTCGTGCCTTTTGTTTTTCTGTAGCTCCTGATTCTCCAACTATTCCAAGTGGCCATGAACGATATCTCCGCTCCTGAGCAATATGACCTGCAAACCGCTGCCCTGAAGGTGCCGCCGCATTCCATCGAGGCCGAACAGGCCGTGCTCGGTGGCTTGATGCTGGACAACAACGCCTGGGAACGCGTGCTGGATCAAGTCTCGGACGGCGATTTCTACCGTCATGACCACCGCCTGATCTTCCGCGCCATTGCCAAGCTGGCCGACCAGAACTCACCGATCGACGTGGTGACCCTGGCCGAGCAATTGGACAAGGAAGGCCAAACGTCCCAAGTGGGCGGCCTGGGTTACCTGGGCGAGCTGGCGAAAAACACGCCATCGGTTGCCAACATCAAGGCCTATGCGCAGATCGTCCGTGCGCGGGCCACGTTGCGCCAGTTGATCGGCATCGCCACCGAGATCGCCGACAGCGCGTTCAACCCGGAAGGCCGCACCGCCGAAGAGATTCTCGACGAAGCCGAACGGCAGATCTTCCAGATCGCCGAGGCCCGGCCTAAAACCGGCGGCCCGGTCAGCGTCAACGACTTGCTGACCAAGGCCATCGACCGTATCGACACCTTGTTCAACACCGACAACGCCATCACCGGCCTGTCCACCGGCTACACCGACCTCGACGGCATGACCAGCGGCCTGCAGCCAGCCGACTTGATCATCGTCGCCGGCCGTCCGTCCATGGGTAAAACCACCTTCGCCATGAACCTGGTGGAAAACGCCGTGTTGCGCAGCGACAAGGCCGTACTGGTTTATTCCCTGGAGATGCCAGGCGAATCGCTGATCATGCGTATGTTGTCGTCCCTGGGCCGCATCGACCAGACCAAGGTGCGTGCCGGCCGCCTGGAAGACGACGATTGGCCGCGGCTGACCTCGGCGGTCAACCTGCTCAACGATCGCAAGCTGTTTATCGATGACACCGCGGGCATCAGTCCGTCGGAAATGCGCGCGCGTACCCGACGCCTGGTGCGTGAGCACGGCGATATTGCCCTGATCATGATCGACTACCTGCAGTTGATGCAGATCCCGGGTTCCAGCGGCGACAGCCGGACCAACGAGATTTCCGAGATTTCCCGCTCGTTGAAAGCCCTGGCCAAGGAATTCAACTGCCCGGTGGTTGCCCTGTCGCAGCTCAACCGATCTCTTGAGCAGCGTCCGAACAAACGCCCGATCAACTCCGACTTGCGGGAATCCGGAGCGATCGAGCAGGATGCTGACGTGATCATGTTCGTATACCGGGACGAGGTGTATCACCCGGAAACCGAGCATAAAGGCATCGCTGAAATCATTATCGGTAAACAGCGTAACGGGCCAATCGGCACCACGCGCCTGGCCTTCATCGGTAAATACACCCGCTTCGAGAACCTGGCGCCGGGCAGCTATAACTTCGAAGACGAGTAAAAGCGCTGCCCGCCAATTCCGACTGCAAAGGTCGGAATTGGTCAAATTTTGTGCTATATTCCGCGCCCGCGATTTTTCATCTCAACACCGGTCACCGTCATGCAAACAGCCAAGCCGTTATTTGACTATCCCAAGTACTGGGCCGAATGTTTCGGTCCTGCGCCATTCCTGCCGATGAGCAGGGAGGAGATGGATCAGCTTGGCTGGGATTCATGCGACATCATCATCGTCACCGGTGACGCGTACGTGGACCATCCGTCGTTCGGCATGGCAATCATCGGCCGGCTGCTGGAGTCCCAGGGCTTTCGCGTCGGGATCATTGCCCAGCCCAACTGGCAGTCCAAAGACGACTTCATGAAGCTCGGCGAGCCGAACCTGTTCTTCGGCGTCGCGGCCGGCAACATGGACTCGATGATCAACCGCTACACCGCCGACAAGAAAATCCGCTCCGATGACGCCTACACCCCAGGCGGCATGGCCGGCAAACGTCCGGACCGCGCGAGCCTGGTCTACAGCCAGCGCTGCAAGGAAGCCTACAAGCACGTGCCGATCGTGCTCGGCGGCATCGAAGCCTCCCTGCGCCGCATCGCCCACTACGACTACTGGCAGGACCGTGTACGCAACTCGATCCTGATCGACGCCTGTGCCGATATCCTGCTGTACGGCAACGCCGAGCGGGCCATCGTCGAAGTCGCCCAGCGCCTGTCGTGGGGCCACAAGATCGAAGACATCACCGACGTGCGCGGCACTGCGTTCATTCGCCGTGACACGCCTGAAGGCTGGTACGAGGTGGACTCCACCCGTATCGACCGTCCGGGCAAGATCGACAAGATCATCAACCCGTACGTGAATACCCAGGACACCCAGGCCTGCGCCATCGAGCAGGAAAAGGGCCCGGTGGAAGACCCGGAAGAGGCCAAGGTGGTACAGATCCTGGCCAGCCCACGCATGACCCGTGACAAGACCGTGATCCGTCTGCCGTCCGTGGAAAAAGTCCGTGGCGACTCGGTGCTGTATGCCCACGCCAACCGCGTGCTCCACCTGGAAACCAACCCGGGCAACGCCCGCGCGCTGGTACAGAAGCACGGCGAAGTGGATGTGTGGTTCAACCCGCCGCCCATTCCCATGACTACCGAAGAAATGGACTACGTGTTCGGCATGCCTTACGCCCGTGTTCCACACCCGGCGTACGGCAAGGAAAAGATCCCGGCCTACGACATGATCCGCTTCTCGGTGAACATCATGCGTGGCTGCTTCGGCGGCTGCACCTTCTGCTCGATCACCGAGCACGAAGGCCGGATCATCCAGAACCGTTCCGAAGAGTCGATCATTCGCGAAATCGAAGAGATCCGCGACAAGGTGCCAGGCTTCACCGGCGTCATTTCCGACCTCGGCGGCCCGACCGCGAACATGTACCGCATTGCCTGCAAGAGCCCGGAAATCGAATCCGCGTGCCGCAAGCCATCCTGCGTGTTCCCGGGCATCTGCCCGAACCTGAACACCGACCACTCGTCGTTGATCCAGCTGTACCGCAGCGCCCGTGCGTTGCCGGGTGTGAAGAAGATCCTGATCGCTTCCGGCCTGCGCTACGACCTCGCGGTCGAGTCGCCGGAGTACGTGAAGGAGCTGGTTACCCACCACGTCGGTGGTTACCTGAAGATCGCCCCGGAACACACCGAGGAAGGTCCGCTCAACCAGATGATGAAACCGGGCATCGGCAGCTATGACAAGTTTAAGCGCATGTTCGAGAAGTACACCAAGGAAGCGGGCAAGGAGCAGTACCTGATTCCTTACTTCATCGCCGCCCACCCGGGCACCACCGATGAAGACATGATGAACCTGGCCCTGTGGCTCAAGGGCAACGGCTTCCGCGCCGACCAGGTGCAGGCGTTCTACCCGTCGCCAATGGCCACCGCCACGGCGATGTACCACTCGGGCAAGAACCCGCTGCGCAAGGTCACCTACAAGAGCGACGCGGTGACCATCGTCAAGAGCGAAGAACAGCGCCGCCTGCACAAGGCCTTCCTGCGCTACCACGACCCGAAGGGCTGGCCGATGCTGCGTGAAGCATTGACTCGCATGGGCCGTGCAGACCTGATCGGGCCGGGCAAGGAGCAACTGATCCCGTTGCACCAACCGTCCACCGACAGCTACCAGAGCGCCCGTCGCAAAAACTCGACGCCGGCTGGCAGCCACAAGGTTGCGAAGGAAACCACCACCAGGATCCTCACCCAGCACACCGGCCTGCCGCCGCGTGGCAGTGATGGCAGCAACCCGTGGGACAAGCGCGAGCAAGCCAAGGCCGCGGCCATGGCGCGTAACAAGCAGGCCGCCAAGGAACGCACCGACGCCGCCAAGGGCAAAGGCAAGAAGCCAGCCCGCAAGCCGGTCGTGCCGCGTTGATCGCAGCCTGAAACGCAAAAACGCCAGCCTCGTGCTGGCGTTTTGCTTTCTAGCGGGTGGGTAGCCTGTTTGTTAAGGTGGCGCCCATTCGAGCGCCATCGCAGGCAAGCCAGCTCCCACATGTGACCGGGTTTCAGCATGAGAATGCGGTCGAATGTGGGAGCGGGCTTGCTCGCGAAAGCGCCAGTTCAGACACCACCCATTTCAAGGAAGAACACCCCCATGAGCAGCCCCCTGCTTGGCATCGGCATGGACTCCAACCGCTCCCAGTTCATGGCCCGCCAGCGCATCGAAAGCCAGATCAACCTGCCACGCCTGTTTGCCGCCATCGACGCCGACCCCGGCATCGTGGGGGCGGGTGTGGTGTATATCGATGCCGACTTCAACGTCGTCACCCTGCGCGAATTCCAACCCATCTGCAGCATTGCGCCCAAACGCGTGATCCTGCGGGAAGCGCAGCGGTACATAGCGCCGGCGCAGTTCGCCCAGCAGGTGCAAGACAATCCCCGTGAATCGCGGCTGGTGGGTGAAGCGATCAACACCACGCTGTCGTGTGCCGGTGCAGTCATCGGCTGGGTAGTGGTGCTCAGCGGCTCTGTCGCGATACCGTTTTCGGCGGGTGCCAGTACGGTGGTCGCAGCCCTCGGCTACACCGCTGCGGCAGCCAGTACCGTTCAGTGTTTTGCCGGTGGCTACCGGACCGTCAACGAAATAAGAAATCCGTCGCGCAACGACGAGCTCGACGGCGAGGAATGGTATCAATACACGATGATCGCGTTGGACGCCGCATCGTTGGTCGGAGTCGGTGCATCGTCACTCACCACCCTCAAGTTGGTCCGGCTGAATAAGGCGACCACCGGCAAAAGTGTTCGGGAGGTACTGAAAGGCTTGAATCGACAAGAGCGCGCCAAACTGACCAAGGAGTTGCTGAGCATTAACGACCCTCGCTTGAGCTCGAAGATGCTCAAGTTGCGACAGTTGTCAGGTGAGCTGCCCAAGCGCTTCACGCCCACACAGGTCAAGCACGCAACGGTCACGCAAATACAGGATGCGTTGGGCGCCTCGATTGGCTTCACGGGCAGTGCGCTTTCCGGGAATGTCCGAACCATTGCCGTAGGTCTATACGAGGAGATTGAGCAATGAACCAAGCACCGAGCATTCGTGCCTTTCTATCCCGGTACTTTCCGGTTTTCATGGGGGCGATATTTGCAGCGGTATTTTCCCTGGTCTTCGCGGTGCCTTTGTTTTTTGACAGCTATTTCCGGGACCTTCCCCTGGCGGATAACGCCAAGTACTCCTTTCTCGGCGGAATCGCTCTGACGTTGGTCATCGTGCACTGCAACTTCATGATCGCCCGCGGACGCCCGCAATGGGTGTGGCCGCTGGTGGCGTTGCTGGGGCTTTGTCTTGTGTGTGTGCTGCCTACGATCGAGTACCGACCGCATCCATTTATTTATGGCATGAGTGTGCTGTTGCCGTTGCTGGCGCTGCTGGTGCTTAACAGCAAGCGCCACCGCGAAATGCGCCAGAAACTGGTCGAAGTTCGCCACCTGCGTGAAGCCGTGATCGCCAGGCAAAAAGCCCGTTGACTGGGTAGATTCACCACCCACCCTCACACTCCCGCCACAAATATGTGCAACCCTCGCACCACGACGGCAGCCATCGCGCCGTTTTGGTGCTGTACTGCACCGGGTCCCACGATAAAGCGCAATGACCACTGCTCTGGCATAAGTCTTGCGCGCTTTGTTTCCATGCCCTGGCTCGCAGGAGGCCGCCGTGTCGATTCATGTCGCGTTGCACCACGTTACGCATTACCGCTACGACCGCGCGGTCGAACTCGGCCCACAGATTGTTCGTCTGCGTCCGGCGGCCCATAGCCGCACGCGGATTCTTTCCTACGCGCTGAAGGTGCTGCCGGAACAGCACTTCATCAATTGGCAGCAAGATCCCCAGGGCAATTACCTGGCGCGTCTGGTGTTCCCGGAAAAAACTGACGAGCTGCGCATCGAAGTCGACCTGGTCGCGGAGATGGCGGTATTCAATCCGTTCGATTTCTTCCTGGAACCCTACGCCGAAAAAATCCCGTTCAGCTACGCCGCCGATGAGCAGCGCGAGCTGGCGCCGTACCTGGAAACATTGCCGCTGACCCCGCGATTCGCCGCGTATCTGGCGGGTATCGACCGCACGCCGTTGCCGGCGGTGGATTTCCTGGTGGGCCTGAATCAGCGCCTGGCCGCCGATATCGGCTACCTGATCCGCATGGAGCCGGGGGTACAAACTCCGGAATTCACCCTGGAAAACGCCTCCGGTTCCTGCCGGGATTCGGCGTGGTTGCTGGTGCAACTGCTGCGTAATCTCGGTTTGGCGGCACGATTTGTGTCGGGCTATCTGATCCAGTTGACCGCCGACGTCAAAGCCCTCGACGGCCCGTCCGGCACCGAGGTGGATTTCACCGACCTGCACGCCTGGTGCGAAGTGTATTTGCCCGGCGCCGGCTGGATCGGCCTCGATGCCACCTCCGGTTTGTTCGCCGGTGAAGGTCATATCCCGTTGGCCTGTAGTCCTGATCCTTCTTCCGCGGCGCCCATCAGTGGCCTGGTGGAACCCTGCGAGTGCGAATTTACCCACGAGATGTCCGTGGAGCGGATTTGGGAAGCCCCCAGGGTTACCAAGCCCTACACCGAAGAGCAGTGGCTGGCGATCCAGGCCCTGGGCCGGCAGATCGACGGTGACCTGCACAAGGACGACGTACGCCTGACCATGGGCGGCGAACCCACCTTCGTTTCCATCGACGACCCCGACGGCGCCGAATGGAACACCGCCGCCCTGGGCCCGGACAAACGCCGGCTGTCCGCCGAGCTGTTCCAGCGCATGCGCAAGCACTACGCACCCAAGGGCCTGGTGCATTTCGGCCAGGGCAAGTGGTACCCCGGCGAGCAACTGCCGCGCTGGTCCCTCAACTGCTACTGGCGCCGCGACGGCGTGCCGATCTGGCACAACAGCGCGCTGATCGCCGATGAGCAGGAAAGCTATGGCGCCGACGGCGTGATGGCCGGGCGTTTTCTGGCCAGCGTTGCCGAGCGCCTGAAACTGCCCGCGCAGTTTGTATTCCCGGCCTACGAAGACAATTTCTATTACCTGTGGCGCGAAGGCGCCTTGCCGCAAAACGTCAGCGCCGAAGATCCGCGCCTGGAGGACAAGCTTGAGCGCGAGCGCCTGCGCAAGGTCTTCAGCCAGAGCCTGGATAAAGTCATCGGCCAGGTGCTGCCGCTGGCGCGCACGGCGGCCAATGACCGCTGGCAGAGCGGGCGCTGGTACCTGCGGGACAACCATTGCCGCCTGGTGCCGGGCGATTCACCGTTGGGTTATCGCCTGCCACTGGCCTCGCAACCGTGGGTAACGGCGGCGGACTATCCGTTCGTGCACCCCACCGATCCGAATCAGGACCTGGCAGACCTGCCGACCACCTCGCAACTGCAAAGCCATGGCGAGGCAGCTGCCAGCCAAGACCGTATCCCGAAGATCGACGAGTCTGCCGACTGGCTGACCCGCACCGCCCTGTGCGCCGAGGCACGGGACGGCCGCTTGTACCTGTTCATGCCGCCGCTGGAACGGGTCGAGGATTACCTGGAACTGGTGGCCGCCATCGAAGCCACCGCCGAAGAACTGCATTGCCCGGTGTTGCTGGAAGGTTATGAGCCGCCGAGCGACCCACGCCTGAGCAACTTCCGGGTGACGCCGGATCCGGGTGTGATCGAGGTCAACGTGCAGCCGTCCGCCACCTGGGACGAGTTGGTGGAACGCACCGAGTTTCTCTACGAAGAAGCCCGGCAAACCCGCCTCACCACAGAAAAATTCATGATCGACGGGCGCCACACCGGCACCGGCGGCGGTAACCACTTTGTGCTCGGTGGCGCTACGCCCAAGGATTCGCCGTTCCTGCGGCGTCCCGATCTGCTGCGCAGCCTGATCAGCTATTGGCATAACCACCCGTCGCTGTCCTACCTGTTTTCCGGCCTGTTCATCGGCCCGACTTCCCAGGCGCCACGGGTCGACGAAGCACGCAACGATGCGTTGTATGAGCTGGAAATCGCCTTCGCGCAGATGCCCGAAGCGGGCGAAGAATGCCCGCCATGGTTGGTGGACCGCCTGCTGCGCAACCTGCTGATCGATGTCACTGGCAATACCCACCGCGCCGAGTTCTGCATCGACAAGCTCTACTCGCCGGACGGTGCCACCGGCCGCCTGGGCCTGCTGGAATTGCGTGCCTTTGAAATGCCGCCCCACGCCCGCATGAGCCTGACCCAGCAGTTGCTGCTGCGGGCACTGGTCGCGCGGTTCTGGCGTGAACCCTATGCGCCGCCGAAGCTGGCGCGCTGGGGCACAGAGCTGCATGACCGCTTCCTGCTGCCGCACTTTATCGAGCAGGATTTTGCCGACGTGATCGTCGAGCTGAACGCTGCCGGTTATCCGCTGCGGGCCGAATGGTTTGCCGCGCACCTGGAGTTCCGTTTTCCCAAGGTCGGTGACTACGCCGTCAGCGGTATCGAACTGGAATTGCGCCAGGCCCTGGAGCCCTGGCATGTGCTGGGCGAGGAGGGCGCGGTGGGCGGTACGGTGCGTTACGTGGATTCGTCCCTGGAGCGCCTGCAGGTCAAGTTGAGTGGCCTGCCGCCCCAGCGTTACCTGCTGACCTGCAATGGCATCCCGGTGCCGCTGCAACCCACCGGGCGTGTCGGCGAGTTTGTGGCTGGCGTGCGTTATCGCGCCTGGCAACCGGCCAACTGTTTGCAGCCGACCATCCCGGTGCATGCGCCACTGGTGTTCGATCTTTTGGACACATGGATGCAGCGCTCGCTGGGCGGTTGCCAGTACCATGTCGCCCACCCGGGCGGGCGCAATTACGACAGCCTGCCGGTGAATGCCAATGAAGCTGAAAGCCGGCGGATGGCGCGGTTTTTCCGCTTGGGACACAGCCCCGGGAAATTGCCGGTGCCGAGTGTGGTGATCAATGATGAATTGCCGATGACCCTGGATTTGCGGCGCTTCCCCAATAAGAATGACTAAATGCGATTCAAAATGTGGGAGCAGGGTTTGTGTGGGGAGCAGGCAAGCCAGCTCCCACACAAGCCTGCTTGCACACTGGATTTGCAGTGTTTGTAAATTAATCTGACTTCCCTTGCCTCTGCCGAGCGTTCCATGCCCGACTTGCTCGACCGTTACCCGCTGACCGCGGGCACTTATCACGAACTGCTGGACGACAGCGGCGCGGTTCGCTCCCATTGGCAGCGGCTGCTCGATCACTTGCAACGCAGCACCCCGGCGCAACTGGCCCAGCGCCAAGCCTTGCTGACTCGGCAGATCCAGGAAAACGGCGTGACCTACAACGTCTACGCCGACCCCAAGGGCGCCGATCGCCCCTGGGAGCTGGACCTGCTGCCCCACGTGCTGGCCGCCGATGAATGGAAGCAACTCTCCGCCGGCATCGCCCAGCGTGCGCGCCTGCTGAACGCAGTACTGGCCGACCTCTACGGCCCGCAACGCCTGATCGCCGAAGGCTTGCTGCCGGCAGAACTGGTGTTCGGCCATAACAATTTCCTGTGGCCGTGCCAGGGGATCCAGCCGCCCGACGGCGCGTTCCTGCACCTGTACGCCGTGGACCTGGCGCGTACGCCGGATGGCCGCTGGTGGGTCACCGCCGACCGGACCCAGGCCCCGTCCGGCGCCGGTTATGCTTTGGAAAACCGCACCATCGTGTCCCGCGCCTTCCCGGACCTTTACCGCGACTTGCAGGTGCAGCACCTCACCGGGTTCTTCCGCACCCTGCAGGAAACCCTGGCCCGCCAGGCGCCGAGCGACGACCAGCCACCGCTGATCGTGCTGCTGACCCCGGGCCGTTTCAACGAAAGCTATTTCGAGCATCTGTACCTCGCCCGCCAGCTTGGCTACCCGCTGGTGGAAGGCGGCGACCTGACCGTGCGCGACGCCACGGTGTACCTCAAGACCCTCAGCGGCCTGCGCCGGGTGCACGCGATCATGCGCCGCCTGGACGACGACTTCTGCGACCCGCTGGAACTGCGCACCGACTCGGCCCTCGGCGTGCCCGGCCTGCTGGATGCCGTGCGCCAGGGCAATGTGCTGGTGGCCAACGCCCTGGGCAGTGGCGTGCTGGAATCCCCTGGCCTGTTGGGATTTCTGCCGAAGATCAATCAATTCCTGTTTGGCGAAAAACTGATCCTGCCGTCCATCGCCACCTGGTGGTGCGGTGAGGCGCCGGTGCTGGCCGAAGCCCTGGAGAAACTGCCGGAACTGCTGATCAAGCCGGCGTTTCCGTCGCAAAGCTTTACCCCGGTATTTGGCCGCGACTTGAACGACGAACAACGCGAGGCCCTGGCTGAGCGCATGCGCGCGCGGCCTTACGCCTATGTCGCCCAGGAACTTGCGCAGTTGTCCCAGGCGCCGGTCTGGCACACCGTTGACGATCACCTTCAGCACCGCGCCATCGGCATGCGTGTGTACGCCGTAGCCAGCGCCGACGGTTATCGGGTACTGCCCGGTGGCCTGACCCGTGTGGCCGCCGATGCCGATGCCGAAGTGGTGTCGATGCAGCGCGGCGGTGCGAGCAAGGACACCTGGGTGCTCGGCGAACGTGCCCATGGCACCGAGCAATGGCGCGCCCAACGGGCCATCGGCGCCCATGACCTGGTGCGGCGTGATCCGTACCTGCCGTCGCGGGTGGTGGAAAACCTGTTCTGGTTTGGCCGTTATTGCGAGCGCTGTGATGACAGTGCGCGCTGGTTGCGGATCGTCCTCGCCCGCTATGTCGACGGAGACGACCCGCTGGCGCTGCAGGCGGCCGTTGAGCTGGGCGAGAACCTGCGACTGTTGCCGGAGGAGGGCGAGTTGCCTGAGCGGCTTCAGGCGGCGTTGCTCGGTGATGACTGGCCCTCGAGCCTGCGGGCCAACTTGCAGCGCTTGCAGTGGGCGGCGTCCCAGGTGCGCGGCAAGCTGTCCCGGGAAAACTGGCAGGCGCTGGTGGAGTTGCAGCGCGAAGCCCTGGAGCTGGAAAGCGAAGAGCCGGACTTCGGCGAACTGCTGGATTTCCTCAACCGCCTGGTGATGTCCCTGGCCGCGCTGTCGGGCTTTGCCCTTGACGACATGACCCGCGACGAAGGCTGGCGCTTCCTGATGATGGGCCGGCGCATCGAGCGCCTGCAGTTTCTCAGCAGCAGCCTGGCGGCGTTCCTGCGCGGCGTGGCGGTGTTCGATCAGGCCGGGCTGGAGTGGTTGCTGGAGCTGGGCAACAGCAGCATCACCTATCGTTCGCGCTACCTCGCGGTACCGCAGCTGATTCCGGTGCTGGACCTGTTGCTGCTGGATGAGCAAAACCCTCACGCAGTGCTGTTCCAGCTGAAACTGGTGAGCCGCACCTTGCGTCGCTTGAATGACGATTTCAGCGTGCCCCGGGAAACCGGGTTGGCGCCGTTGGTGGAGCGCCTGGCGCGCTTTGACCTGGGCTGCCTGGAGAATCCGCTGTTCGGCGAGTCCAGTGTGCGCGCTGCGCTGGACGGCCTGGCCGACCTGCTGCAAGCGGTGGCCGATGAAAGTGGGCAAGTCTCGGATCGCCTGGCCTTGCGCCATTTTGCCCATGTGGACGATGTCAGCCAGCAAACGGTGTCTGTGTGATGAGTGCCCGCTACCAGATTTTCCACGATACCCACTACCACTACGACAGCCCGGTGTCCCTGGCCCAGCAGCTGGCGCACCTGTGGCCGCGGCCTTGCGCCTGGCAGCGCTGCAGCTCGCAGCAACTGGAGATCAGCCCAGAACCGACCTCGCGCCGGGATGAACTGGATGTGTTCGGCAACCCGATCACCCGGCTGGCATTCGAGCGGCCCCATGATGAACTGCTGGTGAACGCCGGGCTGACAGTGGAGGTGTTGGCGCGGCCGCTGCTGGATTTCAGCCTGTCGCCGGCCTGGGACCAGACCCGCAACGGCCTGACCTACAGCAGCCAGCCGCTGTCGGCCGAAGTGATCGAGGCGTGCCGCTATCGGTTCGAATCGCCCTATGTGCATTTGAAGAAAAGCTTCGTCGAGTTCTCCGAAGACTGTTTCCCGGCTGGTCGTCCGTTGCTGTTGGGTGTGCAGGCGCTGATGCAGAAGATCTTCAGCGAATTTACTTTCGATGCCGAAGCCACCCAGGTCGCCACGCCGTTGGTGGAAGTGCTGGAGCGCCGGCGCGGCGTGTGCCAGGACTTCGCCCACCTGATGCTCGCGTGCCTGCGTTCCCGGGGCCTGGCGGCGCGGTATATCAGCGGTTACCTGCTGACCCAGCCACCGCCCGGCCAACCACGGTTGATCGGCGCGGATGCGTCCCACGCGTGGGTTTCGGTGTTTTGCCCGGTGTCGGGTTGGGTGGATTTTGACCCGACCAACAATGTGCAGCCGGCACTGGAACACATCACCCTGGCCTGGGGCCGGGACTTTTCCGATGTTTCGCCGTTGCGGGGGGTGATTCTGGGGGGAGGGAGCCATGACCCGGAAGTGCGGGTGACGGTGATGCCGCTGGAGTAATGCACATATCTCAAATCGGGACGCGGAGCGCCCCAGGATGCATTCCCACGCGGAGCGTGGGAACGATCACCTATTCAGCGTCTTTCGGTGCTTCGGTTTCGTCTGTAGCCACTGTACCTTCAGCATCCGGGTTCAGTGCACCGGCTTCTTCGTCGGCTGCAATTTTCTTGCGCTGCAGCTTTTCCTCTTTCTTCTGCTCTTTGGCCAAGTCTCTCTGACGTTTGGCGAAGGAGTAATTAGGTTTTGCCATGGGCGATCCTCTGGGGTCGAAGGTGAGGTTGAGCGGCGCGTATTCTGCCTTTAATCGCGTCCCAAGGGTTAATCGGGTTTTTGGTCCACCCATTTGGGCAGGACCAGCGGTTGCCAGGCATCCAGTACGTCAAGCAGCTCAGCCGGCGATTCGCTCATTTGCAGCATGGCACGATGCGGTGCCCGGACGAAGCCTTCGCCGACGATATGATCAAGAAAATCGGTCAACTTGCGGTAAAAACCGTTCACTTCGAGCAAACCCAGCGGTTTGCCGTGGTAGCCGAGCTGGCCCCAGGTCCAGACTTCGAACAGTTCTTCCAGGGTGCCCAGGCCGCCCGGCAGCGCAATAAAGGCGTCGCTCAGCTCGGCCATGCGTGCCTTGCGGGCGTGCATGCCGTCGACCACCTCCAGGCGGGTCAGGCCTTTGTGGCCGATTTCGAGGTTTTTCAGGCTTTCGGGAATAATTCCGATCACCTCGCCGCCGGCTTCCAGCGCCGCATCGGCGACGATACCCATCAGGCCCACGGCGCCGCCGCCGTACACCAGGGTCAGCTTGCGCTCCGCCAGCGCGCGCCCGAGGACCACGGCTGCTTCACGGTAGGCCGGGTTGGTGCCGCTGCTGGCACCGCAAAACACACAGACAGACTTCAAGGACATACCTGACTCCACTCAGTTGTGGCTAAAGAGTAAAGGCTGGCTTGCGTCTCTCAAAGGATTAAACCTCGCGTTGAGGTGTTTCGCAGGTGCCGCTGGCACCACAGGCATAGGCGGCAAGCAGGCTGCGGAACAGGCTATTGAGGTGCATGGCTGGGACTCCGGATGGGTGATGGACCGATCATAGGCCGGCACCCGCACTTTGGCCGGTAGATTGTGTCGATGAGTCTGATAGCCTAAAGTTGTATACAATCTGTTGATACAGATCATATGAAGTCCTGCCTGACTCAGGCACCCTTGTCGCAATATGCGTTTTTTAAACCCTGCCCTGGAGATTCACATGTTTGCCAAACTCGTTGCTGTTTCCCTGCTGACTCTGGCTAGCGGCCAGTTGCTTGCTGCAGAGTGCAAGGTCACTGTCGACTCCACTGACCAGATGTCCTTCAACACCAAGGCCATCGAAATCGACAAGAGCTGCAAGACGTTCACCGTTGAGTTGACCCACTCCGGCAGCTTGCCGAAAAACGTCATGGGCCATAACTGGGTGCTGAGTTCCGCCGCCGACATGCCTGGCATCGCCAGCGACGGCATGGCCGCCGGTATCGACAAGAACTACCTGAAAGACGGCGACACCCGCATCATCGCCCACACCAAGATCATCGGTGCCGGCGAGAAAGACTCCGTGACCTTCGATGTGTCGAAGCTGGCGGCAGGCACTGACTACGCGTTCTTCTGCTCGTTCCCAGGCCACATCTCGATGATGAAAGGCACTGTGACCCTGAAGTAAGCAATCTTCAGGCAAAAAAAAGCGCCCTTCGGGGCGCTTTTTTTTGCCTGTAGGCAGGCTGCTCTTGTGGCGAGGGAGCTTGCTCCCGCTGGGCTGCGGAGCAGCCCCAATAAGCTCACCGCGTAGCATCAGAAAAAGCAGTAAGCAGGTTTCAGGGGCCGCTTCGCGCCCCAGCGGGAGCAAGCTCCCTCGCCACAGCAAGCTCTTTCACCACAACAAGCCCTTTTGCCAGAATGAGCTGCTACGTCAGATCAGGGTGCAAACGGCATCACTCGCTTGTGCTCGGTCTTGCGATAGGTGTCGCAGATGATCTTGAAGGCTTCCTCGCGCACCGGCTCGCCGTGCAGGAACGCGTCGATCTCGGCATAGGTCACGCCATGGGACGCTTCGTCCGGCTTGCCCGGCGACAGGTCTTCCAGGTCGGCCGTCGGGATCTTCTCTACCAGCGATTCCGGAGCACCAAAGTGCCGGGCAATCGCGCGCACCTGGTTCTTCACCAGCCCGCTCAGCGGTGCCAGGTCGCAGGCGCCGTCACCGAACTTGGTGAAAAAGCCCATCACGGCTTCCGCCGCATGGTCGGTACCGATCACCAAACCACCGGCCGCGCCGGCGATGGTGTACTGCGCCACCATGCGCATGCGCGCCTTGGTGTTGCCCAGCACGAAGTCCCGGGAGACTGCGGCCTTGCCTTCAAACGCCGCCACTTCATTGGCCAGGGATTTCACCGCCGGGCCGATGTTCACTGTGTGGCGTTCGTCGGGTTCGATAAAGTCCACGGACGCCTGGGCGTCGTGTTCGTCGAACTGGGTTTCGTAGGGCAGGCGCACCGCGATAAAGCGGTACGCATCGTCACCCTTGGCAGCCCGCAACTCTTGCATTGCACGCTGGGCCAGCAGGCCGGCGGTCAGGGAGTCGACGCCGCCGCTGATGCCCAGCACCAACGTCTTGAGGCCTGAATTGAGCAGGCAATCCTGGATAAAGGTAACGCGCCGGGCGACCTCCGCCTCAAGGGCGGCCTGGTCCTTGAACGGTGGTTGGACCTTGAGCTGTTCAGCAATCTCGCGCTGTACGGCTTGCATGATTCACTCCTTGCTGGGTAGGGCAGGTACTTTGAAAACGTGGCGCAAATAGGCGACAAAGTTCGGATCGGTGCAGTGGGTCTTGCCCGCTTCATCGGAAATCTTCGCGACGGGCTGGCCATTACAGGCAGTCATTTTAAGCACGATGCTCATCGGTTCCACACCTGGAATATCACAGGTCAGGTTGGTGCCGATGCCGAAGCTCACATTGATCCGACCACGCAGCGCGCGGAAAATCTCCAGCGCCTTGGGCAGCGACAGGCTGTCGGAGAACACCAGGGTCTTGCTCATGGGCTCGATCCCCAGCTTGTGATAGTGGGCGATCGCCTTTTCGGCCCATTGCACCGGGTCACCGGAGTCGTGGCGCAGGCCGTCGAAGAGCTTGGCGAAGTACAGGTCGAAATCGCTGAGAAACGCATCGGTGGTGATGCAATCGGTCAGGGCGATGCCCAGCAGGCCACGGTACTCGCGCACCCAGCAGTCGAGGGCGGCGATCTGGCTGTCGATCAGGCGCGGGCCGAGTTGCTGGTGGGCCATGATCCATTCGTGGGCCATGGTGCCCAGCGGCTTCATGTTCAGCTCGCGGGCCAGGTGCACGTTGCTGGTGCCGACAAAACGCCCGGGGAAGTCGTGCTTGAGCACGTTCACCACTTCTTCCTGCACGCGGTAGGAGAAGCGTCGACGCGTGCCGAAATCCGCGACCTGCAGTTCGGACAGTTCTTCGACGCTGGCGTTGGCCGTCAGCCAGTCGAACTTGCGATACAGCTGCTCGCGGGCCTGTTCGAGGATCACGCTTTGGTAGCGATAGCGGTTACGCACTTCGCTGACGATGGCCAGCATCGGCACTTCAAACAGGATCACGTGCAGCCATGGCCCGCGCAGGCGGATAAACAGCTCACCGTTTTCGATACCGGTGTGCACGTAGCGCAGGTTGAAGCGAAACAGCCCGAGGAAGCGCAGGAAATCCGGCTTCATGAAGCTGATGCGTTCCAGGAAGCCCAGTTGGTCGGGGCTCAGGCTCAGCTCGGCGAGGCGCTCGATCTGGTAGCGGATCTCCGCCAGGTACGGGCGCAGGTCTTCACTGTTGCGGCAACGAAACTCCCATTCAACTTCCACGTTCGGGTAGTTGTGCAGCACCGCCTGCATCATGGTCAGCTTGTAGAAGTCGGTGTCGAGCAGGTTCTGCACGATGCGATCGGCAAACACACTCTCGCTCATAACGGGAATCTCCAGACGGGTCGGCGATGGGCGCCGACCTTTACGCACAATTAAGGAATGGCGCTAGTGGCGCATAGACCCGTGCTGTTTTGCCAGTGATTTTTTTGGGGATGACTACTGGCGCCATCGCAGGCAAAAAAGGTCAATCAGACTCAACCCGCTCCATCATCCACTTCACAAAATCCCGCACCTTGGGCACTTCAGCCGAGTGCTCGGGGTAGGCCAGGTAATAGGCATCCTGGCTCGGCATCGCATGCTGCCAGGGGATCACCAGCTTGCCTTCGGCGAGCTCTTCTTCCACCAGAAACCTGGGCAGCAGCGCCACACCGCAGCCAACCTGTGCGGCGCGAATGCACATATAAAAGGTCTCGAAGCGCGGCCCATGGTAGCTGTGCTCGGTGTGATGACCCTGGGCGGCGAACCAGTCATGCCAGCCTTGCGGGCGCGAGGCGTTTTGCAGCAACACCAGTTCGCTCAGTTGCGTGGGATCGGTAAATGCTTGGGCGGGCAGGCTGTCGGGTGAGCACACGGGCACCAGTTCTTCGCTGAACAGCTTGAGGCTCTCGGTGCCGGGCCGTGAGCCCTGGCCAAAGTAGAAGGCCAGGTCGGCCTTGCCTTGCAGCAGCTCGTCGGGCTCCTGTTCGTTGCACAGGTCCAGGTGAATCTGCGGATGGCGCAGTCGCCAGCCCTTGAGGCGCGGCACCAGCCAGCGGGCGCCGAAGGTGTAGGGCGTGGACACCCGCAGCACTTCAGTCTCGCCGCCGTAGGAGCGCAGGTAATGGGTGGACATCTCCACCTGGGTGAGGATCTTGCGCACTTCCACCAGGTACAGATCGCCCGCCGGGGTCATCTGCAAGCGGCGGCGCACCCGGCGAAACAGCAGGTGCTGCAACAGTTCTTCCAGCTGCGCGACCTGTTTGCTGACAGCGCTCTGGGTGAGGTTCAGCTCTTCGGCGGCGCGGGTAAAACTCAGGTGGCGGGTGACCGCTTCGAAGCACTGCAGGGCGGTGATCGAGGGCAAATGTCTTTTATTCAGCACGGCACGCCTCTTTTTGTTCTTAGCATGAATAAACGGAATGATATCTCGCCTAATCGTCGTTTGTTGGCAAGTCTTGGGCCAGCTACAAATAAGGTCTGGATCGCCGCGACCGCTGGCGGCGCAAATTTCTGTTTGTAGATTGAAGGAGTGACCCATGGTTGCCGCATTGCTTGATCGTCTCGGGGTAAACCCGGCGCTGTACCAGTCGGGTAAACAACCCGTGCATTCGCCCATTGATGGCAGCCGGATTGCCAGTGTGCACTGGGAAGGCGCCGCCGAGGTGGAGCAGCAGGTCAGTCGCGCCGAGCATGCATTCGAGGCCTGGCGCAAGGTGCCGGCCCCGCGTCGTGGTGAGCTGGTGCGCCAGTTCGGCGACGTGTTGCGCGAGTACAAGGCCGACCTCGGCGAGCTGGTGTCGTGGGAAGCCGGCAAGATCACCCAGGAAGGTTTGGGTGAAGTGCAGGAAATGATCGACATCTGCGACTTCGCCGTCGGCCTGTCGCGCCAGTTGTACGGCTTGACCATCGCCTCCGAGCGTCCGGGCCACCACATGCGTGAAACCTGGCACCCGCTGGGCGTGGTTGGCGTGATCAGCGCCTTCAACTTCCCGGTCGCCGTATGGGCGTGGAACACCGCGCTGGCGCTGGTGTGCGGCAACGCAGTGATCTGGAAACCGTCGGAAAAAACCCCGCTTACCGCCCTGGCCTGCCAGGCACTGTTCGAGCGCGTACTGAAGAACTTCAGCGATGCGCCGCCGTACCTCAGCCAGGTGATCATCGGTGGCCGCGATGCCGGCGCCGCACTGGTGGATGACCCGCGTGTTGCGCTGATCAGCGCCACCGGCAGCACCCGCATGGGCCGCGAAGTAGCGCCGAAAGTCGCTGCACGTTTTGCCCGCAGCATTCTCGAACTGGGCGGCAACAACGCGATGATCCTCGGCCCAAGCGCCGACCTGGACATGGCCGTGCGCGCCATCCTGTTCAGCGCCGTCGGTACCGCCGGGCAGCGCTGCACCAGCCTGCGCCGCTTGATCGCCCATGAGTCGGTGAAGGAGGAAATCGTCACCCGCCTCAAGGCTGCGTATTCCAAAGTGCGCATCGGCCATCCGCTGGAAGGCAACCTGATCGGCCCGCTGATCGACAAGCACAGCTTCGAAAACATGCAGGACGCCCTGGAGCAGGCCTTGAGCGAAGGCGGCCGGGTGTTTGGCGGCAAGCGCCAGTTGGAAGACACGTTCCCCAACGCTTACTACGTGTCGCCGGCCATCGTGGAAATGCCGGAGCAGAGTGATGTGGTGTGCACCGAGACGTTCGCGCCGATTCTGTATGTGGTCGGCTATACCGATTTCGCTGAAGCGCTGCGCCTGAACAATGCGGTGCCACAAGGCCTGTCTTCGTGCATCTTTACCACTGACGTGCGCGAGGCCGAGCAGTTCATGTCGGCGGTGGGCAGTGACTGCGGGATTGCCAACGTCAACATCGGCCCGAGCGGCGCGGAGATTGGTGGCGCGTTTGGCGGTGAGAAAGAGACCGGTGGCGGGCGTGAGTCGGGCTCGGATGCATGGCGCGGGTACATGCGTCGCCAGACCAATACCGTGAACTACTCGCTGGAACTGCCGCTGGCCCAGGGTATTACCTTCGACTGATACCTCAAGTCGGAGTGAGGTCAATGTGGGAGCGGGCTTGCTCGCGAAAGCGGTGTGTCAGTCAACGAATGCTTATCTGATCCACCGCTTTCGCGAGCAAGCCCGCTCCCACATTTGACCGTATTTACAATTCGGAAAAGTGGTTTGTTAGGTCTCATCGGAGTCTGGCAATGGCATTACGCGAAGCATGTTTGTGGGAACAACTCACTCCTGGCCGGCCGGATCGTGCCGCGCTCAAGGGCGAGGTAAAAGTGGATGTGTGCGTGATCGGCGCCGGCATCACCGGTTTGTCGGCAGCCATACACTTGCTGGAACAAGGAAAAAGTGTCGCCGTACTCGAGGCCCATCGCACCGGCCACGGTGGTTCGGGGCGCAACGTAGGGCTGGTCAATGCAGGGATGTGGATTCCCCCGGACGAGATCGAAGCCGGTTTTGGTACCGCGGTGGGCAGCCAGCTCAACCGCATGCTCGGCGCGGCACCGTCCCTGGTGTTCAGCCTGATCGACAAATACAACATCGACTGCCAACTGCGTCGCGAGGGCACCTTGCACATGGCGCACAACGCCCGTGGCGAGGCGGATTTGCGCAGTCGTGAGGAACAATGGAAGCGTCGCGGTGCACCGGTGGAGCTGTTGACCGGCGCTGCATGCGAACAAGCCACCGGTACCAAAAAGATTGCTGCCGCCTTGCTCGACCGGCGGGCCGGCACCTTGAACCCGATGGCCTACACCAGTGGTTTGGCCAATGCCGCCGTCGGGCTCGGCGGACAGTTGTTCGATCACTCCCCAGTCACCCAACTGGAACGCCAGGGCCAGCACTGGTCAGTGCAGACTGCCCAAGGCTCGGTGCAGGCTGAACAGGTGGTGATCGCTTCGAACGCCTACACCGAAGGCGAGTGGACCGAACTGCGCCGCAACTTCTTCCCCGGTTATTACTATCAGGTGGCGTCGGCCCCTCTGACCGACGACGCCGCCCAACAAATCCTTCCGGGCGGCCAAGGCTCCTGGGACACTCGCCAGGTACTCAGCAGCATCCGCCGCGACGCCGAAGGCCGCCTGCTGCTCGGCAGCCTGGGCAACGGCAACCAGAAACCCGCGTGGTTCCTCAAGGCCTGGGCCGATCGGGTGCAACAGCACTACTTCCCGTACCTCAAACCGGTGCAGTGGGAGTGCACCTGGACCGGCTGCATCGCGTTCACCCCGGACCACTTGATGCGCCTGTTCGAGCCGGCGCCCGGGCTGGTGGCGGTCACCGGTTACAACGGGCGCGGGGTGACGACCGGCAGTGTCGTGGGCAAGGCCTTCGCGGATTATCTGTGTCACCAGGATCCACAGGCACTGCCGATCCCCTTTGCGCCGATGCAGCCGTTGGCCGGTGTGGGCCTGCGCAGCTGTTTGTACGAGGCGGGATTCTCGCTGTATCACGCGGGCCAATGCCTGCGGATCGTGATCTGATCAACGAAATACCCCTCAGAAGCCTGCATTTTCTTAGCCGGCTACTAATCTGTATTGGTGCGAGTCGTAGCAGTAACGCACTGTAAATGTGCACTTCCGTTACGCACGCTGTTACATGTTTAAGGGTGGCCGTTTAGTGGCCGGGTTGCAGTGCTTGATTGGTCGGGTTGCACTTTATAGGTCCAATGGTTGCACCTGGTTGAGATAGACGGTTGCACGTCCAATCAAAAGGCGCCCAAAAACCTGCAATAACAATGACACCGTGTCTTTTTGAATAATAAAAACGTAATGGCACGACGCTTGCTCTGGGCTTTCTCCGAAAGTTTTTGAAGTGAAGCTGCAGTGCCAATTCAACAAAAACCTCGGAGCACCACTCATGTCCCAGACGTTTTACAAGAAAGGTTTTCTAGCCCTCGCCGTTGCTGCGGCGCTGGGTGTTTCTGCGTTTGCTCAAGCTGATGTGAAGATTGGCGTAGCGGGGCCGATGACCGGCGCCAACGCGGCATTTGGTGAGCAGTACATGAAAGGTGCCCAGGCGGCAGCCGATGTCATCAACAAGGCCGGCGGCATCAACGGCGAGCAGATCAAGCTGGTGGCCGGCGATGACGCCTGCGAACCCAAGCAGGCTGTAGCCGTGGCCAACCGCCTGGTTGACCAGGACAAAGTGATTGGCGTGGTCGGGCACTTCTGCTCGTCGAACACTATCCCAGCCTCCGAGGTGTATGCCGATGCGGGCGTGATCATGATCACCCCGGGCTCCACCAACCCGCAGGTTACCGAGCGTGGCCTGTCGGCCGTGTTCCGCATGTGTGGTCGTGACGATCAGCAAGGCATCGTGGCCGGCGACTACATCGTCGACGTGCTCAAGGGCAAGAAAGTTGCCGTTATCAACGACAAGGACACCTACGGCAAAGGCCTGGCCGACGCCACTGCGGCGCAGTTGACCAAGCGCGGCGTGAAGCCGGTGCTGGAAGAAGGCCTGACCCGTGGCGAGAAAGATTTCAGCGCCTTGGTCACCAAGATCCGCTCCACCGGTGCTGACGTCGTGTACTTCGGCGGCCTGCACCCGGAAGCCGGCCCACTGGTTCGGCAGATTCGTGAAGCCGGCCTGAAAGACGTCAAGTTCATGTCCGATGACGGCGTGGTGACCGACGAACTGGTAGCCACCGCCGGTGGTGCACAGTATGTGGATGGTGTGTACATGACCTTCGGCGCCGACCCACGCCTGCTGCCAGACAGCAAGACCGTGGTGGAAGAGTTCCGCAAAAATGGCACCGAGCCTGAAGGCTACACCCTGTACGCCTACGCCTCGATCCAGGCCCTGGCCGCCGGTTTCAATGGCGCCAAGTCCGACAAGGGCGAAGACGCAGCCAAATGGCTGAAATCCCACCCGGTCAAAACCGTCATGGGCGAGAAGAACTGGGACGCCAAGGGCGACCTGAAAATCTCCGACTATGTGGTTTACCAGTGGGACAAGGACGGCAAGTATCACCAGCTGGAAAAGCAGAAGTAATAGTTAGCGCGATGGGTTAGACGCCACTTGACCCTGTGGGAACCGGGCTTTTGTGGGGGCTGGCTTGCCTGCGATAGCGTCACCTCGGGTTGACTGACATTCCGAGGTGTCGCTATCGCGGGCAAGCCAGCCCCCACACACGCCAGCTCCCACACGGGGACTTGGTTGCCAGCCCCTTTTGTGTCTGTCTTTTCCTCCTAGAAGATCCGCACACCCACAGGTGTGCAGGCTCTCACTGCGTGAGATTGCGTTATGGATGGTATTTTCCTGCAGCAACTGGTCAATGGGCTGACCCTCGGGTCGGTCTATGGCTTGATCGCCATCGGCTACACAATGGTCTATGGCATCATTGGCATGATCAACTTCGCCCATGGCGAGGTTTATATGATTTCCGCTTACCTCGCGGCGATCAGTCTGGCACTGCTGGCTTACTTCGGCATCGAATCCTTCCCGCTGCTCATCCTTGGCACCCTGATCTTCACCGTCGTCGTCACCGGCGTCTACGGCTGGGTCATCGAGCGTGTCGCCTACAAACCGCTGCGCAACTCCACCCGACTGGCACCGCTGATCAGCGCCATCGGTATTTCGCTGATCCTGCAGAACTACGCGCAGATCGCCCAGGGCGCCAAGCAACAAGGCATCCCGACGCTGCTGGCCGGCGCCTGGAGAGTCGATATCGGCACCGGCTTCGTGCAATTGACCTACACCAAGGTGTTCATCCTGGTGGCCGCGTTCGTCGGCATGGGCCTGCTGACCTACATCATCAAGTACACCAAGCTCGGCCGCATGTGCCGCGCTACCCAGCAAGACCGCAAGATGGCGTCGATCCTCGGTATCAACACCGACCGGGTCATCTCCTACGTATTCGTGATTGGTGCCGCCATGGCCGCGCTGGCCGGTGTGCTGATCACCCTGAACTACGGCACGTTCGACTTCTATGCCGGCTTCATCATCGGCATCAAGGCATTTACCGCAGCGGTACTCGGCGGCATCGGCTCCCTGCCTGGGGCCATGCTGGGCGGGATCATCCTGGGTATTTCCGAGTCGCTGTTCTCGGGGTTGATCAACTCTGACTACAAAGACGTGTTCAGTTTCTCCCTGCTGGTGGTGATCCTTATTTTCCGTCCCCAGGGCCTGCTCGGTCGCCCACTCGTGGCGAAGGTATAACTATGTCTGCTGCCTACTCTATCGATATCAAGAAAAGTGTCGTCGATGCGGTACTCGCCGGGCTGATTTCGCTGATCGTGTTCGGTCCGATCGTCGGCGTGGTCCTCGACGGCTACAGCTTCAACCTGCAACCGGCGCGTGTCGGCATCCTGGTGGCCATCGTGATGGTCGGCCGGTTCGCCATGAGCCTGTTCCTGCAAACCCCAAGGGGCCTGCGGATTCTGCAAGGGTTTGAAAGCACCGGCTCCGGTGTGCATGTGCTCAAGCCGGACTACAAGTCGCGCCTGCGCTGGATCATCCCGGCGTTGATCGTGATTGCTATCGTGTTCCCGTTCTTTGCCAACAAATACCTGCTGACCGTGGTGATCCTCGGGTTGATCTACGTGTTGCTGGGCCTTGGCCTGAACATCGTGGTCGGCCTGGCCGGGCTGCTCGACCTGGGTTACGTGGCGTTCTACGCCATCGGTGCCTACGGCCTGGCGCTGGGTTATCAATACCTCGGTTTGGGCTTCTGGACGGTGCTGCCGCTGGCGGCGATCTGTGCGGCGTTGGCGGGATGCATACTCGGGTTCCCGGTGTTGCGAATGCACGGTGACTACCTGGCGATCGTGACCCTGGGCTTCGGTGAAATCATCCGCCTGGTGCTGAATAACTGGCTGTCGTTTACCGGTGGCCCGAACGGCATGCCGGTGCCCTCGCCAACGTTTTTCGGCCTGGAGTTCGTGCGCAAGGCGAAGGATGGCGGGGTGCCGTTCCACGAGTTCTTCGGCATCGACTACAACCCCAACATCAAATTCCTGTTCATCTACATCGTGCTGTTCCTGGTGGTGCTGCTGGTGCTGTACATCAAGCACCGCCTGACCCGCATGCCGGTGGGCCGCGCGTGGGAAGCCTTGCGCGAAGACGAAATCGCCTGCCGTTCCATGGGCCTCAACCACGTGCTGGTGAAGCTCTCGGCGTTCACCATCGGCGCGTCCACTGCCGGTCTGGCCGGGGTGTTTTTCGCCAGCTACCAGGGCTTCGTCAACCCGTCGTCGTTCACTTTCTTCGAGTCGGCGCTGATCCTCGCCATCGTGGTATTGGGCGGCATGGGCTCGACCGTCGGCGTGGTGATTGCCGCGTTCGTGCTGACGGTGGCGCCGGAGCTGCTGCGCAGCTTCTCCGAGTACCGCGTGCTGCTCTTCGGCGTGTTGATGGTGGTGATGATGATCTGGCGACCACGAGGCCTGATTCGTATCAGCCGTACCGGTGTCGTCCCGCGTAAAGGAGTGGCGCCATGAGCAAGGAAGTCGTTCTTTCCGTGGAACACCTGATGATGCACTTTGGTGGCATCAAGGCCTTGAGCGACGTAAGTCTCAAGGTCAAGCGCAACTCGATCTTCGCCCTGATCGGTCCCAACGGTGCCGGCAAGACCACCGTGTTCAACTGCCTGACCGGTTTCTACAAAGCCTCCGGCGGCAAGATCGAACTCAATGTGCGCGGCAAGCAGACCAACGTGATCCAACTGCTGGGCGAGCGCTTCAAGGCCACCGACTTTGTCTCGCCGAAAAGCTTCGTCAGCCGGGTGTTCTACAAGATGTTCGGCGGCACTCACCTGGTGAACCGGGCGGGTTTGGCGCGCACCTTCCAGAACATTCGCCTGTTCAAGGAAATGTCGGTGGTGGAGAACCTGCTGGTGGCCCAGCACATGTGGGTCAACCGCAATATGCTCGCGGGCATCCTCAATACCAAGGGCTACCGCAAGGCTGAAAGCGACGCCCTCGACCATGCGTTCTACTGGCTGGAAGTGGTGGACCTGGTGGACTGCGCCAACCGCCTGGCCGGCGAGCTGTCCTACGGCCAGCAGCGCCGCCTGGAAATCGCCCGTGCCATGTGCACCCGGCCGCAGATTATTTGCCTCGACGAACCGGCCGCCGGCCTCAACCCCCAGGAAACCGAAGCCCTCAGCGCGATGATTCGCCTGCTGCGGGACGAGCACGACCTGACGGTGGTGCTGATCGAACACGACATGGGCATGGTGATGAGTATTTCCGACCACATCGTGGTGCTGGACCACGGCAACGTGATTGCCGAGGGTGGGCCGGAAGCGATCCGCAATGATCCGAAGGTGATCGCGGCTTATCTGGGCGCTGACGAAGAGGAACTGGTATGAGTGAGCCAATCCTCGAACTGAAAGACCTGGACGTGTTCTACGGCCCGATCCAGGCCCTGAAGAAAGTTTCGCTGCACATCAACGAAGGCGAAACCGTGAGCCTGATCGGCTCCAACGGTGCGGGTAAATCCACGCTGCTGATGTCGATCTTTGGCCAGCCACGGGCCGAGTCCGGGCAGATCATCTACCGCGGCGTCGACATTACCCACAAGTCGTCCCACTACATCGCCTCCAATGGCATTGCGCAGTCGCCGGAAGGGCGGCGGGTGTTCCCCGACATGACCGTCGAGGAAAACCTGCTGATGGGTACCATCCCGATTGGCGACAAGTTCGCCACCGAAGACATGCAGCGCATGTTCGAGCTGTTCCCGCGTCTCAAGGAGCGGCGCAACCAGCGGGCGATGACCATGTCCGGTGGTGAACAGCAGATGCTTGCCATCGCCCGCGCACTGATGAGCCGGCCCAAGCTGTTGCTGCTGGACGAGCCGAGCCTGGGGCTGGCGCCGATTGTGGTGAAGCAGATCTTCGCCACGCTGCGGGAACTGGCGTCTACCGGCATGACCATCTTCCTGGTGGAGCAGAACGCCAACCATGCGCTGCGCTTGTCGGACCGGGCGTACGTGATGGTCAACGGCGAGATTCGCCTTACCGGCACCGGCAAGGAGCTGCTGGTGAATGAGGAGGTGCGCAACGCCTACCTCGGCGGGCACTGATGTAACTCTGATCGTTCCCACGCTCCGCGTGGGAACGCCTCTTGTGACGCTCTGCGTCACGCTTTGGGACGCGGAGCGTCCCGGCCTGCATTCCCACGCAGAGCGTGGGAACGATCATCCACAGTGCTTTCCTGAAATTGTGGACAACAAATCCGGGCACCTGCCAAAGCGCGACATATAGCCGCCGCAAATCCCTGTTTTGTCACAGTTTTGACTTGTCCCCAAGCACTGTGGAACCGGCTGTGGGTAACGTGGGAGTAGCTGGCTGGAGGCCTTTGTTTTCGCGGCTTGCAGCGTGGTGGTTGTTTATTGATCAGTGAGTTTTTCGTGACCACCCGAGGGGTTTGTCAACCTGTTTAAAGACACAGGTATATGACCGGAATATGTCACTCCGGCCTGTGGATAAGTCTGTGACTAAACTCTGGAAAGAGTGCCGCAGAGGCCGGAATGACTGGCCTGGAGCCATCGTCCTGGTTGCACCGTTTTGAACCGGGCTACATACGGGCTGCGCAAGGTCAAGCAAAAAACTTTTTGAATCGCGCTGAAAGCCTTGTGTAGCGCGGCTTTCAGCTTTTGTACTTGCCCCCAAAGACTGTGGACGGGGCTGTGGATAAGGTGCGCGCACATGGCTGCACGCCACGGCCTGTATGGCTTTCGGGCGATTGGTTGAATTTCGTACAGTATGAGCGGCATTCACCTGTGTCCACAGCGTGTATCAGTTGCCGCCAGCCCGGCAGCCGGGCATTCTGCTGGCTGATTTTTTACCTCGTAGCCCCGCAAGGAGAACACCATGTCCGATACGCTGTTTATTACTGGCGCGACCTCCGGTTTTGGCGAAGCCTGTGCCCGCCGTTTTGCCGAAGCCGGCTGGAAACTGGTGCTCACCGGCCGCCGCGCAGAGCGCTTGAACGCCCTGTGCGCCGAGCTTTCCAAGCAGACCGAAGTGCTCGGCCTGGTGGTGGACGTGCGTGACCGCAAGGCCATGGAAGAGGCGATCGCCAACCTGCCGCCGTCCTTTGCCACGCTGCGTGGGCTGATCAACAACGCCGGCCTGGCGGTGGGCACCGACCCTGCGCCGAAGTGCAGCCTCGACGATTGGGAAACCATGGTCGACACCAACATCAAGGGCCTGCTGACCACCACCAGCCTGCTGTTGCCGCGCCTGATCGCCCACGGCCGTGGCGCTGGCATCATCAACCTCGGTTCCATTGCCGGCAGCTACCCGTACCCGGGCAGCCACGTGTATGGCGGCACCAAGGCCTTCGTCAAACAGTTCTCGCTGAACCTGCGTTGCGACCTGCAGGGCACCGGCGTGCGCGTGACCAACATCGAGCCGGGCCTGTGTGAGAGTGAGTTCTCGCTGGTGCGCTTTGCCGGTGACCAGGCGCGTTATGACGCGACTTATGCCGGTGCCGAGCCGATCCAGCCGCAGGACATTGCGGATACGATCTTCTGGGTGCTTAACACCCCGGCACACGTGAACATCAACCGCCTGGAGCTGATGCCAGTGAGCCAGACCTGGGCCGGGTTTGCGATTGAGCGTGGCGCCAAGGGCTAAGTTCGTCGAGCTGTTGTGGCGAGGGAGCTTGCTCCCGCTGGGCTGCGAAGCGGCCCCAAAAAAGCCAGGGCCGCTCCGCGCCCCATCGGGAGCAAGCTCCCTCGCCACAGGGTTTTGTCAGGTTTGAATATGCGGCAAATCGGCCAAAACAGGACATAAGGTACACTCCACCCCTGAAAACCCCGCCGCGCTGTGCGGTTCAAAGGTTTTGACAGGAGGATATGTGAGTAACCGAGGTGAGCAGTCGCTGCTCAAACAATCGACCATCCTGATGTTCGCCGTGGCGATCGCCGGGATTGTCACAGGGGTGGTGTCGGGCGCCCAATCGATTTTATTCGACGGCTTTTTCTCGCTGATCGCCACCGCCATCAAGGTGCTGATGCTGATCACGGCCAAGCTGATCGCCAAGAAAAGCAACGAACGTTTCCAGTTCGGCTACTGGCACTTGGAGCCCATGGTGCTGCTGATCGAGGGCAGTTTCCTGCTGTTGATCGCCATCTACGCGTTTCTCAACGGCGTGTTCGGCATTATCAATGGCGGGCGCGATATCGAGTTGGGCCTGGTGATCATCTATGCGGCGGTGTTTACCGTCGTCGAGTTCGCCTATTTCTTCTACGTGCGTTACCGCAATCGCACGCTCAAGTCGTCGCTGATCCAGTTCGACAACATCAGTTGGCTGGTGGACGCGATGCTGTCGGTGGGGCTGCTGGTGAGCTTCCTGGCGGCGCTGTTGCTCAAGTCCCAGGGCTATGGGCAGTGGGCGGTATATGTGGACCCGTTGATCCTGATCCTGCTGGCGTTGAGCATGCTGGCGCCGGCCTTCAAGATCCTGCGCCCGGCGCTACGCGACGTGTTGGGAATTGTGCCGGACCAACTGGACGGCAAAGTGCGCGAAGTGATGGAGGCGGTCGTGGCCAGGCATGGTTTCGATGATTACGTGTCCTACGTGCAGAAGCACGGGCGGGCGCGGTTTATCGAGATTCATGTGGTGCTGCCGGCGGATTACCCGGTGGATAACGTCGCCACCCTGGACGGGCTGCGCGAAGAAATATCCACAGGGTTGGGCAAGCCCGACGCGGCCCGCTGGCTGACGATCAGTTTTACCGGGGACCGCAAATGGATTGCGTAAGGCCCAGGTAGCACGTCGCCAAGTGGTAAGGCGTGGTTGACGGCATATCCCGCCGGCTCACGTGCCCCTTGGCATCCAGGCACTCATTCCAGCCTTTGTCGTGCAGGAAGCGCTGCTGCAACGCCAGCAATTGGCGGTGCAGCACGGCTTCACTGTTGGGCCGCAAGGTCAGCGCCCGCAGGTATTCGGCCTGGGCCCAGATACGCTGGGTGCCGTCGCGTACGCTGCCGTCCAGGGCCAGCATGCCGCTGACCGCACCGGTAGCGTTATCCACACCCTTTTGCTCGGCATAGGTGAACGCTTTGTTCAGCGATGTGTGCAGCGGTGTGCCCCGCAGCAAATCCGAAGATTCCAGCAGGAAAAACCATTCGAACTGATGCCCCGGTTCAAACCAGTTATCCACAGCACCCAGCGGTTTTTCCATCATCACCCCGTGTTGGCGGTCGATGAAGCGCTTTTGCATGGCGTTGGCCAAGTCCAGCAATGCGTCCTGGGTGACGGCGTCTTCACGCACGGCCAGCGTGGCGAGGAAGCCTTCGGCAAGGTGCATCAACGGGTTTTGCAGAGGGCCAGACTTGAGGGATGACCAGTTACGCTCCAGCACCGCTTCGTACAGGCCGTCGCCGGTGGCGAAGCGTTCGGCGACCACTTCCAGGGCGGCGTCGAGTACCGATTCCACCAGCGATTCACGTACCTTGGCCCAATAGTGGGCGCAGGCGAAGATGATGAAGGCGTGGGTGTAGAGGTCCTTGCGCTTATCCAGCGGCTTGCCGTGGGCGTCGATGCTGTAGAACCAGCCGCCGTGCTCGGCGTCGTGGAAGTGCCGTTGCAGGGAACGGAACAACGCGGCGGCGCGCTCCTCGGCAAAGGCTGCGCCGGGCTCGCCGATCAGGCTGGCAAACAGGTACAACTGCCGTGCGCAGGCCATGGCGCGATAGCGTTGCGGGGGCAAAGGCCGATGATCGGCGTCCAGGGCCTCATAGGGCAGCGCCAGGTCGGCATTCCAGCCCGGGCCTTGCCAGAGCGGCACGATCAGGTCGTGGAAGTGCGTCAACACGGCGGTCAATTGAGGCTTGAGGGCGGAGCTTGGAGCGATGGGCATCGGCTGGCGTCGTCACGGCAGGGGTGTTTGCGCGACATGGTATCAGGCTTGGGATCGGTGTTGTCTTTACTGCCGCCTTCGCGAGCAAGCCCGCTCCCACATTCGATCGAGTTCCATTGTTGGAATGCCGTCGACTGTGGGAGCGGGCTTGCTCGCGAAGAGGCCCTCAGGAGCACCGAAAATCAGGCAGCGAGCAACCAAACCCCGGTCGCCGCCGAAGCCGCACCCGCCACCCGCACCAACGGCGCAGCCGCCGCCGGCAGGAAACGCACCACGGCATAACCGGCAGCATGCAAAACCGCCGTCGCACCCACAAACCCTATGGCATACGCCCACGGGCTGGACATGTCCGGCAGCTCCAAACCATGGGCCACGCCATGGAACAGTGCAAACAGCGCCGTCGCCGCCACCGCCACGAACAACGGCGGCCGCACCGCCAGCGCTACCGCCAGGCCCAGCGCCAGCACCGACGCGGCAATCCCGCTTTCCAGCGCCGGCAGTTCCAGCCCTTCAAAGCCCAGCATCCCGCCGATCAGCATGGTGCCGACAAACGTGCACGGCAGCGCCCAGCGCGCCGAGCCTTTTTGTTGAGCGGCCCACAGGCCCACGGCGACCATTGCCAACAAGTGGTCGATGCCGCCCAGCGGGTGGCTGATACCGGCCACCAGGCCGTTGTCGCCATGGCCGGGGTGGGCGAAGGCGAGGGCGGGAGTGAGCAGCAAGGCTGCGGCAGCGAGAAGTGTATTGAGGCGCATGGACAGGCTCCTTGTGGGGGTTGATCAGGCTGCGGTCAGCAAGCCCTGGCGTTCGATGAAGGCGACGATTTCTTCCAGGCCGACGCCGGTTTTCTGATTGCTGAAGACGAAAGGTTTACCGCCGCGCATGCGCTGGGTATCGCTGTTCATCAGTTCCAGGGATGCGCCTACCAGCGGCGCCAGGTCGATCTTGTTGATCACCAGCAGGTCGGATTTGCAGATTCCCGGCCCGCCTTTGCGCGGCAGCTTGTCGCCGGCCGACACATCGATCACGTAGATGGTCAGGTCCGACAGTTCCGGGCTGAAGGTGGCCGACAGGTTGTCGCCGCCGGATTCCACCAGGATCAGGTCCAGGCCGGGAAAGCGACGGTTGAGTTGGTCTACTGCTTCGAGGTTGATGGAGGCGTCTTCGCGAATCGCGGTGTGGGGGCAGCCGCCGGTTTCCACACCGATGATGCGCTCGGGCGCCAGGGCCTGGTTGCGCACCAGGAAGTCGGCGTCTTCGCGGGTGTAGATATCGTTGGTGACCACCGCCAGGTTGTAGCGATCACGCAGGGCCAGGCACAGGGCCAGGGTCAGGGCGGTCTTGCCGGAGCCGACCGGGCCGCCGATGCCGACGCGCAGGGGTTGGGTGTTCATGTGATTCTCCAAGATAAAGTGCCCTAGGAACGGAACAGGCGGCTGTACTGGCGCTCATGGGCCATGCACGCCAGGGACAGGCCAAACGCGGCGCTGCCGTAGTGATTGGGGTCAAGCTGGCTGGCGTCCTGCTGGGCTTGTTGCAGCAGCGGCAGCAGTTCGCTGGTCAGGCGCTGGGCGGCTTGTTGGCCCAGAGGCAGCGTCTTCATCAGCACCGCCAATTGGTTTTCCAGCCAACTCCACAGCCAGGCGGCCAGGGCGTCATCCGGGCTGATCTGCCAGGCGCGGGCGGCCAGGGCCCAGCCCAGCGCCAGGTGCGGTTCGGAACGCTGTGCCAGGAACTCTCGGGCGGCGTCATCCAGCTCCGGTAAACCGTTCAATAGCTGGTGCAGGGAATAGCCCATCTGCCGGCTTTCCTGATAAAGCTCGCGGGTTTCACGGCTGGCGCGGTGTTCCTCGCACAACTGCGCGAGGCGTGGCCAGTCCTGTTCGGCGGCGGCCTGGCAGTGGGCGAGCAGCAGCGGCGCTTCGAAGCGCGCCAGGTTGAGCAACAGTTGATCGCTGATCCAGCGCCCGGCACTTGCCGGGTCGGTCACGCGGGCTTGCTCCACGGCCATTTCCAGGCCCTGGGAATAGCTGTAGCCACCAATCGGCAGCTGCGGACTGGCCAGACGCAACAGCGCCCAGGCTGGGTTCATAGGCGTACGCCGAACTGGTGCAGCTTGGGCGGGTAGTTGAAGTCTTCGTCGCCATGGCGGGAGTGGTGGTGGCCGCCGCCATAGGCGCCGTGTTCCGGCTGGAAGGGGGCCTCGATGGTCTCGGTCGTCGCGCCCAACTGATCGAGCATGGCCTTGAGCACGTAGTCATCGAGCAGGCGCAGCCAACCGTCACCCACTTGCAGCGCCACGTGGCGGTTGCCCAGGTGATAGGCGGCGCGGGTCAGTTCAAAGGCATTGCCGCAAGTGACGTGCAGCAGTTGTTCAGGCCGGGCGCACACGCGTACGACACGTCCGTCTTCAGCCTGTAGGAATTCGCCATCGTGCAGCGGCGGTTGGCCGCGCTCCAGAAACAGGCCGACGTCTTCTCCGTCGGCACTGAAACAGCGCAGGCGGCTTTTACTGCGGGCTTCGAAATTCAGCAGCAACTCTGCGGCCCAGACGGGTTGGGGGGCGATTCGGCGGTGGATCACCAGCATCAGAAAGCTTCCAGCTATGAGCGATAAGCAAGCTAGAGCAAGGGTCTTGCCAACCACGCGGGGAGTAGGAATTCCCTGTAGGCAGGCGACTTGTGCCACCTGATGGCGCAGGAAATTATTCCAAAATGTTTCATTTTGGTGCGTGGTTGGATTTATAGCACCGGATCCGGGCGCTCGGCGTTGAATTCCATTGCTTGGTGCATGAAATTTCTTTCATCTTTTATGAGTTTTGATTGCTTGGGACTTTTCCTACGCACTTGCAGGATTTGCCGTGCGTTGCGTTACGCGCTGTTTCATTAGGATTCCGCTCCGTATTTAATCTTCAGCGGTTTCCACCATGTACAAGTCATTTTTCTGTTTACTCATTGTCAGTTTGTCGCTCGCCATTTCATCTGCTTCGGCCAATCTTCAGCGTGCCCCGGCATTCGCGCCGCCACCTACTATCGACAACGTGATCGACCGCGCCCACGAGCTGTTGGGCACGCCCTATAAATTGGGCGGCGCTTCGGTGAAGCAGGGCTTCGATTGCAGCAGCTTCCTGGTGTACCTGTTCAAGACCGAAGCCAACATTCATCTGCCTCGCACCACCTCGGCGATGCACCGCTCAACCGCGGCCACGGTCAAGCGCAATGCGTTGCAACCGGGTGATGCGGTGTTTTTCAGGGGCAATGGGCGCGGCCAGGTCAGCCACGTTGGTCTCTATATAGGAGAGGGCAAGTTCATCCACTCGCCACGCACGGGCAAAAGCGTGCGCATCGACTCACTGGCCAACAGCTATTGGAACCGGAACTACACCACCGCCAAGCGTTTTCACACCGTGCGCTGAGTTATTCGGTGCTGCCCAGGCCTTGCCAATGCTTGAGGCCGATAAAGATGAAACGCAGCTGCTGGGTGATCTTGGCTTGTGGCGTGAGGTGCGCAGGCAGCGCTTCGGCGGGCGGGTCGATAATGTCGGGCAGGGTGGCGAACACGCTCTTGACGATCAGGTCGGCCATCACGTGCAGGCCGTCGGCATCCAGGTGCTGGAGCTTGGGCATCAGGGTCAGGTCGGCGGCGAGGTCGCTGGCGATGTCCTCACGCAGGGCACCAATGGCTTGGCGAACGGCGAGGCTGCCACCGTATTGCTCGCGGGCCAGGAACAGGAATTGCGAACGGTTGGCGGCGACCACATCCAGGAAAATCCGTACCGAGGCATCAATGATGCCGCCCATCACGAATTCGTTGTGGCGTACCAGGCGAATCGTCGCGCGAAAGGTCTGGCCGACTTCGCTGACCAATACCAGGCCCAGCTGATCCATATCGGCAAAGTGACGGTAGAAACCGGTGGGCACGATGCCGGCGGTCTTGGCCACTTCACGCAGGCTGAGGCTGCCGAACCCACGGCCACACTCCATCAGATGGCGGGCTGCGTCCATCAGGGCGAGTCGGGTCTGTTGCTTCTGTTCGGCGCGGGGCAGCATTGGCAGGCGGGCTTTGTGGACAAGGACAGCGACGCACTCTAGCAAATCAGCTTTGCCAGCGTCGAACTTCAAAAGGGAGAAGGGCGTTGCGGTTCACACAAAGTCAAAGCCCGATCGGCTGATCGGGCTTTTTTCCAGGGCCAGCACGGGCTTAGCTCTGTGCTTGATGCAGTTCTGCCAGACGGTCAGCACCGCCTTCCACTACGCCGTCAGCATAAGCGCGTTTGTTGGCGCGGCTCGAACCATCTTCAACCAGGCCTTTCTGTTCCAGGCGATCACGGCCACCTTCGGCAACAGCGTTGCGTTCCATCAGGCGATCAGCGCCACCTTCAACCAGGCCTTTCTGTTCCAGACGGTCACGGCCACCTTCAGCAACGCCTTCGGTGTAAGCACGTTTGTTGGCTTGTTCCGAACCGTTTTCAGTGATGCTGCCGTTGTAGTCGGTGTTGTTCTTGTCCGAAGCGCCGCTGCGAGCCAGGGTTTGGCTGAAGTGGGAAGCGTCGGCTTTCACTTGTGGGGTTGCCTGTTCAGCAGCTGGCAGGGCAAATGCGCTGGTGGCCAGGAGGGAAAGTGCAAAGCTTGCGAGTATTTGGCGTTTCATGATGGGTTGCTCCTTGGGAGGGCGATAAATTGGGTACAGGGCTAATGCTACTCTTGATAAGTCGATATAAAAGTTCATAAACACAATGGTAATAATCAACAGAATTGATTGTTCCCTGCGAAGGCTCTATCTCGCAGGTCTCAAGCCCGCGCTTTTGCACCGAGGTGGGTATTTTCGACACGAACGTGGGTAACAACGGTGCGTCGTTGATGATTGAAACTGTCTGGTTGGTCAGGAAAGGCGGTTTTTATGAGGAATTCATCAATGGGGTTAAACCCCCGCGCCGTTTGTCAGTCGTAGCCATATAAGCTGTAGTCAAAACGCGCGCCGCAAAGCGCCCGCTCAGTCGTAACCTGGAGTCCTGTGCAATGACGCGCACTCGTAAAATTCTCGCCTGGAGCTGCGCCAGCTTCGTTTTGTTAATCGCCATTGTGGTGTTGGTCCTGGTGTTCTTTGACTGGAACCGGATCAAGCCGCCCCTCAACGCCAAGGTCTCCGAAGAACTGCATCGACCGTTTGCCATCAATGGCAACCTGGCCGTGGTGTGGCAGCGCGAGCCCGATGAAGGCGGCTGGCGCGCCTGGACTCCGTGGCCCCATGTGATTGCCGAAGACCTGACCCTGGGCAATCCCGACTGGTCGAAAGCCCCGCAGATGGTCACCCTCAAGCGCGTGGAGTTGCGTATCTCGCCCCTGGCGTTGCTGGCCCAGCGCGTGGTGATCCCGCGTATCGACCTCACCGAACCGAGTGCGCAGTTGCAGCGCCTGGCCGATGGCCGCGCCAACTGGACCTTCAAGTTCGACCCCAAGGACCCGAATGCCGAACCGTCCAACTGGGTGGTGGACATCGGCGCCATCGGCTTCGACAAAGGCCATGTGACCCTCGACGACCAGACTCTCAAGACCCAGCTCGACGTCGTGATCGACCTGCTCGGCAAGCCGATCCCCTTCGGCGAGATTGTCGGCGATGCCGACGCCAGGAAAGCCCTGGAAAAAGGCTCGGCGCCGCAGGATTACGCGTTCGGCCTCAAGGTCAAGGGCCAATACCACGGCCAGAAACTCGATGGCACCGGCAAGATCGGTGGCCTGCTGGCCTTGCAGGACGCGGCCAAGCCGTTCCCGCTGCAAGCCCAGGCCAGGATCGGCGACACCAGCATCGCGCTGGCCGGCACCCTGACCGACCCGATGAACCTCGGCGCCCTCGACCTGCGCCTCAAACTCTCCGGCAGCAGCCTGGGCAACCTGTACCCGCTGACCGGCGTGACCTTGCCGGATTCGCCGGCCTATTCCACCGACGGCCACCTGATCGCCAAGTTGCATGAGGCCAGTGGCGCGTCGTTCCAGTATGAAAACTTCAACGGCAAGATCGGCAACAGCGACATCCACGGCAACCTCGGCTACGTCGCCAGCCAGCCGCGGCCCAAGCTCACCGGGGCGCTGGTCTCCAATCAGCTGTTGATGACCGACCTGGCGCCGCTGATCGGTGCCGACTCCAACGCCAAGCAAAAAGCCCGTGGCGGCGAAAGCAAGCAGCCGGCGACCAGGGTGCTGCCGGTGGAAGAGTTCCGCACCGAGCGCTGGCGCGACATGGATGCCGACGTCGAATTCACCGGCAAACGCATCGTCCACAGTGCTGAATTGCCGTTCACCGATCTCTACACTCACCTGGTGCTGAACGACGGGCAGTTGAGCCTGGAGCCCCTGCGTTTCGGCGTGGCCGGTGGCAAGCTCGACGCGCAGATTCGTCTCAACGGGCGCACCACGCCGATGGAAGGCCAGGCCAGACTCACCGCGCGCAACTTCAAGCTCAAGCAGTTGTTCCCGACCTTCGAGCCGATGAAAACCAGCTTCGGTGAGCTCAACGGCGACGCGGACATTTCCGGACGCGGCAACTCCGTCGCGGCATTGCTTGGCACGTCGAATGGCGATCTGAAAATGTTGATCAACGACGGCGCCATCAGCCGCGGACTGATGGAAATCGCCGGGCTCAACGTCGGCAACTACGTGGTCGGCCGCCTGTTTGGCGACAAGGAAGTGAAGATCAACTGTGCGGCCGCAGACTTCGGCATCAAGTCGGGCCTGGCGACGACTCGCCTGTTTGTGTTCGATACCGAGAACGCGATCATCTACATCGATGGCGCCGCGAACATGGCCAGCGAGCAGCTTGACCTGACCATTACTCCGGAGTCCAAAGGCTTCCGCCTGTTTTCCCTGCGCTCGCCGTTGTACGTCAACGGGCCGTTTATCAAACCGAATGCTGGCGTGAAGGCGGTGCCGCTGATGCTGCGTGGTGCGGGCATGGTTGCCTTGGGTGTGATTGCCGGCCCGGCGGCGGGTTTGCTGGCGCTGGTGGCACCGAGCGGCGATGAGCCGAACCAGTGTGCGCCGCTGCTGCAACAGATGAAGGAAGGCAAGGCACCTAAAACAGTGAAAGGCTAGCTGACAAAACCGTGAACCAAATGTGGTAGCGGGCTTGC